>JBAVML010000302.1:0-15693 GCA_049690035.1 Chthoniobacteraceae bacterium
CTGCAGTCATGACTTCTCAGCCCATCCGTAAATATCGTCCCTTCCCGCCGATCGCCCTGTCCGATCGGCAATGGCCCAGCCGCACCATCACCCACGCGCCCATCTGGTGCAGCGTGGATCTTCGCGACGGAAACCAGGCGCTGGCCGTGCCGATGAACGTCTCGCAAAAACTCGAGCTCTTCGACGCGTTGGTGAAATGCGGCTTCAAGGAGATCGAGGTCGGTTTTCCCTCGGCGTCGAACACCGAGTTTCAATTCAACCGCCGTCTGATCGAGGAAGGGCGCATCCCGGACGACGTGACGATCCAATGCCTCGTGCAGGCGCGGGAAGATCTCATCGAGAAGACCGTGCAATCGCTCATCGGAGCCAAGCGCGTAATCATTCATCTCTACAACTCCACCTCGCCGGCGCAGCGTCGCGTCGTGTTCGGGCTGGAGAAAGATGAGATCATCAAAGTTGCCGTGCGCGGTGCGCAGTGGATCAAGGATCGGCTGCCGCGACTGGCTGGGACCGATGTGCGCTTGCAGTATTCGCCGGAGAGTTTTTCCGCGACGGAACTCGATTTTGCGAAGGAGATCTCCGAGGCGGTGATGGACGTGTGGCAGCCTACGCCGGAGCGGAAGATGATCCTGAATTTGCCGGACACTGTGGAGGTCGCGGGACCGAACGTGTACGCGGATCAGATCGAATGGATGGGTCGCAATTTGAAAAACCGCGAGTCGGTGATCATCAGCCTGCACACGCACAACGATCGCGGCACCGGTGTGGCTGCCACCGAGCTGGGAATGCTGGCCGGCGCGGAGCGGGTCGAGGGCACGCTCTTCGGCAACGGTGAGCGCACGGGCAATCTCGACGTCGTCATCGTCGCGATGAATCTGCACATGCACGGCATCGACTCCGGGCTCGATTTTCGCGAGCTGAACAAGCTGGTCGAAATCTACGAGCGGTGCACCGGCATGATCGTGCCGCCGCGGCAGCCGTACGCTGGAGAGCTGGTGTTCACGGCCTTCTCCGGTTCGCACCAGGATGCGATCAAGAAGGGACTCGCGGAGTGGGAAAAGGGCGGACGCACGGCTTGGGACGTGCCTTATCTCGCCATCGATCCGCGCGATCTCGGCCGCGAGTACCGCGAGGTCATCCGGGTGAACAGTCAGAGCGGCAAGGGCGGCGTCGCGTATCTGCTCGAGAGTGAGTTCGGCATGGAGCTACCGAAGGACATGCAGCGCGAATTCGGCCCGATCGCGAACGACGCCGTGGACACGCTCGGGCGCGAAGTCACGGCGACGGAGTTGAAGGCGATGTTTTGGAAAGAATACGTGGATCGCTTCGAGCCTTGGGAGCTCGTGCATTTTCACGCCGATGGCGTGGACGGCGTCTTCCAATGCCGTGCCTCGGTCCGTCGTGCGGGCGCGGACTTGAAACTCACCGGCGAAGGCAACGGCCCCATTGCCGCCTTCGTCCATGCCTTGCTGGCGGCCGGGGCGCCGAAGATCGAAGTCTCAAATTTCAAACAGCACGCCCTGAGCTCCGGCACGGATTCCAGCGCGATCTCCTACATTCAAATCAAGCAACCCGACGGATCCGCGCGGTGGGGTGCTGGCGTGGATACAAATATCGAACTGGCGTCGATCAAAGCCGTGCTCAGCGCACTGAATCGCGCGGGTTGACGAACTCGGTGGCGAGCCTTGTCGGGACACTGAGCCTCGCTAGGATGCGCGCCGTGAAAACCTACGCTGTCCTCATCCTCGCGCTTGGTGCGTCGCTCATCACTGGCTGCGCGACCCACGAGCGGAAGACCGCCGGTGCCGTGCGTGGCCAGAGCGCCGCGCCGGCGGCGGTGAACTTGCAGCAGCTCATCGTGCCGGCCGGCCGCGTCGGGCGGCACATTGAGTTCCCGCTCCGCGCGAAATACATCACCATCCACAGCACCGACAGCCCCAATGCCGGCGCGATGCTGCACGCGCGCGGTATGGCCGCGGGAAATTTCCGCGGGCGCTCCAAGTGGAACCGGACGGGTTACATGACCTGGCACTTCAGCGTGGACGATCAGGTCGCGGTGCAGAGCCTGCCATTGAACATCCAGGGCGAGCACGCCGATCACGACGGCCCGGGCAACAAGACGAGCATCGGCATCGAGATCTGCGAGTTTCGGAATCCCGCGCGACAGGCGGCGGCGATCGATCGCGCGGCCCGGCTCACCGCGTGGCTGTTGAACGACCAGGGCATTCCGCTCGATCACGTGGTGCCGCACTACCACTGGCCGCAATGGCACTTCCACGGCAACATGAAGAACTGCCCGCGCATCATCCTCGAGCATGGCCGCCCCGGTCCGCGTTGGGATGCGTTCCTGCGCCGGATCGACGGCTATCGCTAACCGGCCGGTAAATAGCGGATGCCGCCGGCGGCCTTTCGTGGCTTGTTAGCGATCCGATGAATCCAGCCGCACATCCCGAACTCCTCGCTCCCGCCGGCAACTGGGACTGCGTGCGCGCGGCGGTGGCGAATGGCGGGGACGCGGTGTATTTCGGGCTGCCGCGCTTCAACGCGCGCTTGCGAGCGGATAATTTCAGCGAGGCGGAACTCCCGGAGGTCGTGAGCTTTTGCCATCGGCACGGGGTGAAGACCTACGTCGCATTCAACACGCTCGTCTTCACCGGCGAACTGGAGGCCGCGGCGGACTACCTGCGGCTGCTCAATCGCGCGGGCGTCGATGCGCTCATCGTACAGGACGTGGGGCTGGTCCGGTTGGCACGCGCGCTCACGCCGGAGTTGCCGATTCACGCTTCGACGCAGATGACGATCACGTCGCCGGAAGGCGCGGAGTTTGCCCGTGCGCTCGGGGTGGAGCGTGTGGTGCTGGCGCGGGAACTTTCGCTGCGCGAGCTGGAGAAATTCGATGCGGCGCGCATGCCGCTGGAGGTCTTCGTGCATGGCGCGCTCTGCGTCGCGTACAGCGGCCAATGTCTGACCAGCGAATCGCTCGGACAGCGCAGCGCGAATCGCGGCGAGTGTGCGCAAGCCTGCCGGATGCCGTATAAACTCATCGTCGATGGCGCGGTGCGCGATCTCGGCGATCGGCGCTACCTGCTTTCGCCGCAGGATCTCGCGGCCGTGAACGAAATCCCGGCGCTGCTCGAGCGCGGCGTGGTGAGCTTCAAAATCGAGGGCCGGTTGAAGTCGCCGGAATACGTGGCGGCGGTAAGCCAAGTCTATCGCAAGGCCATCGACGCCGCGCTCGCGGAGCGGGAGTTTCAGGAGGGAGTGGGGGAGCGTTACCAGCTCGAGATGGCGTTCTCGCGTGGGCTGTACTCCGGCTGGATGCACGGCGTAAATCATCAGGAGCTCGTCTCCGCCCGCTTCGGGAAAAAGCGCGGCGCCTTCGCTGGGCGAATCGAGCACGTGGGCCGCGATTTCGTGGAATTGAAATCCGCGGTTGAACTGAAGCCGGGTGATGGCGTCGTCTTCGACACCGGCGGTGACACCGATGCGGAGCAGGGTGGCCGCATCTTTGGGGTGAAAGGCGCGCGCCTCTTCTTTCAGCACGATCACCTCGACTTCGCGCGGCTCAAGCCCGGCGACCGCGTGTGGAAGACCGATGATCCCGCGCTCAACAAACGCCTGCAGCAATCGTTCGCCGGCCGCATCGAGCCGCGCCGCCGCGTGCCGGTGGATCTGCGCGTGAGTGGCCGGGCCGGCGAGCCGCTCGCGCTGAGCGCGAGCTTCCCGGGCGACGCTCTTTGCGCTTCAGTCATCTCCACGATCGCGCTGCAAGCGGCGCGCACGGCACCACTCACCACGGAGAAGCTTCGTGATCATCTCGGGCGTTTCGGCGAAAGCGGATACGAGCTGTGCGAATTTCGCAACGAGCTCGACGGCGAGGTCATTCTCCCGATCGGCGAACTCAATCGCGTGCGACGCGAACTCGTCTTTCAACTCGACGCGAACCGTGAAGCGCAGCGGCCCGAGCGCGCGATCTCGGTCGCGGAAATCCTCGCACCGATGGCCGCGGCTAAACGCGCACCGGCGTCGACGGCGATGCTGCGGGTGTTGTGCCGATCCATGGAGCAACTCGGCTCCGCACTCGCGGCCGGCGTGGGCGAGGTCTATGTCGATTTTGAAGACGTCCGCCGGGGAAAGGATGCCGTCGCGCTAGTCCGCGAGGCGGGCGGTGGAGCGCAGATCTTCCTCGCGACTCCGCGGATTCAGAAAGCCGGCGAGGAAGGCTTCTTCAAGCTGATCGAGAACGCTGCGCCGGACGGAGTCCTGATCCGCAATCTCGGCGCGATCGACTTCTTTCGCAGCAGCGCGCTCCGCCGGATTGGCGACTTCTCGTTGAACGTCGCGAACCCGCTCACCGCGCAATACCTCATCGAACAGGGGCTCGAGCGTCTGACGATTAGCTACGATCTGAACATCGAACAGGTGCTCGATCTGCTCGCCGCTGCGCCGCCGGTGTGGTTCGAACTCACACTGCACCAGCACATGCCGATGTTTCACATGGAGCACTGCGTCTACGCAGCTTTCATGTCGAAGGGCACGTCGTTCCTCGATTGCGGGCGTCCGTGCGAAAAGCATCGCGTGCATCTGCGCGACCGCGTGGGCATGGAGCACCCGCTGCGCGCCGATGTCGGCTGCCGCAACACGCTCTTCAATGCGGTGGCGCAAACCGGCGCCGGCTTCTTTTCGGCACTGCAAGACGCCGGGCTGCGCGACTTTCGCATCGAACTTCTCGAGGAGGATGCTGCCGAAGCCGCGAGGACGATTCGCGCTTACCAGGCGCTTCTCGCTGGCGAGTCCGAAGCGGCCGATTCCTGGCGGGCCTTGCGCGCGCAGACGCAGCTCGGCGTTACGCGCGGGACGTTGGAAGTGCGTTAACTTGCGTCGCCGCCGAGCAATCTTCGCCGGGCCGCATCAACATCGAGCTCCGCGATGCTGACGGTCTTGTCGCGCGATTTTTCCCCCGCGATGAGCTGCACCGCGCGGCGCGGGACGGCCATCTTTTCCGCCAGGAATTCGAGCAACGCCTCGTTTGCTTTTCCATCCATCGCCGGCGCCTGCACCTTCACCTTGATCGCATCGCCGTGGATACCGACCACTTCGCTCCGCTTCGCATTCGGAACGACACGGAGCCTGATGACCGCACTCAAGTGTTGGGCTTGACGAAGATTCCGATGAGCGGCCTCTTGAGGTAGGGCGTGGGCGAAGTGAAGTCGCTCGCATATCCGTTGGCCGTGCGGATCTCCACGTGACCCGCGTCGGCGCCGCCGTACACGAGCACCGACCCGATCGGCGCGCGAAATGGATCGCGGCAGCGGATCTTGCGGAAGCCGTAGCTGCGGGGCAATTCCTGCGCAGCCTGCTTGGCGAAAGTGGATTTGGGATACGAATCCACCGCGCCAGCCGAAAGCAGAGCGGTCTTCACGTAGCGCCAGCAGAGATTTCCGGAGCGCCGATGGGCGCGAGCTTGCGCGATCTGCGCGGCGCGAATCATCCGATTGTCGTAGCGATACTTGCCGGCCTGCGGGCCGAACATCACCGCTTCATCGAGCGAGAGAGCGCGCGCCGTGGTGCGATCGATCAGCGAATCTTCAGCAGCTCGGGCGGGTTGCGCGATGCAGCACAACACGATGAGGAACAGGAGGATGCGGAGGATTTTGTTCATGGTTTTTTCGGCACGAAGGGCGGCACGCTAGCGAGGAAGACCGTTGGGTCAACCTGCAGTTCACACCTTCGATTTCTCCCTTAGCAGGATCGCTGCCTCGCGCTCGCGGGACTTTCATGTAAGGGATCGTGGGGATATCCCGCGGGGGAATGAATTCGGCGGATTCGACAGCGGCGCGCCGAGCCGTTTAGCTACCGGCGAATGGATCTCTCCACGCCGCTCGCCGAACTCGACTGGCTCGCGCAGCCGCGCGTGCGCCAGCTCGTGCGCGTTGGGCTGGTGACAGTCGGCGATGTGCTCACGCATTTCCCGAAACGCTACGAAGACCGCAATCAGTTCGATCGTTTCCCGAACGGTGATACCGACGAGCCGGTGTGCCTCTGCGGCATCGTGAAAAAAACGAATCTGCGCCGCATCCGCGGTGGGCAAAAAATGTTCGACGTGGTGCTCGAGGAGGAGAATGCGCATGCGCTCAGCTCGCCGCTCGTCTGCCGCTGGTTCAATGCGCACTGGGTTGAGAAGATGATCGCGAACGGGCATCGCGTCGTTGTTTACGGCAAGCCGAAGCGGAGCGGGACGAGCGTGATCATCGCGCATCCCGAGTTCGAGGTGGTGGAGGATGACGCCGAGGTTTCCATTCATCTCCAGCGCATCGTGCCCATCCATCGCGCGACCGAAGGGCTGTCGGCGCGAATGCTGCGGCGCATCGTGTGGGACGTGCTGGAGCGGCTGGAGGATGACACCGTCGAGCCGATCATCCCGCCGGCGCTCGATCCGACGCCTCGGTGGTGGGCGCTGCGGCAGATTCATTTTCCGGAAAGCTGGGAAGCCCTGGCGAAGGCGCGGCGGCACCTCGTGCTCACGGAGTTTTTTGCCATGCAGCTCAGCATCGCAGCCAAGCGCGCCGAGCACTCCGCGCAGCCCGGCGCCGTGCATGCCGCCTCGGATGAATTGATGAGCCGGTTGCACGCCGGTTTGCCTTTTCCGCTCACCGGAGCGCAGCAGCGCGCGATTGCGGAGATTCGCGTCGACCTCGCGGCACCGCGCCCGATGAACCGCCTGCTCCACGGCGACGTCGGCAGCGGCAAGACGCTCGTCGCGCTCAGCGCCATGCTCCTCGCCGTGGAAGCCGGCTACCAGGCCGCGCTGATGGCGCCCACGCAGATCCTCGCCGAGCAGCACTATCTCAATCTCCACCGCCTCTGCGAACCCCTCGGCCTGCGTGTCGCCCTCCGCACGGCGGACCGCCGCGAGGACGGCGGTTCACTTCCTCTTTTCTCCGCGAATGAAGCGACCGAGCCGCACATCCTCATCGGCACGCATGCGCTCCTCTATGAAGGTGCGGGCTTCACGCGGCTCGGGCTGGCGGTGATCGACGAGCAGCACAAATTCGGCGTGCTCCAGCGGGCGCGGTTGCGGGCACAGGGGGCGGCGCCGGATGTGTTGGTAATGACCGCCACGCCGATCCCGCGCACTTTGACCATGACGCTCTACGGGGATCTCGATGTATCGGTGCTCGACGAATTGCCGAAGAACCGCGGCAAGATCGTCACCGCCGTGCGCGAGGCCGGGAAGCTGAACGACGCCGCGAAGTTCATCCGCGAGCATCTTGAAGCGGGTCGACAGGCTTACATCGTTTATCCGCTCATCGATGAATCCGAGAAGCTCGAGAGCAAGGCGGCGGCGGCGGAGATCGGCAAATGGCAGGAGCTGCTCGCGCCGATGAAATGCGAGCTGTTGCACGGGCGCATTCCCGCGGAGGAAAAAGAGGCGATCATGGAGCGCTTCCGCCGGGGCGAAACGAAGGCGCTCATCGCCACCACCGTGATCGAAGTCGGCATCGACGTGCCGAACGCGAATATCATGCTCATCGAAAACGCCGAGCGCTTCGGCCTCGCGCAGCTTCACCAGCTCCGCGGACGCATCGGCCGCGGCGAACACAAGAGCTACTGCATTCTCCTCCGCTCCGCGAAAGCTGAAGCCGCCGCGCTCGAAAAGCTGGCCACGCTCGAACGCACCGGCGACGGTTTCGAAATCGCGGAAGCGGACCTGCGGCTGCGCGGTCCCGGCGACATCCTCGGCACCGCGCAGAGCGGCCTGCCGCCGCTCAAGCTCGGCGACCCGCTCGCCGATCACGAACTCATGCGCCTCGCCCGCAACGCCGCCTTCCTGCTCTTCGAGCGCGATCCGCAACTGGAGCAGCCGGAGAATCAGCCGTACCGCACGTTGCTGGCCGCGGAGAGGAAGCTCATTCTTTCGCAAGTGAGTTGAACAATGACCAATGGAGAATGCCCAGTGACCAAAATCGAGCGTCATTGGGCTTTCTCTTCACCTTGGTCACTGGTCATTTTCCTTTGGTCATTTCCTGATGCGCCGCTCCTTCTTCATCTTCCTGCTTTCCGCGCTGCTCGTCTTCGGCGCCTATCGCTACTACCGCGTCGCAAATGAAAATGGCCGGGCGGTCGCGGTGCATTACACCCCCGCGACGGGTCCGAAGCTCGACGTGAAGGATGTGCAGGTGCTCGCCGCGCTCGATGCGGAATATTCGCGCCTGGTCGATGCCGTCGTGCCGTCGGTCGTCAGCATCACTTCGTCGCGCACCGTGCGGCTTCAGCAGCAGATCAATCCGCTGGAGTTCTTTTTTCCGAATCGAATCAATCGCGGGCCGATCGAGCGCCAGCAGAGTTCGCTCGGCTCGGGCGTCATCGTTTCGCGCGAAGGGCACATTCTCACGAACAACCATGTCATCGCCAACATGGAGAAGATCGAGGTGCAGCTCACCGACGGGCGCGTCGAGCCGGCGCAGCTCATCGGGTCCGATGAAATGACCGACATCGCCGTGCTCAAGATCGACGCGAAGAATATCGAGCCGCTGCCCTTTGGCGACAGCGACCAGGTCCGGGTCGGCCAGCTCGTCTTCGCGATCGGCAATCCCTTCGGCTTTCAGGAATCCGTCACGCAAGGCATCGTCAGTGCCAAGGGGCGGCGAGCCATGCGGGATAGCGGCGTCGAATTTCTCCAGACCGATGCGGCGGTGAACCAGGGAAATTCCGGTGGCCCCCTGCTCAATCTCCGCGGTGAAATCGTGGGCATCAACAGCGCCATCTACTCGACCTCCGACCAAGGCGCGTGGCTCGGGATCAGCTTCGCCATTCCCGCCAACACCGCCCGCCGGACGCTCGAGAGTCTGCTGAAAAATGGACGCGTCGTCCGCGGCTATCTGGGCGTGGAGATGACCAATCTGAACCGCGCGACGGCCCGCTCGCTCGGGGTGCCCGATACCGCGGGTGCGGCCGTGGTCGATGTCTTCCCGGGGTCGCCGGCGGAGAAAGCCGGACTCAAACCCGGCGACGTCATCCGCACCTTCAATGGACGCCCGGTCGCGGATATTATCGCGCTGCGGAGCCGGATCGCAGAGATGGAGATCGACGGGAAGGTCGAGCTCGGCATTTGGCGCGGAGGGCAGATGATCACACTCTCCACAACCGTCGCCGAGGCGCCGGCCGGGCCGGGGATGTCCCGTGCGCCGCAGACGCCTTCCGCGCCGAAACCGCCCGGGCTGCGTCCGCCCGCCGAACAGCATCCGCTCGCGGCGGTGCAAGTGGCGGCGATCCCGGCGACTCTGCGCGACGCGCTACCGCCCGATGTCGCCGGCGTGGCGATCGTGCAGATCCAGCCCACCTCGGTGCTCGCCGAGAAGCTGCGCGTCGGCGACGTGATCGAGGAGATCAACCGCAGCCCCGTGCGAAGCGTCGAGGATTTCGAGCGCGCCACGCAAACGCTGGGCCGCGACGACAAAGCACTCCTCCTCATCTGCCGCGGGCGGTCGCGGGCCTTCGTGGTCGTGCCGTAGGAAACTTTTCCCACCAAAAGGCGCACCCCAAAAATCATTGTTTGACAGTAACACTGTCACAGTGCCATGGTGCAGCGTGATCTACGAACTCTGCTCCGTCTCCGAACTCGCCGACCAGGTGAACGCCTGGTGTGCCGAGCACGGCATCGCGCCGGCCAACGGCCAGGCTGGCGAGGCCGTGACCGAGCGAAACATCCGCTTCTACCGCACCATCGGTTTGCTCGACGCGCCGGAGAGCAGCGGCCGCGGTTTTGGCGAAAAGCACTTTCTCCAGCTCATCGCGATCCGGCTCCTCCAGGCGCAAGGTCTGCCTCTGCGGCGCATTCGCGAACTGCTCTTTGGTCGCACTGTCGCCGAGTTGCGCGAGGTGCAAAAGCACGGGCTCGCCGAATCCCGCCGCGCCTTCCCCGCCAATCGACTCCCGATGCCCGCCGGCGACGAACTCTGGCGCGTTACCCCACTCGATGACGACTTCATGATCGTCTCCCGCCGCGGCACCACCCTTTCCGCAGCGCAACGCGAAGCAATTCTGCGTGCGCTGCATTCAGCCCCGCAGAAACCCAAAAAGAGAACCGCATGAATCGCATGGAATCCGAAACGACCGCAGCCTTCGGCCTCGTCGCCTGGCTCGAGCAGACCAAAATCACCCTCCCGCTGAAAGGCGTCGAGTGCCGCTTCGACGTGACCGCCGGCGTCGCGAGCGTGGAGATCGATCAAATCTTTCACCAGAGCCACGCGCAGCCGCTCGACTGCACCTACACCTTCCCGCTGCCCTCCGGCGCGGCGGTGTATCGCTGCGAGATGCATGTGAATGGGCGCGTCATCCGCGCGAAGGTGGAGGCAAAAGAGGACGCAAGGCGCATCTTCGTCGAGCAGACCGCGGCTGGTCATCGTGCGGCGCTCGTCGAGGCGGAGCGCGACAATCTCTTCACCCTCTCGCTCGGCAATCTCCAGCCGCAGGACGTGGTGGTGATTCGCTTCGCCTATTTCCAAACGCTGGAGCGCATCGCCGCGCAGCAGCGGTTGCGCATCCCGGTCTGTCCTGGCGTGCGTTACATTCCCGGCAAGCCGCTCCTGCGCTCACTTTCCGGCCGGGGCACGGTCGATGACACCGATCAAGTGCCCGATGCTTCACGCCTCACGCCGCCGCGCATCGATGCGCTGCATCCCGACGCCGCCTACTTCGCCGCCGAAGGAGCCATCGCGTCGGCGGATGTCGCCGGAGGCACGCTTTCGTCGCCCACGCATCGGCTGCTCGTTCACGCGGCCACGGAGGTTTACGACGTCGCGCTGGCGACGGGCGGCGCGGTGCCCGATCGCGATCTCGTCGTCGCGTGGGAGGAGCCGCAGGAAGCGAAGCTCGCGCCGCGCGCGTGGACCTTTTGGGACGGCGGCGAGACGTTCGCGCTCGTGCAACTGCGCGCGCCGGCGCAGGTGGGCGTGTCGGATTCGTTCGAGCAGGATGTCTATTTCCTAGTCGATCGCTCGGGCAGCATGGAGGGAAGTAAATGGACGAAGACCTGCGCGGCCCTGACCGGTTTCGTGAAAGTGCTCGGCGCGCGCGATCGCGTGTGGATCACGCTTTTCGAGTCGAGCTTTCTCGATTTCGCCGAGGCTCCGCTCCCCGCCCCGCGCGTGCTCAAGGACCGGGCCTTCGTGCGCCTCGTCGAGCGGGGCGTCGCGGGCGGCACGGAGGTGCTTCCCGCCGCGCAGCATGTGCTCGCGAAAATCGCGGAACATTCCCCCGAACGGCCAGCGACCGTCATTTTCGTGACCGACGGCCAGGTCGGGAACGAAGCCGAAATCCTCGCCTGCTTCGCCCGCCACCCCGCCGTCACGGTCCACGTCTTCGGCATCGACACCGCGGTCAACGACGCCTTCCTCCAGCGCCTCGCCAGACAGCACGGCGGTGACTGCTGGCTGCAAACGCCCAACGACGACATCGCCGCCACTGTCGCGGGTCTCGGCGATCGCCTCCGTCGGCCGGTGCTGACGCAACTCACCGCAAACCACGGCTGGGAGCTGGCCACCTCGCGCCTTCCGAATCTCTACGCCGGACAGGTCATCGACCTCGCCTTCCGCCGGGGCACCCCCGCGCCGCTCGAAATCTCCGGTGTGCTGGGCAGCGGCGAACGCTATCAATTTCCGCTCACGCCAGTGCCGACCCACAACGCCGCGCTGAAGCTGCTTTGGGCGCGCCAGCGCATCGAAACGCTGATCGCCAGCGGCGCGTCCGCCCCCGCCCTCGCGCTGGCCAAGCAGCACAATCTGCTCTGCGAAGGCGCGGCCTTTGTGGTGTGGGACGAAGCGGAAAACGTCATGATCGCCCGGCGTGAAATTATCCAGCCCGCCTTTGCCCCAGCGGTCCTGGCTCAAGAGCACGTAGCTTGCTTCCGGGTCGCTTCCCCGCGGTCGGAGAGGCGGGCATCGTCCGGATCCGGCGTATCACTCGATCACTTGCGGCGGATGTGCGAAATGCCTACACGCTCCACTCGCCCGAACGATCCGCCGGCGAAAGCTGCGGATCCCGACCTCGGCGCCGAACTGCTTCGGGCGGGCCTGGACGAGCCTCTGGCCTCGGCCCTCGCTGCGTGGGCTGACGCGAAGTGGCTCAAACGCCGCGCACGCCGACTCGCGCTGACGAAGTTGATCTTGTGGCTAGGAACTCCGGCGTTCGACCGTGCGATGAAAGCGCAGCTTTGCCGCGCTTTCATCTCCCGCGAATTGATCCGAGAGCCCGCGGTCCGCACATCGCTTCTCGCCGTCGTGGACGCCTGGGAGCGCCGCGTGCACGTCTGATCCGCTACCGCGGCACGATCGCGAGGTAGTTCCGCACGCTCTTCCATTCCCGTTGGTAAAAGGGCGGCTCGCCGCGCACCCACAGCGCGGTCGAGCTGCCGCCGTCGAGGTTGAGCGCGCGGATGATTTTGCCTTCCGGAAAATTCGCCGCGGTCGCGAGGATGTCGGCCATCTCGGCGAGCGAGACGCTTTTGCAAATGAGAAAGCCCGCGCGTCCGACGGCGTCTTGATAGACCACGGTGCGCGCCGCGCCTTTCGTGACATTCAGCCCGGCGATCTTCTTCCCGCCCTCGACGAGAAACGGCCCGGCCTGCAACGCCTCGCGCACGGCAGGCGTGGGCTTAAACGCCGCCGTGCGCTGGATCGCGACCGCGTTCGGGGTAACGCTGATCACACCGCTGAGCAGCCGCGACTTTTCCAGCGGATGAAGCTGCGCGCCCTGACGCACCACCAGTCCGAGCGGCGTGCGATCGGGTTGAAAATAACCGCCATTCACGCCGGCCAGCGCGCCGCGTTTGGCACACGCGCTGCCGAGATCGTAGGCGCCGTCCGGATTGTCCATCACCGCGAAAGCATGCGTCTTCGGCGCGAAGCCGACCTGGTAGATGACGGCTTCCGTCGAGCCATCCGTGACGCGCGCTTCGCGGAAGGCGAGCCCCGCCGGCGCCGGCCGCGTTTCACTCTTCACGAGCGTCCACGGAGCCGCGAAGAGCGGCGTGGTGCACAGCAGCAGGACGGTGGCGGCGAATTTCATCCCGCGAAAACTGCCGCGTCGCCTCGTGCACTCCAACTCCGAAGCGCAAAAAAACCCTCCGCCGTGAGGCGGAGGGCTTTGAAAGCAGGACGGATTTCTAATCCGTCTCGATCACTGCACGCCCGGCGGCAGCGGCCCCCGCGGGCCGCGCTCGCCTTCCTCAGGTCCCCCGCGCCCTCCCTCGGGTGGGCGCATCCCGCCAGGTCCCTGAGGCTGTGGCCCGCCTTGCGGTCCGTCAAAATTTGGGCGTTGCATCTGCCCGGGCTCCTGGCGGTCGGGACCACGTCCCCGAGGATGGAATTGTCCCGGGCCACCCTGCGGGCCGCGCGGAGCGCCATTGCCACCGCGGTCGCGCATGCCTTCGGGTCGGTGCATTCCGCCCGGCCCCTGCGGCTGAGGTCCGCCTGCGGGGCTGTCAAAGTTTGGCCGCGGCATCTGCCCCGGGCTGCCCATCGGAGGGCGCGCACCGGGATCGTTGCGGAATTCGGGCTGGCCGAAGCGCTCCCGACCCATCATCGACCACATCCGGCGCCGTGCTTCCATCCGCGGGCCCATCGCCATGGGCCCTGGCTGTCCGAATTCCCCACGACGCATTCTGCCTTCCCAAGGCGCGCGTGGATTGCCGCGACCGAAGTCAGGCCGCTGGCCGCGTTGCGAAAAACGATTGTCGCCTTGCGACGGAGGCATGGGTCCATCGTGCCGTGCGGAATCTCCCGGTCCACGCTGGTCGCGAGGACCATCGGCCCGAGCACCCTCCGGTGCGGGACCACGCGGATGATCGCCGTCGCGGCGCGCACCTTCCGGGCGCTGCTGGTCTCCGCGACTCTCACCGCGTGGACCTTGATCCCTTTGCCCCTCTGCGCGCGGGCCCTGATCACGCTGGCCGCGAGGCTCGCCGGCGCCCTGCGGACCTTCTTGTGCGGGACCACGGCGATGTTCGCCGTCCCGTTTCACTTCTCCGCCCTGACCCCGCGGGCGATCTCCGTCATGGTGCGCCCCGTCCGCGCTTGGCCCTTCACCGCGCCCGCCTTCGCGGGAGCCGCGGCGTTCGCCTTCGCCGGGCGGCCGCATCTCATCGGGAGTGATGCGGCCATCGCCGTTGCGGTCGAGCTTTTGGAGAAAATCGACCGCGTGCTCAATTTCCTGTTTGTCGATCGCGCCGTCGTGATTGGCATCGAGCGCGCCGAAGATTCCCGCCATCGGGCGCTGGGCGCTGCCGCCGGGTGCGCCTTCGCGGCGAGGTCCGCCTTCGCCCTGCGGTGGCTGGGGCGGGCGTTGCGGTGGGTTCGGTTGATTTTCCTGCGCGAAGAGCGGGGTCGCCGAGAGGGCGAGCGCCACGGCCGCGAGGAGAGTGCGGTTTTGTTTCATGGGTTTGTCGAATGTTACGAGTTCCGAGGGTGCGGCCGCGGGATGCGGCGCGCGTTCATCGGACAAAACGCCGCGTCACGCGGCTTTTGCCTGCCTTAACGAAACATTTACACTTCGCCGCCCATGACCTCGGCCGCGTGCGATTACTTTACTCCAGTCGCGAGCACGGTCTGGAAATGCGGCGCCTGCGCGTCGCGGGAGACGATCGAGATCTCGATGTCGTGAAAGCCGGCGCCTTCGAGGAATTGATGCAAATCCGCCTCGCCGAAGCCGAGCCAGCGGTCGGCGTAGAGTTCGCGCGCTTCCTCAAACTGATGCTGTGCGAGGTCGAGGATCGCGACGCGCCCCCCCTTTTTTAGGATGCGAAACGCCGCGGCGACGGCCTTCGCCGGATTCACCGCGTGGTGCAGCGCCTGACTGAGCAGCGCCAGATCGACGCTGCCCGCGGGGATCGGCGGGTTCTCGAGATCGCCGAGGCGGAATTCGAGATTCTTGAAGCCGTGTTTCTTCGCGAGGTCGGCGCCGAACTCGACCATCTTCTCCGAGTTATCGATCGCGATCACCTTCTTCGCGCGCTTGGCGAGGAGCTGCGCAAGGGTGCCTTCCCCGGCGCCGAGGTCGGCGACTACGATGTCCGGCACGAGCGTGAAGAGCAGGTGCGCGACGCCATCCCAAGTGCGGCCGGGGCAGTAGGCGCGGCCAAATTTCCCCGCGAGCTGATTGAAGTATTCGCGCGTCCGATCGGTGCGTTTCTTGAGCGCGACTTTGAGCGCGGCCTGGTCCCGGGCGGCTTCGGGGAGTTCCTTGGCGCTGGCTTGGATGATCGGGCGCAACTGCGCGAGCGAATCATCGTCGGTCAGCGCGTAGTAAATGTTTTTTCCTGCCCGCCGATCCTGCACGAGACCAGCCTGGCGGAGCTGCGCGAGATGGCTGGAGATGCGCGACTGGCCCATGCCGAGGATCTCTTGGAGTTCCACCACGGAGAGCTCCTCCGTCTGCAGCAGGAGGAGCAGGCGGAGACGGGTTTCGTCGGCGACGAGGCGCAGAGATTTTACGATTGACGCCATGCAGTTGTGCATTAGACGTATCACCGCATCATGATTGGTCAATACGTTATCTGACCCGATCGGAGCCTCAACACAAACCCCAACGACCCAAAACTCCCGCATGTCTCGCAGCTACATCTTTTCCTCCGAATCCGTCGGCGAAGGCCACCCCGACAAAGTCGCCGATACCATTTCTGACGCGGTCCTCGAC
>JBAVML010000303.1:0-8869 GCA_049690035.1 Chthoniobacteraceae bacterium
ACGCTGAGGCGCAGAGATCGCGGAGAAGAGAGATGCACGAGAATGAGCTTTCGCGGCTGATCATTGGGGCGGCGATTGAAGTCCATCGCGAGATCGGGCCAGGGCTGATCGAGAAGCCGTACGAGGAGGCGATGGCCCACGAGCTGCACCTGCGAGGGCTCGGGTTCACCCGGCAGCGTGCGGTGCCCTTCATCTACAAAGGCGAGACGCTTTCCACCGACCTTCGGACCGATCTCATTGTCGAAGGCAAAGTCATCGTCGACCTCAAGGCCAAGGACCAGGTCACCGCCATCGACAAATTGAAGGTCCTTACCTACCTCCGCCTCCTCGATCTGCGGCTCGGCATCGTCATCAATTTCCACGTCGCCGTGCTCAAGGACGGAGTCTATCGCATCGTGAACAACCTCATCGACCCCGACACGCCCCCTGAACCGCCCGACCTCCTTGCTTGATCTTCTCTGCGTCCTCCGCGTCTCTGTCTCTGCGTTAAAATATAAGTCACCGCCCCCATGCGTTCCGCCATTACCGTCTCCCTCGTCCCGCAAGCCAAAGGCGGGCCCTTCGTCTTTTGGAACGGCCTCGCCGACGCCTTCGCGCAGGCCGCCAGCCTTGGCTTCGATGCCGTGGAAATCTTCCCGCCCAACGCCGACGCCATCGACCTCGCGGAGGTGAAAGCCCTCGCCGCGCAGCACTCCCTCGCCATCGCCGCACTCGGCACCGGCGGCGGATGGGTGATCAACAAATGGTCCCTCACGCACGCCGACTGCGCGATCCGCGCGCAGGCCCGTGAGTTTATCCGCGCGATCATCGATAAGGCCGGCGCGCTCGGCGCGCCCGCCATTCTCGGCTCGATGCAGGGGCGGTGGGAAGGCGACGTCACTCGCGAGCAAGCACTGGCCTGGCTCGGCGAAGCGCTCGAAGATCTCGGCGAACACGCCGCGCGGCACGGCGTTCCGTTTCTCTACGAGTTTCTCAATCGCTACGAGACCAACCTCTTCAACCGCCTCGCCGACGCCGACGCCTTCCTCCGCACGCTGCGCACGCGCAACGTCCGCATCCTCGCCGACCTCTTCCACATGAACATCGAGGAGCGCGACCTCGCCGCCGTCCTGCGCGAGTCCGGCGGGCTCGTTGGCCACGTTCACTTCGCCGATTCCAACCGCCAGGCCATCGGCCTCGGCCACACTGCGATCGCGCCCATCGTCGCCGCGCTGCGGGAGATTGGTTTTGCAGGCTATCTCTCGGCGGAGATTCTCCCGCTACCCGACCCGCTCGCGGCGGCGCGTCAGACCATCGAGAGTTTTCGGAAGGTCGGTTGAAAAAGCGACGCGGCTGAAGGTCCGCGTGACAACTGGATGATCTCCACCGCTTCGTCTTCGCGGAGGAATCGCGATGACGTGAGTTTGCTTGGGCCAAAGCCAGGTCAATCCTCAAAGTGCCTTTGTAGACACTCCTCAGCATTCGCGGAACGACAAAGCTCGATGTGCTCGCCAACGATTCACCGGCGACGGATTTCCCGATCGCGATCACCGCTGCGAGCCCGCCCGCGAAGGGCAAGGCGTCGATCATCGGCGGCAAGATGATCAGTTACACGCCGGGCAAAACTTTCGACGGAACGGACTCTTTCACCTACCGACACGGCGACGATCACGGTACGGGCGTTGTCCAAGTGCGGGGCGGTGGAATCGCGGACATCGACGCAGAGGCGACGGTCTCAACTGCGGACAAAATCGCGGTCGTTCCACCCAACGCCAACACCGTGAAAGCAACGGTGACGCGTGCCTCCGGGTTGATCGGCGGCAGCTTCATTCCCGACGGCGCGACGAAGGCGGTGAAGTTTTTCGGGGTCGAGCATCAGGGCGAAAATCGCGCCGCGGGTTTCTTCATCGGCGCTGCGCAAAGCGGCACCGTCGAACTCAAACCGCACTAAATCGTCTTCGAGCGGCGAATCACGACGGAGCTTTTTGCTCATTGCGAGCGAGGTCCGGGCTCGATAGCAAATTCGCTCATCTGATGCTCAAAACCACGCTCCTTCACCCCGACATCCTCCGCATCGCCGCGCGCACCGGACATCACGGCCGCATTCTCATTGCGGATGGAAACTACCCCGCCTGGAACAAGCGCGGCCCGAACGCCGAACTCGTCTCGCTCCAACTCATCCCCGGCGTGCCTACCGTCGCACAGGTCCTGCGCGCGCTGCTCAGCGCCGTGCCGGTGGATGCGCTCAATACGATGGGCATTCCCGCGGATGATCCCTACGCCAGCTTCGGCGAGCCGCCGGTGTGGGGCGAGCTGCGCACCATCACTGCCGAGGCCGGTGTGTCCGTGCCCATCGAGCCGATCTCGAAGTGGGATTTCTACAAAGCCGTCGAGTCGCCCGATCACGTGCTCACGATCCAGACTGCCGACCAGGCGTTGTGGGCGAATGTGCTCATCACCATCGGCTGCCGGACTGCATAATCTTCGACCTTCAAACTCGCTATGCTCGCTACCCGCCGCCTCGGAAAAACCGACCTCGACCTTCCCATCCTCAGCTTCGGCGCTTCGTCGCTCGGGGCGGAGTTTCGCAGTGTGAAAGTGGAGGAGGCTTTGCAGAGCGTCCACGTCGCGCTGGAGTGCGGGCTGAACTTTATCGACACGTCGCCCTTCTACGGACGCGGCATGAGCGAGGTGCTGCTCGGCATCGCTTTGAAAGGCGTGCCGCGCGAGAGCTACACGCTGTGCACGAAGCTCGGACGTTATGATCTCGCGCACTTCGATTTCTCGCCGCGGCGAGTGGCGGAGTCGATCGACGTGTCGCTGCACCGGCTCGGCACAGATCACCTCGACATCGTGCTCTGTCACGACATCGAGTTCGTGCCGATGCAGCAGATCGTGGATGAGACGATCCCGGCGCTGCGCAAGATCCAGCGGTCGGGGAAAGTGCGCTACATCGGCATCTCCGGTTATCCGATGAAGGCGTTTCGTTTCATCCTCGACCAGACCGACGTCGACTGCGTGCTGAGCTACAATCAATACACGCTGCAAAACACGCGCTTCGCTGACGAGCTGGTGCCTTATCTCAAACAGAAAGGCGTCGGCGTGATGAATGCCGGTCCATTCAGCGCGCGCCTGCTCACCAATGCGCCGCTGCCCGCCTGGCTCAAGGAACCCGAAGAAGTGAAAGCCGCCGCCCGCAAAGCTGCCGAGCATTGCGCGAGCAAGGGCGTGGATATCGCGAAGCTCGCGCTGCAATTTTCCCTCGCGAATGAGGACATCACCACCACGGTGAGCGGCAGCGCGAATCCGAACAACATCCGCAACTGGGCGAAATGGGCCGCCGAGCCGCTCGACCAGCAGCTTCTAGCCGAAGTGCTCGCGATCTTCGCGCCGGTGAAGAATCTCGGTCACGCCGAGGGACTGCCGGAGAATAACTAACTTCCCTGCCACTCGGGAAGCTGCTCGAGATATTCCCTGCAGACGCCGCCGACAAACGCGTGGGTCTTGTCGATCTTCCGCGCGAAGACCATGCGCGTGCTGACGACCCCGCCGATGAGTGCGGCGAGGACGAGGACAATGCCGGTGACGATCGCCACCGGTGCCAGATCACCCTGCATCGCGGCGGCGAGGAAAAACGCGCCGATGCCGACGAAGAAGATCAGCCACGCAATGAGCATCGCCCGCGAGCGCTTGGACCGATGCAGGTCGCAGAGGCCCACCTCCAGTTTCGCGCGCTTGCGGACGAGGACGGCGACGAGCGCGTAGAAAAGAAGGCCGGGAAAGAAGATCATGATGTAGAGCGCCGGGTGGTGCCAGTAGAGGTCGCGCTTCAGCCGCTGGTGGCCTTGGATGCTGGAGTTGCACTTCACGCAGCGGTCGGGCAGGGGAGCCTGGAGCGCGACGACGAGGTCGCGTTTCTTCCGCCAGACGCCGGCGCCTCCGCCGACGGGCACTCCTTCGCGGAGCTTTTGCAGGTAGATCGGTTTGCACGCGGCGCAGACGCATTGGCCATCGAGTTCGATGACTTGAGTCCGGGGGAAAAGCAGTCCGCACTCCACGCAACGCGGAGCGGAGGCGCCGACTGTCGGCGAGGGAATGGCGGTGGCTGCGACGGGCATTTTTCCAGCCGAGAATTCCGCCTGGACGGATGCGAATGGCATCCACTCGGCCATGCCTTCGCGCCAAACGAGCGTGGTGGCGTCGATGGTGCGGTTGTCGAGCAGGGCGAGGAGTGCGGCGGCATCGACGGGACCGCTGCGTTCATTTTTTGATGCGTAATACCAGTTCATCGGAAATACGGCAGTAGCAGGCCTCGAACCACGCGGCCAGCCTGGGCGCGATCGGTCGCGAACTTGCCGGCCAAGGTTGAAGTTTGCCGCCAATTTTGTCGTGCAGAAACCGTGTGGGTCTGCGCTATCGTGCCGGCCCTCCCGCATGAAACCCATCGTCCAGATTTCCCTCGACCTGACCAACATCGACGAAGCGCTCGAAACCGCGGCGCTGGCCATGCGCGCCGGGGTGGACTGGCTGGAAGCGGGCACGCCGCTAATTCTGGCCGAAGGCCTGCACGGCGTGCGCGCGCTGCGCAAAGCGTTCCCCGGCATCCCGATCGTGGCGGATCTCAAGACGATGGATGGCGGCTACCTCGAGGCAGAGATGATGGCGAAGGCTGGCGCGACGCATGTGGTGGTGATGGTGCGGGCGCATGAGGAGACGGTGAAAGTGGTGGTGAAAGCCGGGCGTGATTACGGCGTGAAAGTGATGGGCGACAACCTCGGCCATCCCGACATGGTCGCCGGCGCGAAGGAGCTCGAAGACCTCGGCTGCGACTTTGTCATTCACCACATCGGCTACGACGAGCGACGCGGTATCGCCGCTGCGGGCAAACGCATGCCGAGCCCGCTCGATCAACTTCGCGAAGTGGTGCAGGCGGTGAAAGTGCCGGTGCAGGCGGTGGGCGGCCTGTCGCTGGAGCAAGCGATCCAGTGCCCGAGTTACGGTGCGCCGCTGGTGGTGCTCGGGGCGCCGCTGACCATCGATGCCGATGCCTTCAAAACGGCGGACGGCGATCTCGAGAGTTCGCTCCGGCTCATCTGCGAAAAGATCCACGGCTACGGCGACGTGCCGGTCGGTCACTAACATTTCAACTTTCTCTCACCCCATGAAATCCGCCGCCGTCGTCAACTTCGCGCCCACCAAGGGCTCCGTCGAAATCCGTGAAATAGAAAAGCCGGAGATCGGCGGTGAGGATGTGCTGCTGGAGGTCGCGAATGTCGGGGTGTGCGGCAGCGATCTTCACCAATGGACGGCGGATCATAGCTGGCCGGTGAATTATCCGGTGGTGCTCGGGCATGAATTCGGCGGGCGGATCGTCGGAGTCGGCAGGGACGTGGAAGGGTGGAAGGAAGGGGATCGCGTGGTGAGCGAGACGGCGGCGATCATCGACGAACGCAACCCGATGAGCCGGCGCGGGCTCTACAATCTCGACCCGACGCGCAAGGGCTTCGGCTACGGCGTGAACGGCGCGATGACGAAGTACGTGCGCGTGCCTTCGCGAATCCTGCATGCGGTGCCCGATCAACTTCCGTTTGAACAAGCGTGCCTCACCGAACCGTGCTGCGTGGCCTACAATGCGGTGGTGAAGAACGCGCACATCGAGCCCGGCGATCGCGTCGTGGTGCTCGGTCCGGGGACGATCGGAATTTTGTGCGCGGCGATGGCGCGGCTCTGCGGTGCGGAAGTCGCGCTCGTCGGACTCGAGGCGGATCAGCATCGGCTGGAGATCGCCAAGCAATACGGCTGCGAGGCGATTATCGGCGATGCGAAGTCGTGGGCGCTGCAGCGCGACGGACTCGGCGCGGACGGCGTGATCGACGCGGCCGGCGCGAGCATCACGCTGAAGATCGCGCTCGACCTCGTGCGGCCCGCGGGCTGGATCAGCAAAGTCGGCTGGGGCCCGCAGCCGCTCGGCTTTAACATCGATCAGCTCGTGCAGAAGAACGTGCGGCTGCAAGGCAGCTTCAGCCACAACTGGCCGATCTGGGAGCGCGTGATCGCGCTGCTGGCGAGTGGTCAATTTAATGTGAAGCCGATCATCGGCGGCGTGTGGCCGATCACGGCGTGGCACGAAGCTTTTGAAAAAATGCACAAAGGCGAAGTCGTGAAGTCGGTGCTCACTCCGGTGTGATCACGCACCCCGTTTTCCGCTTCCCCTACAAAACCCAACTCCCAAATCCCCATGAAATCTATCCACTCGTTCCTCCTCGCCGCCCTTGCTTCAACCACAGCCTTCGCGGCTGACTATGACCGCACCATTTTCTCCGACGACTTCGCCAGCAACGCCTTCGGGCCACGCTGGGGGCACTACAAGAGCGGCAGTGTGGTGAAAGACGGCGTGCTCGTCGGCATCACGCCGGAAGGCTCCGACCACTCCGCGGTGGATAACATCAAGTTCCCTGGCGAGCGCGATCTGCAACTCTCGGTGAAGTTCCGTTTCACCAGCGACAAGGCGAAGAGCTTTGGCGTGTGGTTTGACGACAAGGAGTACAAGGACTCGCACGCCGGTCACATTTGCCAGGTGAGTGTCAGCCCCACCGCCGCCACGCTCGCCGACGCGAAGACGGGTGGCTTCGATCTGCGCGGCGGACTTTACGATCGGAAGAAGGACAACAAGCTCACGCCCGAGGACAAGGCGCTGCTCGCGACGAAGAGCAAAAGCTTCCCGAACAAACTCTCGCTGAACGAGTGGCACACGCTCGTCATGACGACCAAAGGTGACACCCTCACCGCGAGCATCGATGGCAAGGAAGTCGGCACCTTCAAATCCGAAGGCATCGCACACGCGACAAAATCCCTCACCAGCTTGACCACGAACACCGTGGACATCGAGTACGACGACTTTTCGCTGAAGGGCAGCGGCCCGGCGCCGGCGGAGCCTGCGAAGAAGTAGGGCGATGAAGTTTCGCCTCGGAGTGATCCTGATTTTCTCGGATTGGATGGCGGAGAATTCTGGCTCGTGCTCTGTGTTTCATCCGTGTCGATCCGTGGCCCCGCAATTCCCCTAGCTCCATGGCCAGCCGCCTCGAAAATAAAGTCATCCTCGTCACCGGCAGTTGCACCGGGATCGGCAAGGCGATCGCGAAACGCTGCGTCGCGGAAGGTGCGCGCGTCGTCATCCACGGTCTGGAGCCCGAACTCGGCGAGGCTTTGGTGAAAGAACTCGGCGCCGATTGCGCGACCCTGCACATCGAAGACCTCACCGCGGAAGGGGTCGCCGCGCGGCTCGTCGCGGCAGCGGTCGGGGCATTTGGAAAGCTCGACGCGGTGGTGAATAACGCGGCGATCGTAATCCAAGGAAACATTCACACGACGGACCTGGCGTTCTTCCGCCGCATCCTCGACATCAACACCGTCGCGCCCTTTGCCCTCATCCAGGCCGCGCTGCCCGAACTGCGCAAGGTGCGCGGCAACGTGCTGAACATCGGCAGCGTGAACGCCTGGTGCGGTGAGCCAAATCTGTTGCCGTATGCCGTTTCCAAAGGCGCGCTGATGACGCTTACGCGGAACCTCGGTGACACTTTGATGCAGGAAGACGGTGTGCGCGTGAACCAGATCAATCCCGGCTGGGTGCTCACCGAAAACGAGGCCGCGCGCAAGCGCGCGCACGGCCTCGCCGATGATTGGTACAAAGACCTCCCGCGCGAATACGCTCCCTCCGGCCGCATCCTGTGGCCGGAGGAAATCGCGGCCGCCGCCGTCTTCTGGCTCGGCGATGAATGCGGCCCCGTCAGCGGCCAGGTCGTCGATCTCGAGCAATATCCCTTCATCGGCCGCAACCCGCCGAAGGATACTTCGACCATTCCGGCGAAGCCGTAGCACTCCATCGCTGCACGGGCGATCACTCGGGCTCCACGTCCAGCGCGGAGAAGCCGCCGCTCGGCAGGGTGACGGGACCGGAGCCGTCGTAGCGCAGTGTTTGCGTATCGTGCTCCGCATCGGCGCTGAACATCGTGGCGGTGACGGAGGGCGAGGCCTGCCGCACTTCGGCGACCTGATCGGCGCTCAACCCCGCGAGCCGCAATCGGGTGCGCCGGCCGATATCGATCACCAGCGTGCGGGCGGGGATGTCTCCCGGTGGGCGCTGGAAGTTTTCGAGGTGCAAGCCTTTCACACCCGACTGGAGAAGAATCAGCGGACGCAGTGCCGGCTTCGACTGTGTGCTGAAGTCATCGGGCATTTTGCGCACCGTGAAGTCGCGCAGCGTGACATTGCGAATGTTTCCGCCGCCCGCGGGGAAACGCCAGCGGTCCATATTCACCGCATAGAAACGGCAGCCGCCGACGACATCGCTGATGGTGACGTTTTCGATCAGCTCGCGATGGCTGAGCAGGCGGACGAAGGTGAACGCGCTCTCGGCCCGGAGATGCTCCACCACAATGTCGCGAATCGGGCCCTGCACCATGCCCTGCTGGATGACGTATTCGCCGGCCGCTCCGTCGTCGGCATTGAGCGCGACCATGTCGTCATTGGTGGCGTAGGCGGAAAGGGCGCGGAGGTGGCGGATCGTGCCGCGCTCGCAAAATCCGTCGAGATGAACGCCGTCTTGATTGGGACGGGTCACGCTGAAATCAAAGCCGATGTTTTCGATCGTAAAATCGGTGAGCCGGCAGGCGCGGATCGCGTAGGCGTCGGGATTGCGCACGGTGAGGTTGCGCAGGACGAGCTGCCGCACGCCGATGAAATTGAGCGCGACGCCGGTGTAACAGGGCATCTGGCTGGGCTCGCCGCGCGGGTTGCTGGCGTTGTTGCCGTCCCAGATTCCACCGTCCACGACGATGTCGGAATTCCCGGCGTCGTGGTCGCGATTGGTTGCGAGAAAGACGCCCACCTC
>JBAVML010000304.1:0-5931 GCA_049690035.1 Chthoniobacteraceae bacterium
GGCGGGGGGAGCGCGCCGATGACGCGCAGCTAGACCCGCGCGATCGATCGCGCCGACCATGTTTTCCAAGGTCGCATCGGCGAGCAGGCGCTGCTGTGCGCGCAGTCCGATCTCGGCGAGTTCGCAACGGCGCCGCGTAGCATCAAGCATTCGGTCCGCGAAGGCTTGCGGCGTGAAATCGCTGCTCAGGAGCGCGGTCTTGTTGTCGTCCAGCAATTCGGTCTCGGGATATTTTTCGGGGGTACTCACCACTGTTCGGCCATTGGCCATGGCTTCGAGAATGCCGAGTCCACCTTCCGCGTACGAAAGATAGGCATCGAAGAGTTGAAAGTAGCCGCCCTCTTCGCCGACCGGAATTCGCCCGGCCAGGTGAATGTCTCGCGAAAAGGGGCTGGCTTCCGCGGCGGCACGCACGCTCGCTTCGCTCGCTCCACCACCGGCGATGATCAGGACAGCATCCTGTCCGCGCTGGCGACAGAGGTTGTAAGCCTCAATGATGATTTCCACTTTCTTCCGTGGAATGAGGCTCCCGAGGTAACCGAATACGAAGCGACCTCCGATAGCGAAACGCGCCGCCAGCGCGTCTTTCTGAGTCACGCTCGCCGGGGTTTCCCGCGCGATGCGGGCGGTGTCGATTGTATTCTGCGCGACAAAGATTCGGTCCTCCGGAAAACCGAGCCGGGTGAAGTATTCCTTGGAGATTTGGCCGTAAACGACAAGAGCGTCACACAAGCTCAAGATGAATTTTTGGTAGAGCCGCTTGGCAGACCCTTCTGCTCGATCCCTGTCTTGCGGAATCCCCTTACTCCAGCCGACGGTGGCGATGCCGCGAAAGCGAGCGGCGAGCAGGTAGCGAGGGTTGGAAATAAGGGTCCAACCGAGATCTAGCATGAACGCGTCGAAGCCACGCAACTGCACTCCGGAGTGATATTGGATGGGACCAAGGATATGCCGAATGCGGATAGGAGAGGTTTTGAGCTCGTGGAGTTGCGTGGAGAGCAGACCGGTACCGATATCGTGACCACCACAGTAGAAGGTCCAATCATATGCCGAACGATCGCTGAGTAGCTTAAAGAGCGGGAAGCGATAGTGCGCGATGGCCCGTTGGAGCATTACGACCCGCGGTTTCACGCTAAAGAAGTCACGCGTTCCCTCGCGATTCGCTTCGTGGACAATCTTCGCGGTGACCGAAACACTTACCCACGCAACGGTGACTCATTTCCAAAACACCGGCCTCATCGCAAATATCCGGCTCCTAGATGAACTAAGTAGCTTCATCAGGCCGACGGAGTCGCGGAGAGGAAGCTAGAAGTGCCTCAATTGTTTGAACGGGGAAATTGAACCAAGCTGCCGCACGTGGACGTTTGCGTTGAGGCGCAAAACCATTAATCACTTGCGTTCGTATTTGTGCGCCGTCATCGGCTGGGGTGGGTGATTCTCCGCGGAGAGATTAGCGCGGGAGAAGTAAGGGATCCCAGTTTGCTAACACGGAGAAAGACTCAGACGTTTCAAGTATCTTAGGATTTAGAACCATAGACACCTTTCCCAGAGTATTCACCGTAGTACTTTCCTGAGTAATAGTAATCCCTCCCGGCGCCGGTGGGCAGGCAATTCAGGACAATGCCGACTGGACGGCATTTGATCTCGGCAAGGGCCCGGATGGCGCGGACCACTGCCTTGCGAGGAGTGGCGAAGGAGCGAACGACCATGACGGTGACATTCGCGTACGGCGCGATCAAGAAAGCATCACCCACCGCAAGGGCTGGGGCACTGTCGATCACCACGCGCTCGAAGGTGTGCAGCGCGTCGCGCAGGACTTCACCGAATCGTGCGCCGGCAAGCAACTCCGCCGGGTTCGGCGCGCGGACTCCCGACGTTAGCACGAACAGATTTTCGATCGGTGTCGGGTTTACGGCTTCGTCTAACGGTATCTGGCTGGAGAGGACATCGCTCAGCCCGGGCTCGCGGTGCTGCCCGAACAAAACGCGGGCAACGGTCGGTTTGCGGAGATCAGCATCGATCAGCAACGTTTTGAATCCTTGTTGCGCGAGGGAGACGGCGAAATTTGCGCTGCAAAATGTTTTCCCGTCAGAAGGCAGCGCGCTCGTGACGAGGAAACTGCGCCGGGATTCTGAGCCTGCCAAAGTGGACAGGGACGCGCGCAAGGAGCGGAAGGCTTCGGCGACCACCCCATTGCGCTCGGCGACGGTATCGAGAGATTGCGCCCCGGCCTCGCCTTGGCCCTGCCTTTTTTTCGGAATGGCTGCCAGGACAGGCAGACCAGAAAGCTGCTCGACCTGTTCGACCGACTTGACCGATTGGTCGAGGAAATGGCGCCCGAGGACGAGCCCGACTCCGATCGCAAGACCAAGCAGACTACCTACCAGAAAGATCTTCGGACGGCTCGCGCCCAACGGGGCGGCGCCGTTGGCGCGCTCGTGAATCCGCACCGGGGAGTCGGTCAATCCTCTCGTCATGTCGATCTCCTTGATTCGCGCAAGCAGCGAGGAATACATGGCCGTATCGGTTTCCAACTCGCGCTTTAGATCATTGAACTCCACGGATTTCCCAGTGATCTCCAATAGCCGTGCCTCGTGTTCTTCCTTCGACTTCTTGGCCTCGTCATACTGACTCTGGAAGTTCTTGCGAAAGGTCTCGAGCAAGGTGACGGAGTCGCGCAGCACGTTGTTGCGCTCGGCAACGAGCGAATCAAGCTGCGTGCGGGCCGCAAGGTAGGCTGGATGCTTGGCGCGGTAGCGTTGGCTCAGGAGCAGAATCTCTCGTTCACGTTCCGCCACCGCCTGGGTCAGTCGTGCCACTTGAGGCTCGGCGGCGACGCTGGGCAGGCGGAGCAATTCTTCAGGTTTGCCTGAACTGGCGCGGGCTATTTTGAGGTCCGCATCGAGCTGTTCCATCTTCCCCTCCATCTCGGTCATGCGGCCGCTGAGTTGAGTCACTTTTGTCTGGGCCTCCACTTGCATGTTTTCCACGGAGGGCGCGCGTTCTCGCTGGCGGAAACTTTGCATGCCTTCTTCCGACACGCGCATTTTCCGCCGCAGACGCTCCGCTTCTTCGAGCAAGTATGTCTGCGCGGCCTTGCTCGCCTCGGAGCGCTTCTCAAAGACATAGCGCACGTACTCATCGGCAAAGGCATTCGCCAGCATGGTCGCGATCGTGGGATCGGGATGAGAGACCGAGACATCGATCAATCGCGTATTTTTCCGATATTGCGCGGAAACCAACCCAACGAGTGCTCCCGCGGCCTCGGCAGACGTGAGTTGACGACTTCCGATCGCTGGAATGCCCGCGCGAAAACCGGGATCTTCATTCAGCTTCAACCGTTCACTGACCCGCTGAGCGAAGGAGTAGCTGCGCAGCAAGTCCACCTTCGTGTTGATCATATCAACGGTGGAGATCTGTTCCTCGCGGACGCCTTTTACGTCTTTCAGCACGCGATCTTGCTCCTGTTCGAGAAAGAGGACCGCACGAGCCTCGAACCTTGGCACCTGTCGCGATGCATAGATGGCCGCGCCGATGGCGCCGAGGGCCAGGCAGAGCAGCACGACCCAAAAGCGCTCGCGGACTGCAACGTAGTATTCACGCCAGTCCGTCCCCTGCGCAGGGTCGGCTTCGGCTGCTTCGGCCTCGCCGTAATTAAGAGAGTCTTTGCTCACGAGTTAGCTCGGGCGCGCTTCAAAACCAGCTTTCTCCCACAGTGATGACATCGCCAGGCTGGAGCTCGAACGAGCCTTTTCCTTCCCCCGCCATTTTCTTAGCGTTGAGTTTGATAGCCTCTTCTTTGTCACCTTCGGTCGTGCGCTTGACGATGACTTTGGCGCGATCGGCGGTTCGCGTGAAACCACCCGCTATTCCCACGGCTTGAAGGAGTGACAAAGGCTTTCCACCTGGAAATTCATAACTCCCAGGTTTGGTGACCTGGCCTAAGATGGTGAACTTCCGCTGGGCATAGTCGATCACGTTCAGATACACCTGCGGATTTACGAGGTAGTCCGCGTCGTATTTTTTGCGGATCAACTCGCGCGCCTCTCGGATCGTCATCCCTGCCACTTTCACATCCCCCAAGAGCGGAAGCTGCACTGTTCCGTCGCTCCCCACCCGGCTACGCGTGGCCAGATCATTTTCGCGAAATATGGTCATCTCCAGCGTATCGGAGGTGGAAAGCACGTAGTCG
Source organism: Chthoniobacteraceae bacterium (assembly GCA_049690035.1). Lineage (GTDB taxonomy): Bacteria > Verrucomicrobiota > Verrucomicrobiia > Chthoniobacterales > Chthoniobacteraceae > Chthoniobacter. Next base: position 4,193 of record JBAVML010000304.1, read on the forward strand.
CCCGCCGCGGAATTGATCGCCGCCGAGTTCGCGGGCGCGGCAGGCGCAGATCGGGCCGATTCCGGAGCGGCCGCAGCCGCGAGAGCCGGAACTTCGGCGGGGCGCGAGGATTCCGGCTTTTGAATCGGTACCACGCCTGGCACTTGCGCTTGCAGGGGAGCACTGAGTGCAAATTGGAGGAGCGCAAGGGCGCAGGTCGGTAGACGCATTCTGGGGAGGCGAATAGTGATGTGAACGACTAAAAAGTCAAACGGAGACTGAGTGATGCACGATTCTGCGGTCGATCCCCTGCTCCAAGAGCAAAATCGCGGCCTTCTGATCGTGAATATTGGACCTGCCAGGCCAGCCATGTGTTTATCTCCCACGCCAGTGTCGCAGCAATGTAGGTGTAAGGCTTGTGCGTCTGCGTGGACTGATTGACGCTCGAATTCCTGCGTTCCTGCTGCTCCAAACCGGCGCTGATCGCTGTGTCCAGCCGCTGGAAGAAACGCTGCCGGACGGAGAAGAGGAATCCGCGTCGGGTCTGGTCTTCGACAAAGTTGATCGTCGAGAGACCGGTCGTTTGATAAACAGAGAGGTTTACAAAGAGCGGCTCACGAGGGTGCCAGTTGAGTGCCAGCGAGAAGTCCGGGTCCACACTCGTCCCCTCCAGCCCGAAATGGAGCCGCGCCGAGATTTTTTCCGTCGGTGCATATTCGGCATCCAGCGTGTAGATGGCCCGCGAGCCCGCCCCCTGTGCGCCAGCGCGGGCTTCAGACTCGTCCACGATCCCGTAGCCCAATCCCGCGCGGAGCATCAGCTTCGGGGTTAGTTGGTAATTCACGCCCAGCAATCCCTGATAGTAACTCCGGTCGAGCGCCGCTGCCGTTTCTCTACCCGTATCCTGGCTCTCGATCCCGGATCCCAACTCGAGGTGAAAGCCCGTTCTTCCCGTCCAGAAATAGTCGCCAAAGAGCTTTCCCGAGAAACGAGTCTGCACATCGTCGTTCCCGGCGATCTCGCCGGCGTACTGCACGTAATCCGCGCTCGCGAGCGCGCCAACCCGGGCAAATTCGGTCAGCTGATAATCTGCGGAAAGCGTCTCGCCAAGGGTGAGGCGCTTGGTCTGCTGGGCCCGCTCGATTTCGTAGCCTGTCCCATAGGAACCCACGGCCGCTGAGCGCACGATAAACCGCGATCCTTTTCGCGTAACATCGATCCCCGCGGTCTGCGAAAACGTTCCTCCACCGTCGCCGGCGGCGACGAAATTCTGATCGAGGTAGTAAAGGTATCCGGCAGAATAGCGTGCCGAGGCGCTCCATGCACCAATCTCGCGATCGTAAAGCAAGGCGATCGCGGGAGCGGTGAAGAGGCTGCTTTTCGACGTGTTGCGCGCCGCAGTGGGTGTCTGCAAAACCTGATCCGAATACTCCCAACCGGTGCTCGCCGAGGCCCGAACCACCACCGGGCCTTCCTGGAGAAACGAACGTAGGGAGAAGCCGCTCTGCGCTTGAGCCGCCTCGGGCGTCAGTTCGAGGGCCACCTCCTGGCGGGGCCGGTCCACCTGATAGTTCGCCCAGCGCGAACGGAATTCCGTCTCGCCAACGGTCGTTAACCGCTGCGCCAGCAGTGAACACGGTGCGGCGAGCAGCCCGAGTAATAGCGTAGCGCGAAAGAAGAGACTCGGACTGGGATAACGCCGCGGCTCGCTCCGAGGGCGCTGGATGCGCAGAGACGAGCACTCGCGGCTGCCCGAATGA
>JBAVML010000305.1:0-19669 GCA_049690035.1 Chthoniobacteraceae bacterium
TCACATCCTTGTCCACGTAGTCGCGGATGTTCGTCGCGATCTTATGGAGGTAAATGTTCTGGTGCAGCGGAGTCACCACCTCCCCATTGCGGCGATCCACCTCCTTTTTTGCGTCGGTCGGATTTAAGTACTCGTTCTCCAGCCGATAGAACCGCTGGCCAAACTTCGGTGCGTGGTAGCGGATCGTCTCGATCATCTGGTAGATTTGATTCTCCACGTCGGTGGAACTGTTCCTCTCTGGATTCGGCAGATCGGCGCCAAAGCCGAGCGCGTTCAGATTGAGCCGCTGGGAGCCTTGGCGGGAGACGTTCAGCGCCGAGGAAAATGCGGTAGTGAGGAACTTAAGCTCGTCGGCGAGAGCGTACGGAGCACTGCCGGAAGCGGTGACGGCGCTCACCTGGTTAAAGCTGCGCAGGTCCGGCATCCGTTTCCCGAGCAGAGCGGACCGCACATCCTTCACGTCCTTCGCGACCGCGTCTTTGTTCACCGAGGCGCGGGCGGTGGTCAACAGGCCCTGGATCGGCAGACTGGCAATCTGGATTGGATAGAACGGTGCCAGCGCCTTGGGTGGGCTTTCTTTGGCGGGGGCTTCCCGCTCTTTTTGCCAATTATCCGTTTCCGCCTGCTCCGTGCCGCGGACCGTGCTGCCGAGCAGATTGAGATTCACCTTGAAGCTCTCGTCCTCTACCCAGAAAGCGTAGCGGCCAATGGTCTTTCCCGCAGGATCATTGTTTTCCTTCAGCTCGATCCACTTGGCGAAGAATGGATGCGGTAGCGGATTGGTTGTGCCGGGCGGAGGCGGAGGCGACCCGATCCACCCAACTTTGTCGTCGTTGAATTGCGGGCGATTGAGGTCGATGCAGTCAGGTTCAGCTTTGCCCTTGTTCCAGTAAGCCTCGTGCCACAGGTCGGCGCCCAGGACCTTGGCCTTGTCCTTGACCTCGACCGCGCCGAGCGGGAGACCGTTCGTATCCACTCCGCGCGAAACCAGCGGCAGGATGTAGCGCTTCGGAGTTACAGGCGTCGCAATGGAATCGAGCCCGGTCGGTGGCGGTGAATCATTGTAATAAAGCATTGTCCCCTCGACGCCCGGCCCGCCTGCGGCGGGTGTGAGCTTTTCCCACATCGTCGCCGAGTCCGGGTATTGCGCCAAATTCTCCCGCAGCATGCTCATGGCCTGATTCACGGCCGTAGCGGCGGCGGTCTCGGCTTTGGCTTTGTCGCTAAAGGCGTGGGCCGTGGCGCGGTCGATGGCGGTGCTGCTCAGGAAGCCGACGACGAGGATGGCCAGCAGCGTGAGGATGATCAGGCTCAGGACCAGCGAAAAGCCGGCGCGTGCAGCGATGGGTCGAGCCTTCATCGGTTGAGTTTCACTCGGGTGACGAACTGCTGTTCGGCGGGAAGGATAAATCTTTGGTAGGCGGTTGAATTGGTCGTGAACCAGTCCGTGCGGGACAAGTTTTGTCCATCGAGTTTGCGCGCTGCGTTTGAGCCCAGCGCTTTGAAGCCAATCTCCACCCACTCGGGAAGTTCGCGGGCCGCCATGCCCTGTGGCCATAGTGGCGGGGTCGCGGAAGTTTTGGCGGCGGGAACGGTGAAGTGCAGATCCCAGACGTAGGTGGCGATGTCCTGCAGATCGACGCTGCTGCCGAGGTCGGTGATGCGCCTGTACAGAATGTTGAACGAGGCGGGGTACTGCATCGGGCCGGACGCTTTCAAGACCGTCTGAAGTCGCGAGAACGTGGTGTCGCTGTCGGCGCATTGCCGTCGGAGCACGTAACAGTTTTTTGCCTCGCCCAAGCTGGATTTCTCCTCCCGCCACTCGCAGTAGTAGCCGATTGCACGCAGCTCGCTCTTGTCGCGAACGGCGGATGTCTTGGGGTCGAGTTTTGGTTGGTAGGGGAGCGTGGCCAGGGCGTAGATTTCCTGGTTACCAGGCGTGGTCTTCTCGACCTCGGGGGTATCGCCGTGATAGGTGAGCGCGAGGAGCGGGAACTGCAGCGATTTGTTCGTGGCCGGATCCACATCTGGGATGGGAATGGGATTCACCGTGGCGAGTTCGCGGGCCATGAGCTGGAGCGCGGCGCGGGCTTCACGAAAGGTGTCGAGGCGCTCGTCCTCGCGCTTCCAGATCGTGCTGCTGTCGGTGAACATCCGCAGCATCAGCACGGTCAGCACCGAGGTGACGGCCAGCGCCACGATCATCTCGACGAGGGTGAAACCGCGCCTCATTTCGCGTAAGCGGCCCGCTGAAAGCTGGGCACGAAGGAGGTGGTCTCGAAGAAGGGCTTCTCGTTGACTTTGTCTTTGCGCAGTCCGCGGAACGCCACGCGCACGTCGTAGCCGATGACGCGTTTTTTGCTCTTCGGCGTCGGGTTGCCGCTCGTGGTCTCGGAGAAGGAAAACGTGCTCGGGCGAAAGCGCAGGTCGAGCGTGTAGATGGCTCCCGGCGGGGCGGTCGTGGCGCGGGTGAGCTTCGGCTGCTCCGCCGCGTCGTAGGATGCGTAGAGAACGGCGGTCACGTCGGGAATCGTGTCCCCGTCGTTGAACACTTTCCCGTCGGGCTCGAGAGTGAGCGGGGTAAGCGAATCGCTGAAGCAGCGCACCTGGACCGGCGCGGAAGACAGCTCGGTCGCGAGCGTCGAGTAGATCATCTTCGAGAGCTGGGCCGCGCGGGTTTCGTTCACCGAGGCGCGGCTGTTTTCCAGCCCGAGGGGGAAGACCCCCAGCAGGGCGACGAGGGCGAAGGAGATGATCCCGAGCGCCGTCGTCACTTCCATGAGGGAAAATCCGCGCGCGATGGAGTCAGTTCGCCGCATGGGTCGGTTCCAGACGTTTCGCTCGCCCGGTGAAGAGCGAAAGCGTGATCGTTTCGTCGGCCATGGCTTTGGCGGGATTGGTCACCACCGCCCGGTTGTTGGCGTCCACGAAGCCCTCGAAGATCGAGACCCGCGCGAGATCGGCCTCCGTCGGTTCCTCGATCGCGCCCGTGGCGTTGAATTTGATGTAGGGGAGCTGGATTTTGGCCTTCGCTGGCTGGCAGTAAAACTCGTCCTTTTTCCCGCTGAAGATCGTCTTGATCGGCGGGATCTTGTCGCCCTCACGGGGCAGTTCGTCGGGTCGGAAGGCCACCCCCTGAGGCAGCAGCGTCCACGGGCGCACCGGGAGGCGAATATATGGCCGCGCGGCATCCTCCGCCGACGCATTCGGCTGGGGCGGGATGTACGTTTCCTGGAAGACCGCGAACGCCCGGAAGCGGTAATCCTCCCCCGGTTTCCCCGCTTCGCTGCTAAAGGCGAGCTGCGGGTCGCCATTGGCGAAGACAAAATACACAGTGGCCGATTGCGCGACCGCCTGCGTGCGCGCCTGATCGAGTGCGGCCATGACCAGCGAGACGGAACTGCGGCGGGCGGCACTTTTGGACAGCGAATTGATGCCCGGCAGCGCCACCACGGCCACGAGCAGGATGATGGAAATGACGACGAGCATTTCGACGAGAGTGAAAGCGCTCGTCTGGCTCGATCCGCCCGCGATCCTTGAGTGTTTCCGGCGAACCGCCCTCGGCGCGCACGGTTCTGGCACATTCATGGTTTGATTTCGAACGAACTGATCATTACCCACCGCACGCGGGTAGGCCAGCATTCACCCAGTGGTGATTTGGCAACTGCGTCTGCGCGCCCGGCGGTCGCTCGCCGGGTAGGACTGAAGTTAGGCAGGCCACTTCGCTCCGCCAAGCAAAACTCCGGTCGGATTGAAGGCTCGCGTCGAGTATTTCCGCGATGGAGAACGTTCGCGATCGGCGCGGGGACCGGCGGCTTTGGAAAACCGCGAAGCTCCCGGTGGGAACCTCGCAGAACGCGAAATTGGGATCGCGACGATCACCGCGCCTGCGCCGGATTCCGGCGGACGCTTCCGTAACTGCCGCGCAAGCGGCGGAAGCCCATCAACATCCCCACGCCGCCGATCAGAGAGACGAAGGTCGAAGGCTCGGGGACGGCAGGCGTGGAAGCGTCAACGACAAGGTTATCGAGAGCGAGAGTGCCCTCGCCGGTCGACTGGCGTAGCGCAAACGTTGAGACATTGAGGGCCGACGTGGCGTCAGTCGCTGCGACGGGAGTCCCACCGTTAATTGCGAGCGAACTCCGTCCCGACGCGACATCCAGCGAAAGTGTAACCGAATATGTTGTCCCCAAGCTCAGATCGAGCACAAATGGGACGAACGTGTTCGTAGTGTCCGCGATGCCCATGCGGAACAAACCAGACCCGGCCCCGGTGGTCGTTGCAAAGACACGCCCGCGAAAATTGCTTGTTCCGTCATCCTTGAAATGCGCGAAGTAACTCCCCCCTGCTGTCGGCAGTGCGCTGAACGTCGCATCGAAGGTTGCAGTCAAAATACCCGCATTAAAAAAGAGCCCGGCTCCCCCAGAGATAAATCGGTTAACGTCTTCGGTCTCGGCAGACGTTATGTTCACCTTATTTCCTGTGACATCAACCTGCCCCGGCGTGGTTCCGCTGTGGGTTGCCCAGAGGCCACCACTGACTGTGATCAAAGAGCCGTCCGCGTAGGTAAACGGTTCGTCCAATACGATCGCGCTTTGGGCAGCCACGAGGCCGAGCCCGGCAAAAACAATGGTGAAGACGCTTTTTTTCATGGGAACTGAGTATGGTGGATTTCGGCAGTCGCTAGCGTGGGGGCGAGAGCGGGAACTTGAGCGTGTGGATTTTGCTCACCAACCCCCCGCGGCGCAACGATTTCAGTGTGACAATCATGAAACGCGCAGGGTCGGCGCGTCGGGTTTAGCAACGCATATGCCACGGGGCGTTTTGTGTCGCGCTCGGAATCGCGTCCCCCGCTGGGAAGGCTCGCAGACACAGGCTCTGCGAGCCGTGAAGATATTATTTTACCATCCCGGAGCCAGCCTCGCGGACGGGCCAAAGGACGACACTCTGGTCAGTTGTCGCCAAGACCCGTGGTCAGGGTGATGCACCAGGAAATGGGCTTCCTGCCGGATCCCGATCGCCTCGACCGGGGGAGCTGCTTTTGAAGCAGTCCCGCTCCGGGCGAACCGCACCCGAATCCGCTCCGGCGGGCGCCGCTTACTTCGCGCTCACCGTCTGCATCGGGGCCGCTTTGCGCACTTTAAGCAGCACCGGGAAGCTCGCCTGCAGCCCCTCGGTGCTTTCATTCGCCCGCGCGTTGCCGGTGACGAGGTGGACCAAGCGGTCCTGCTCGGGCACCCAGTTCGCGCAGCTCAGGAAAACTTCGCGCTCGTTTTCACCCGCGCGGATTTGCACGCCGTTCAGCCCGATGCTGTCCACGATCACGCCGTGCGGCAGTCCTTCGACGTCGAGCGCGAGGAGCGCGTCGTTGCCGTTGCGCGCCACGCGCAGCCAGGCAGGCACGCGGCCGCCCGGGGCGAGGGTGATCTTGAACGGTTTCGACGGCACGGTCTTCGCGTCGCCCGCGGGTTTCCCAGCGAGGTCGGGTTCCATGAAGAGCGCCTGCTTTGGCGGAGCCGCGACGGTGATCTGCGGGAAGCCGCCGACGGGTTTTGTTGCAGGCTGGCCTTTCACCGTGGCGGTGGCGGTGAGCTTCACCTGGCTGAAATCCGCCGCACCCATCTTCGCCTCGGGCAGTGCGTAGATGCAGCCGGGGGCGGTGAGGTGACCGGCCTGCACGACGATCGGCGAGGAAACATAGAAGCCCGCGGGCACGCCGCTGACCTCGACACGCACGTCACCTTCCCATCCGTCCGCGCGATCGACTCGCACGAGAAATTGCTCGCCGGTCCCGGCGGGCAGGCTGGCCGCGCCTTTTGCCACCAGCGTCGCCGTGAAGTCGGGCTCCGGCGGGCGCACGATGAGCCGATAAGCGTAACGGTCGCCGCTCCAGCCGCGGGTATCGCTCACGCGGATGAGGAAGCGGCCCTTTTCCGGCGCGGTGAAAATCAGCCGCGAGTCTTTGCCGAGCAGGCGCTCGCTCTCGTCGTCGTTGGTGTAGTTGAGCGTGAAGACAGGCAGGCCGGTCGCGACGATCTTCGAGCCGACGGGCTTCGGTTCCACGACGTAACACGGTTCGTCGAGGCCGTGGCCCGACGCGCTGGTGTCGAAGAAAGTCCGTCGCGTGCCGCCGCGCGTGAAATAAACCATGTCGGCGTCCGGTCCGCGCGCGAGGCGGAAAATTTTGAGCACCTCGCCGTTGAAATACATGTAGTCGTTCAGCTCCATCTCCGTGAATTGTCCGAGCCGGATGCCGGGGTTGTTGGAGTCCGTGCTGCGCAGCGTGAGCCACGAATCCTTCGTCGCCTGGAGCAGCAACCGCGGCACGGGATCGCCCTTCGCGTCGAGCACTTCGATCTTCGTATCCGCGGGCGAGCCGAGCATCGCGGCGCGCGTCTCGATCACGAGCTGCTGGCCTTTCTCCGCGTCGATGCGGTAGAGGTCGAAATCGGCGGCGTCCTGCGCCTGGAGCCGGCCGTTCACCGAGGCGGGAATGCTCAGCGGCTGCGCCTGCTCGGGCCGGTCGTTGGGTTCCTGCTCGATCGACTCGGGCAATGTGCTCGCGGCCACGCGCATGTTCACACGGCTGCGATAGGCGTCGGTGTCGAGCGGCAGCGTCACTTCGCCGTCGGGGCCGGCTTTCACCGCGACCGTCTCGGTCTTCAAATTGTGGCCGACGAGATGGACCTGGCTCTCGGCATTCGCCGGCACGGAGAGCGGCCACCAACCAGTGACGTAAGGCAACTCGCCGACGGTGAGCCGATAGGCGTGTTCGGCCGAGCCTTCAAGCGTGATCTCCAGCACGCGCACCGTGTAAGCGCCATCGCGCGGCGCCGTGAACGCGATGAACGGATCGCTGCCGCTGTCGAGGCCGTTGTTCGCCGCGAGCAGCTTGTGCTCGGAGTCGAGGATTTCGAGACGCGGTGCGAGCGCCTTGGATTCCACGCGCTTCGCCGCGAGGTCGCAGACGATCGTCTGACCTTTCTTCGCGGTGAAACGAAACTGGTCCTGCTGCCCAGTGTTGACTAGCGTGCCCCAGATGTTGGTCGGCAAAAGATCGAGCGCCAGCGGCTGCGCGGAAGGCGCGGCAATGATCTGCGGGAGGTAATCGACGAGCAGCTTTTTCTTCGCGGACTCTCCTGCGGGAGTGACCACGCTGAGGTCGATCTGTGTGCGCGGCACCTTGGCGTCCGCGGTGATCGCCAGCTCGGCGCTCGTGCCTTTCGCATCGATGGAAGTGACCGCAGCGCTGAAACCGGGATTCGTGAATTTCACCGCCTTCATTCCCGCGAGGTTTTTCCCCACCACCTTGATCGTCGTCGTCGCTCCCGCGGGCACTCCGCGTGGCTCGAGGCGCGTAATCTCCGGCATCGCGGGTTTGGCCGCGGGTTTCATCGCCGCGGCCGGTTTCGGCGCGGCGGCGGGCTGGCCAGTGGCGAGGTCGTAGAAGCCGAGTGATCCATCCAGACGCCCGAGCGCGAGCTGGCCGCCGATCAAGGTCAGCGCCGGTGCCCAGTCCGGCTGCGCTTCCAGCAAATGCAGCTCGGTGACATCGGAAGCGTTCCACAGCTTCACGGTGCGATCGGAGGCGCTCGACGCGATCAACTTGCCGTCGGCGGAAAAGACGACGTTCAGGATCGCGCCTTCGTGGGCGAAGCGCGTGAGGCGCAGCGGATTGGTCCCTTCCGGCGCGTCGTCGCTGATCGACCAGATGCGGATGCGACTGTCCACGCCGGCGGCGGCGAGCGACTTGCCATCAGGCGAGAAGGCGACGGTCGTCTGCTCCTTCAGCGGCTGAGAGAAGGTGTCCAGCCGTTTGCCCGCGGCGACATCCCAGAGCTTCACCGTGCGATCCGCGCTGGCGCTCGCGAGCACCTTGCCATCGGGTCGGAAACTAAGGCCGAAAACGCCGCCGTTGTGCCCGCTGAGCATCTTCAGCTCCGCGCCGTCCGCGACGCTCCAGAGCTTGATCTTCTGGTCGTAGCTGCCCGTGGCGAGCGTCTGTCCATCGGGTGAAAGCGCGATCGCGTAGAGCGCGTCGCGGTGGCCTTCAAACTTGCGGACCAGTGAGCCATCCACGACCTTCCACTGATACGCGACGCCACCCATGCCCGCATCGCCCGCGGCGGCGAAAAGCAGCGCGCCATCCGCGGAAAACACGAGCGCGTTCACCTTGCCCGCGACCCCGTCGAGCGTGCGCACCGGCTGTTGCGTGGTCGCGTTGAGCAACTGCACCGAGCCGTACGAACCCGCAGCGATCAGTCCCGCCTTCGGCGAAAACGCGAGCGCCTGGATGGCCTTCTCGCGTTTCACCTTCGAAGCGATCTTGGGCAGTTTTGCGAGCACGTCCGCGACCTTCGCCGGAGCCGCGGGCGGCAGCGCGCCGGCGTCGATCCATTGGCGGATCAGCGCGATGTCGTCGGCCTTGAGATGCTCCTTTTTTCCCGGGGGCATGAACTTGTTCTTCCCCTCCTTGCCGCTGCGACCTTCGAGGAATTTCACGAGCAGCGAATTCTCGGCGTCGCCCGGCTTGATCGCCTTCTCCGTCTTGCCGCCCTTCAGCAGGCCCGCAAAGGTCTCGAGGACAAACTCGCCATCAGGATCGTCCTTCGAGTGGCAGTCCACACAATGCTCTTCAAAGAGCGGCGCAATCTTCGCAGCGTAATCGACCGGCGCGGGCGCGGCGAAGAGACGAGTGGACGCAAGAAGCGCAAACATGGTGGGGAAACGGGATCGGCGCATGGATTTGCGGTCTAGTGGTTGAACAAAAACTCCCGCGAACTCATCAGGCCCCAGAAGACGTCTTCGAGCGCCGCGCGTTTGTCCGCGGGCGCAGTGGCGGCGGCGAGGACTTTCAAAACTCCGTCGCGTTCCGCCGGCGTCGGCGTGCGGCTCAGCGCGAGCAGATAGGCGTCTTCGATGAGGGCCGCATCGGGCTTCCCGGACGTAAGCATTTTTTCCACGCGGTTGTCTTTCGCGGCGAGCTTCACGTTCATCGTGTCGCCGTTCGCGATGTGCAGCGCCTGCGCCATGCTCGGTTCGTTGGTCCGTTCGCAGTCGCAGGTCTGGATGCGATCGGGGCGGCCGAAGCTCGCGAGGAAATAGGACACCGTGTTCGAGTCCGGGAGTTGGAGCGCGCGGTAGCCCATCGGATACGCGCCGCCGAGTCCCTTGTTCGCGTTGCGCTTGTCCATGCGGAAGGTCGTCGGCACGGCGGTCACTTGCGAGACGGCGTCGAGCATCACCTCGGCCATCAAGCGGCGCGGGTAGTAGCGGGCGTAGAACCTGGTGTCGTCCTTGTTCTCCGGGCGGGCGACGCTGCTGCGCTGGTAGGTTTCGCTGCGGAGGATTTCGCGCATCAGGGCTTTGAGATCGAAGTGGTTTTTCACCAGAAAACCCGCGGCCTCGCTGAGCAATTTCTCGTTGCTCGCGGGATTGGTCATGCGCAGGTCATCGACGCTTTCCACCAGCCCCACGGCGAAGAAATTCTTCCACAGCCGATTAGTGATCGAGCGGGCGAAGTATGGGTTCTCCGGCGAGGTCAGCCACTTCGCGAGCGCGATGCGGCGGTCCTCCGTCGAGGTGAGCGAAATCGGCTGCCCGTCGAGCGGCGTGGGCGCCTGCGCTTTCCCGCGCAGCGGCTGGACGAGATCGCCGACGGTATCGGCGAAGATCACGCGCTCGTCGGCGACGGCGCCGTTCTTCGAGCGCACGCGGGAGAAGAGATTGGCGAAGCCGTAATACTGGTCGTTCGTCCACTTCTCCATCGGGTGATTGTGGCACTTCGCGCAGTTGATCGACATACCGAGGAAGGCGACCGAGATCGTCTCGGCGATCTTCGTGGGCTCGTCGTGGAGGATGAAGAAATTGCCCGCGCCATTTTCGAGCGTACTGCCGGTGGAGGTGACGAGATCGCGCACGAGCTCATCCCACGGCATGTTCAGTTCCACCTGACGCCGGATCCACTGGTAGTAACTCCACATCGGCTGCTCGGGCAGTTTGTCGCTGTTGACCAGCAGGAGGTCGCTCCATTTGTAAGCCCAGAAATCCACAAACTCCGGCCGCGCGAGCAGCGAGTCGATGAGGTGATCGCGCTTGTCCGGCGTCGTCTCGGCAATGAAAGAACGGGTCTCTTCCGGCGTCGGCAACACGCCGATGGTATCGAGCGTGACGCGGCGGATAAACTCGGCGTCAGTGCTGCGATCCGATGGCGGGAGGTTCAACTCGCGCAGCTTTTCCATCACGCGCCCGTCGATGAAATTGCGCGGCTTGACCGAGGCGAACGTCGCCGAAGCAACCGGCTGTTCGTAAGGCGCCGTGACCGTGGCGATCGCGAGTCGGCTCAGGTACCACGCGGTGATCGTGCCCTCGCCGTGACCGACGACTTTCACCACGCCGTTGTCGTCCACCGGTGCGACGGCGGTATTGCCGGGGGTATATTTCGCCCACCGCGTCACGTCTTCCTGGCGGCCGTTGTTGAAGAAGGCGGTCACCTTAAACGGTTGTGTCTGGTTCGGCTTCAACGCGACCTGGGTCGGCGAAATTTCGATCCGTTCGATCTGCGCATCCTTTGGCGACGGCGGAGGCGCGCCTTGGGCGATCCAGTCGGCGATGATCGCGTATTCCGGCGAGTCGGATTTGAATTTTTCGCCGCCCTTGTGCGGGATGGCTTTCGTGGCCTTGAGCAGAATCAGGCTGCGCGCGGGATCGTCGAGCGACACGCGACGGCCGAGCGCGGACTTGGTGATCGTCAGGTAATCGCCCTCGTCATCGTAGCCGCGCAGCGAGAGCTTGAAACCACCCTGCCCCGCTGCTGCACCGTGACAGGCGCCGCTGGAGCATCCCGCTTTCGCGAGGATCGGCTGCACCTGGTTGCGAAACGACGGCACCTCTGCCGCCGCCAGAGAGGCCGCGCCGAGCAGCCACAAAAAAGCGGAACGCATCATGATCAGAACAGCTCCTTGATGTGCTCGAACCCGCGGTCGATCAGCGGGAACGGGCGCCCCTGCGGCCCCGGCAGCTCCGTCTCCAAATCGATGCCGAGCGAGTGATAGATCGTCGCGACCACATTCGCCGGCGTCGCCGGCTTCTCCGCCGGATAGCCGCCGATCTCGTCGCTCTTGCCGACCACACGCCCGCCCTTCACGCCGCCACCGGCGAAACCGACCGTCCACACGCCCGGCCAGTGATCGCGTCCGCCCGCCGGGTTGACCTTCGGCGTGCGGCCGAATTCGGCGAGGTTGCAGACCATCGTGTTGTCGAGCATGCCGCGCTGCGCGAGGTCCTCGATCAGCGCGCTATAGGCCTGGTCATACATCGGCGCCACGAGATCGCGCATGCCTTCGATGCTGGTGAAAGGTTTGCTGCCGTGGATGTCCCAGGTGATCTCGTTGAAGACGGTGATGAAGGTATTCACCGTCACGAAGCGCACCCCGCGCTCGACGAGCCGCCGCGCGAGCAGACAGCACTGGCCGAAGCGATTCATCCCGTAGCGTTCGCGCACGCTCGTCGGTTCTTTTTCGAGAGCGAAAGCTTCGCGCGCCGCGCTGCTGGTCATCAGCCGGTAGGCATCGGCGAAGTTCGTATCCATCAGCTTTGCCGCCTCGCTCGCCTCGAAGTTTTTCACCGACTCATCCACGAGCTGCCGCAGCTCGCGGCGCCGCTGCAGCCGCACTTCGGTGATCTCTGTCGGCGGCAAAAGATCGGGCACCTTGAAGTCCTTCGCCGACGGATCGGCGTTGAGCACGAAGGGATCGTAGGTCTTCCCGAGAAAGCCAGCGTCCTGCCCGTGCGGCAGGTTGCCACCGGTCGGACCCATCGGCTCCGGCAGAATGACGTGCGCGGGCAACTCCGTGCGGCGTCCCTTCAAAAACTCCAGCGCGCAGCCGGCGTGCGGCGTGTTGATGCCGCCCGTGAAAAGCCGCCCGGTCTGCATCATCTGGTGGCCGGTGTCATGCACCGCCGCGGCGGTGTGATAGACGCTGCGCACGAGCGAAAACTTGTCCGCGAGCTTCGCCATGTGCGGGAAAATCTCGGTGAGCTGGATGTCCGGATTGTTCGTCCGGATCGTCTTGAACGGCCCGCGGATTTCCCGCGCCGCGTCCGGCTTCGGATCCCACGTGTCGATCTGGCTCGGCGCGCCGAGATTGAAAATCATGATGCACGCGCGTTCGTCCTTCGTCTTGTCCACGGCGCCCATGGCGCGAAGTGAATTGAAAAGCGGCAGCGAAAGCCCAAGCGCGCTGAGCGTGCCGGCTTGAAGGAAATCGCGGCGCGAAACGCCATCGCAATTGTGGACGGAACCTTTGCTGGAGAACTTGAACATGGGCGGAATGGTTGACGTGAAAGTTATCCCCCCGCCGGACAGGGTCTTAGCCGGGGGTGAAATGCATCGCTGACCGGTAAAGATCAACGATGCCCAATATGCGTCGCTTTCCCGGGAAAGAAATGGAGCGAACCGGAAACAAAGTTGTAGTATCCCGCCATGCCTCGCCGCGCTCGATCGACCCGCATGCCGATCTCGCTCTTTGCCACGCCCAACCCCCTCCACGAAGATCTCTTCTACACCGTGGCCCGCGCCGGGCATCTGGTTGGCGGTCTGGATCATCATATCCAGCGCGATCACTACCCCGGCCATGAGATCATCCTCTGCCTCCACGGACGCGGCTTCGTCTCGATCGGCGGACGCCGTCACACCGTCCGCGCCGGCCAGTTGGTGTGGGTTAATTGCCATCGTCCGCACGAGCATGGCGCGCTCGAAACCAACCCGTGGGAACTTTACTGGATCCGAGTGGAAGGCCCCCGCCTCGATCGCATCGCCGAGGCGCTCGGCGTCGCCGAAGCGCCGGTCTTTGTCGGATTCGACTTCGCTGCTGCCGACCCGATCTATCGCGAAATCTTCACTTTGCTCAAGGAACCGCGGGCCGACGCCCCGGCGCTGATTCACGCCGCGATCGCGCGGCTCATCGCGCTTTGCTTCACCTGTCGCCAGCAGCAATCGCCCGCCGAACCCCAGTCGCCGCTCGCGCTCCAGCGGGCCATCGAGCAGATGAAACACTTCTATTTCAATAAACACCGCGTCGCCGATCTCGCCGCACTCTGCGGCATGAGCGAGTCGCATTTCACGCGCCTCTTCCGCGCCGCCTTCGGCACCACGCCGATCGACTGGCTGCGCCGCGAGCGGATCAACCAGGCCAAGCGCCGCCTCGCCGAGACGACCGACGCGATCAAGGAAATTGCCGCGCAAGTCGGCTACGGCGATCACTATTTTTTCAGCAAGGACTTCAAGCAATTCACCGGCGTCCCGCCCCGCGAATACCGCCGCCGCGAAACCGCGCGGAGCGGAAGTGCGTAGAATCGAAGCGTTCTAGGTCGGGAGTTCAGGCCCAGCCGAGGTGGGCGGCGCGCTGCTGCGTTGTGTTTTGCGGGGGCCGCCGCTAGAGCCAGCGCGATGCTTCCCGAGTTGTCCACGACCCCGCGCGCGATCCGGCTCAGCGCGGTGTTCTTTGCGCTCGCGGTCTTCCTCGTCTCGTGGTGGCACTGGTGGACGTTTCAATACGGCACGTTCGACCTCGCATTTTATGTGCAGGCGCTCTGGCTGGCGCTGCGCGGCAAGTGGTGGGTATCGCTCTTGAATGTGCCTCTGATGGGCAATCACGCGGAACCGATTGTCTTCCTGCTCACGCCGCTCTTTGCGCTCTGGCCACATCCGATGCTCTTCGTCGTGGTCCAGACGGTGGCGCTCGCCTCAATGGCGTTCACCGGCTTTCGCATCGCGTCGCGGCTCGGAGTCGGCCAGCCGGCCGCGACGGCGCTGGGGCTGGCGCTGCTCGTGCTCCCGGCCACGGGCTCGGTGGGAATCTACGAGTTTCATCCCGAGGCTTTGGTCGCCCCGCTGCTGCTGCTGCTCATCGAGGCAAAATTGGCGGAACGCTATGGCGCGTTCTGGCTGTGGTTTCTCGCCGTCCTGGCGTGCAAGGAAAACATGGCGCTGCTGCTCGTCGCGTTCTGCGGGGTTTTCGCGGTGCTCGAGCGGCGGCGCGGCGGGGCGTGGCTGGTCCGTTGGAATCTTGCGCCGCTGCTGCTTGCCACGGCCTGGCTGGCGATCTGCGGCGCGGTGATCGGCCCGCGGCTGAACGCGGGCAACGTAGACTATGGCCAGCTCTACGCGCACCTTGGCCGCAATGCCGGGGAAATCGTCCGAAACTTTTTTCTCGAACCGCATCGCGCCGGCACGGCGCTCTGGCGCGCACTCACCGAGGGCAACATGGTCTGGGCGTTTCTGCTCCCGCTGCTCTTCCTGCCCCTGCTCCGCCTCCGCTGGCTGCTCGTGGCGGCACCGCTTCTCCTCCAGCATTTGCTCTCGTGGCGGTTCACCGAATGGTCGCTCGGCGCACATTACCCGGCGCCATTCATTCCCCTTTTTTGGATCGCCGCGGTGGAAGGCCTGGGCCGCCTGCGTGCTCCTCGCGGAATGGCCTTCGGCGTCCTCGCCGCGTGCGTCCTGGCCCACCTCCGTTTTGGCCCGGCGCGGGATTTGATCGCACAGGTGCCAGGACTCCGCGCGAAGCTCGAGGAGCGCGAATGGAAGGCGCAAATGCTGGCGAACATTCCACCCGGCGCGAGCGTGACCGCCGTCCAGTCCTTCCTTTCTCACCTCGCCAAGCGCGAACACCTCTACTCGCTCCATCATGTGCTCAAAGGGCTGAAAACATTGAGCAAGGAGCCATACGTGCCGCCGCTCACCGATGTCGTGGTCATCGACTACAGCGATCTCAATACCTTCAGCACCGTTGCCGGCTTTTATCATCCCCGGAGCCGCGTGGATGCGGAGCGCGAAGTGGCTTCCAGTGACCGCCTCTTGCACGAATATTTGCGCCAAAGGAACTGGCACGTGCAGGCTCGCAATGAACTCGCCGTGCTCTCGCCGGGCGAATCGGCCCCGGCCTTCGCGCCGAACACTCCGCCCGTCCCCTTTGACGCACAGACCACGCTGCTCAATCTGCAAATCCCGGCGACCCGCCCGGGTGCGATGCGCTTGCGTTTTGCGTGGGAGTTTGGCGCGGAGCGCGAACGCTTTCCCTGGTTGATGCTGGTGCTCTCCGACGGTCGCCAGCTTTTTCCCTTCCTCAAAGGAGCGTGCGCGCCGGAAGCTGGCCCGGGCCGGTACTACGAAGATTGGCTCATCGCCTTTCCTTCCGATTTGCCCGCCGGATACTACGAAATGTTCGCTCTCTTTTTCGACGCCAACGAAGCCGCCTGGACGAAGAAGACGCCCCCCGGCGATATGACCTACGTGCTGAGGAAAATCGAACTCGGGCAGCAGCACATCATTCCCGGCGAGATGGAGCCCGCCAACACCGACCGACCTGAACACTGAGACGCTTCCCTACCTCGCGGCGAGCGCCTGAGCCTTGCGCACCGCGGCGTTCGCTTCCGAGGCGCGACCGAGCTGCTCGAGGATCGCGCCGAGTTCGAGATAGTGCCTGGGGCGCTCGGGATCGCGATCGATGGCGGCACATTGGGCAGCGAGGGCCGCATCCGGGTGTTGGCGTGAAAGTTCGATCGCCGCGATTCCCGCGAGTGGCCGACCGTCGTAAAGATCCAGCCGACTCGCCTGGTCGAGGGCGGCGATCGCTCCATTGAGATCACCCGCCGCCGACCGCAGCCGACCGAGCGTGAGCCACGCATCCATGTGCCACCAGCGTTCGGCAGCGAAGCGCTCAATCTCCAAAAGCGTGGTGCGCGCGCCTTCCGCGTCAGAATTGATCTCGCTCTGGTAGCGCAACACCTCCCAAACCTCAGGAAACCTGGCCCGCGTTTCGCGGAGGACCGCGAGCGCTCCGGCGGCCTCACCCGCGTCACGGCGCAACTTCGCGAGATTCAGCGCCGCCGGCCAGGTGCGCGGAAAGCGGCGCGCCGCCTCGTCCGCCGCAGACGCCGTTGTCTCGAGGAGCTGCTCCGCCTCCGATCCACGTCCTTGCTTCGCGAGACAGATTCCGAGGTGGAACCGAGCGGGCGCATAAGTGGGAAAGCGGACGAGCGTCTTGCGAAGGACTTCCTCCTGTTTCGCCCATTCGCCCCGGGCGCCATAGATGCCTGCCAGCGTGCTCAAGATCCGCGGCGTAGCCCCGCCAGCCGCGATCGTGCTCCGGCAAAAGGTTTCCGCGTCGATCCAATCGCCACTGCGTACAAAAGTGCGAGCACCGAGAGCCAGGATCGCCACCGCCGCGAAACCAACCGCCCCACGTTGCAGCCGCGCCGGCAAGCCCAGCACCGCGCCCGCGGCAAGCACAATGAAGCCGATGCTAGCCAGATAGATCCAGTGCTCGGCAACTTCGGCATTCAGCGGAAAGAGATTTGAAATCGGGAGAAACGCGATGCCAAACCAGGCCGCGCCCGCGATGCGCATTGGGCGCCCGGGTGCCTTCCAGCTACACAGCTTTGCGGCGCCGAGCACCGCGAGCATCCCGAGGAGCGAAAGCCATTCGCCCCGCGAATGGGTGCGCCAGTAGGCTGCGGATCGATCAGCATTCGCATCCGAGAGCGTGCGCTCCATCTGGAGATGATCTGGGAAAATCATCAGAGCCGAGTAGTCGCCGAGAGCCCGCAGCATGAGGAGCCCGCGGGCGGCGAGCGGCGCAGGCGGGCCGTCCTCCATCGGCGTCCGGTGGGACGGCAGTGAATGCAAAACGGAGTACCCGGCCAAAACCGCGAGCACCGCCCCGGTGATCGCAAGCTTCGTTCGCCTGCTTTCGCGCCCCTGCCACCACAGTTCCGCGAGAAAGAGAACTAGCCACATCAACGCAATCTCCTTTGCGCAAAGCGCAGCCAGAATCGCGATCACCGCCGCGCTGCCCAAAGCGACGCGGCGTCCCCTGCCGCGCACCTCCCGCGCCTTCAAGACCAGTAGCCATGCCGATAAGGCGAGCAATGCCGCGAGGCTATCCGCCCGGCCAGAGATGTAGGCTACCGCAGCGTTGTGGACCGGATGCACGACCCACAAAAGAGAAATAAGCACCGCGGCCATTGACGCTCCCGCTGGCATCGGTTCGCGCTCCCGCCCCATCAACCGGGGAAGAAATCGCCGGAGCAGCAGGCAGAGCAAAAAACCCGCGCCTGCGTGGAGTGCGATGTTAGTCAGATGATAACCCGCGGCATTTCCGCGCCAAAGCCAGTAATCAACCATGTAGGACCAGTTCTGGAGTGGTCGATAATAAGTGGAGAAGGAATCGAAGAAGAGATAGTGCCGGAAAACTTCCCACCCAAACACAGGGCTTCTAAAGAAAGGGTTCTCTCCCACCAGATACACATCATCCCAGATCAACCCACCCCTAAGCGCGGGAGCGTAAGTCATGAGCGCCGCGGCGATACAGAGCAGCAGGACGAAGAGCCGCCGCTGCAGCAAGGATTCCAGAGTCGCAAGCGCCCCGCGATGAGAAAGCAGATCTGGCTTCATTAACTTAGCTCGGCATTTGAAAGCTTGAAACGAGGTCAGCCGCCCGCCTGAAAAAGGCGGGCGGCTGTCGCAAGTAGAAGGCGTTGTGAATCAGCCGGGATTTCGATCAGGGATAGAAAGGCGACCAGAATTCAGCGGGCGCAACGTCGGACAGCTTGTCGTAGGTTGCGGTGTCAAGCTTGGGAATTGTATCAACTGAGAAGCCGGCGTAAGTCCCGCCAAGCATATCTTTGCCGGTCGAGTTATAGAGACTCGTGCCGTTCTTTAGATATTTTTGGATATCAGTCCAGTCAACAGAGGCGCCGCCACCCTTGTTGTTTTCGATCGCATACTGGTCGATCGCTCCGTCGATCATGCGGAGATCTTCGAGGATACGGGTGGCCTGCGAGCGCTTGCGAGCACGGAGGAAGTTAGGGACGGCAATCGCCGCGAGCAACGCGATGATGGCGACCACGATCATGATTTCAACGAGGGTGAAGCCCCCGCGGTTCTTATTTAGTTTTTGAAGCATAGTTCTGGTTGTTGAATAGGTTGGCTGACTCGGCGTGTGCCGCTGTTGGATACTACTTATTGAGCAGCCGCGATGCCACGACGCGGGCAATTTATCGATAATTCCATACTGACCATATCTTTTCAGGAAGCGCTTTCGGTTACGTTGCTACCGTTCCATTTTTCTCAATCCGAGTTCTCGTTTCGCAGAGTTAGTGTTCCATTTGGAAAACGAATCAGCCGCCTTCCACAAGGGAAGGCGGCTGATCTGGTCCGGTTAAGGTTAACTAGCTATCCGATCAGGGGTAGAAGGGCGACCAGAAGTCGCTCGGAGCCACATCGGAGAGCTTGGCGAAGGTGCCAGTGGACAGTTTCGGAATGCTATCCACGGAAAAACCAACGTAGGTGCCACCGAGCATGTCGATGCCAGCGGAGTTATAGAGGCTCGAGCCGGTCTTGAGGTAGTTCTTGATGTCGGTCCAGTTGCAATTGTTGCCACCAGACTTGTTGTTCTCGATCGCATATTGGTCGATCGCGGAATCGATCATGCGGAGATCTTCGAGGATACGGGTGGCCTGCGAGCGCTTGCGAGCACGGAGGAAGTTAGGGACGGCGATCGCCGCGAGCAACGCGATGATGGCGACCACGATCATGATTTCAACGAGGGTGAAGCCCCCACGGTTCTTGTTCAGTTTCTGCAACATAGTATTATATATGAATGGATGTTTTGTTTTTGTTGATGTGGGTCGCAGGTAAACCGGCGGCGTCACAGGCATCCATTTGAGCAGCCGCAATGCCACAGTAGCGACAGTTGCATAATTTTCATAATCCAGGTTTCTCCACCTACGCGCTGACTCTGGCACCATAGATGTTCGGCAGTTGATTTCCGCCCATGCTCTCTCGCCGCTCTCTCACATTTGCGCGCTCCATTCCCACTTTGGTGGTTTTCCTCGTGGCGTTTGCCGTGCAGCTCTTCGTCCTCGTGCGCTTTTCGCAATCCGTCCATTTTCTTCCGAGTTCGGACGACATGAAGTTCTACAACGACTGGGCCATCCGTATCTCCCGGGGAGAGTGGACCGATCACCAGGCCTTCTACGGACTGCCGGGATACGCCTACTGCCTCGCCGCCATCTATATGGTGCTGGGAAAGTGGGGCATCTTTCTCACCGTCGCACTCGTGGGAATCCTGCAGGCGTTAATGAGCGCCGGCATCGCCGCAGTGATTTACCAGCTCGCGGCGGGGGCATTCAGCCGGGAAAAGGGTGAAGCCGCCGACACGTTGACGGACGCTCGACCCAGGGTGATCGGCATCGCCGGCGCACTAGCTTGGATTGCCTTTACTCCGGCCCACGCCTTTTCGGCGATTCTCATGCCCACGGTGTGGCTGGTCTTAGCATACTACTCGTGCGTTCTCTGTGCGCAGACAACGCAGGAATCCTCCTGGTGGAAGCCGTGGGCGTTCGTTGGCGTCTTTTGTGGAGCGGTCGCAATGCTGGTCGCCACCATCCTCTTCGCCGTCCCACTGCTCGTGGTGGCCATCGCACTCAGCGTGGAACGCGGCGCAGCGCTACGCCTCCGCCTTCCCAGGATCGGCCTCGCCATCGCGACCCTCGTCGCCGGCATCTACATCGGGGCTTCGCCCGCGTGGATTCATAACTATTTCATCGCTCGCGAACCGGTGATGCTCTCGGCGCACAGCGGGATCAACTTCTGGATCGGCAA
>JBAVML010000306.1:0-16642 GCA_049690035.1 Chthoniobacteraceae bacterium
GCGTAACCAGCGTGTGTCCGCGCGCCGCCAATTCCACGCGCCGCTCGACGTGATCGAAGAGCTCGCCATTGAAAACCACCGAGACGCTCCGGTCCTCGTTGGTCACCGGTTGCTGTCCGTCCGCCAGCCCGACGATGCTGAGACGCCGCGAGGCGAGGGCGAGCCCAGGGCGAATGAGGAATCCTTCTTCGTCCGGACCGCGATGAATGAGCGCGCGCGCCATTCGTTGGATGGCGCCCTCGGGAACAGGGCGTTTTCCAGAGAGGTCGAAGATTCCTGCTATTCCACACATGATGTTGTCAGCTACTTCGCGCCTCGTGGGACGCACAACCGCCTTTTCCTAAAAAACACGCGACAAACTTTCTGAAAGCGGCCGGTTTCGACCGAGTCCCAGCGCACCCGACAGCGCGAAAGACAGCACCCGGCCCGCGCCATCGACCATTTTCCTAATCAGGCCCAGCCGAACGCCCTGCCCGAATCGAAATATGTCGACATGCCCGGAAACCTTTTGCCTCTACCCAAGGATCGCATCGCTATCATCGGAGTTGGCTGTCGCTTCCCTGGCGGCGTCACCGATTCCGAGTCCTTTTGGAAATTGCTCGTCGAAGGCCGCGAGGCAGTCACGGACGTGCCCGCCGATCGGTGGAACATCGAGCGGTATTACGACGCCGAACCGGCGATCGCCGGGAAGTCGATGGCCAAGCGCGGCGGTTTTCTCGATCAGATCGATCAGTTCGATCCGCAGTTTTTCGGCATATCGCCGCGCGAGGCGCCCTACGTCGATCCGCAGCATCGCCTGCTCCTCGAAACCGCGTGGGAAGCAATCGAGGATGCCGGCGTCGTCCTCGACTTTGAGAAAGGCACAGACCTCGGCGTCTTCGTCGGCATCTCGCACAACGACTACCAGGGCATTCAGAGCGCTGCGCACGATCACACCGGCATTTCAGCGCACACCGCGACGGGCAGCGCGCATTCGGTGGCGGCCAATCGCATTTCCTACTGCCTGAATCTGCGCGGCCCGAGCGTGGCGATGGACACCGCGTGTTCGTCCGCGCTCACCGCGGTGCATTCTGCATGTGAGCACATCTGGGCGGGACGCGGCGACGCGGCGCTCGCCGGCGGCGTGACGATCATGATTACGCCGGGTGGTTTCATCGGCTTTTCGCAGGCATCGATGCTTTCGCCGGAGGGCCGGTGCGCGGCGTTCGATGCGTCCGCAAGCGGCTTCGTTCGCGGCGAAGGAGCGGGCATGGTGTTGCTCAAGCGCTACTCTCAGGCCGTGGCCGACGGCGATCCGATCCAAGGCGTGATCGTCGGTACGTCGATCAATCAGGACGGCCATACCAACGGGATTTCTCTGCCGAGTGCCGACGCACAAGCGCGGCTCGTCCAAGACGCCTGCAAGGATGCGGGTGTCGCGCCTGCCGCGATCGGCTTTGTGGAGGCGCACGGCACCGGCACCGCCGTCGGCGATCCCATCGAGGCGCACGCGTTGGCCGAAGCTCTCTGCCAGGATCGCCCCGCCGGCGCGCCGCTGCCCATCGGCTCGTGCAAGACCAATCTCGGCCACCTCGAAACCGCGGCCGGAGTCGCTGGGCTGATCAAGGGGATGCTTGTCCTCAAGAATCGGCAGATTCCCCCGAGCCTGCATTTCACCACCCCGAATCCGCACATCGATTTCGCCGAGCTGAAGCTCCGCGTTCCGACGAAATTGGAGCCGTTTCCCGAGCCGCTCGACGAGCGTCTGGTAGGTGTTAATTCCTTCGGCTTCGGCGGAGCGAATGCCCACGTCATTCTCGCGGAACCGCCCCCGTCGCCGCACAAGGAACACGGCGAGCCGTATCCCGATCGCGCCTGGCCGATCACGATCTCCGCGCGTTCCGAAGAAGCGCTGCACGGCACCGCGCTGAAGCTCGCGGCATGGCTCACTGAGCGTGCGAATGCCAACGGCAGTTCGCCCGTGCTGCCCGACCTCGCCTACACCCTCGGCGCGCGGCGCAATCACCACGCGCATCGCTTTACCCTCGTCACCCACTCGATCAGTGGCCTGATTCAGGAGCTCGACGCCTTCGCGATCAAGGAGGAGAGCGTGAGAGCGCGCACCTCCTTCTCGCCGCGCCCCGAGCACGCCCCGCGCGTGGCCTTCGTGATGAGCGGCCAGGGTCCGCAGTGGTGGGGAATGGGCCGCGAATTCTTGCAGCACGAGCCGGTCTTTCGTGAGTTGATCAAGCGTTGCGACGCGGCCATGCGCCCACATGCCCGCTTCTCGCTTTTAGAAGAACTCGCCCGCACCGAGGCGACCTCGCAAATGCACCGCACCGAGATCGCGCAGCCCGCGATTTTTGCCATGCAGGTCGCGCTCGCCGAGCTGTGGAAATCCTGGGGTGTGACGCCTGCCGCCGTCGTCGGGCACAGCGTCGGCGAGATCGCCGCGGCTTGCGTCGCCGGTGTGTTCTCGCTGGAGGAAGGCGCGCGGATCATTGCTTTGCGCGCGCGCTTCATGGATGGCTGCGGCCGCGGTGAAGGCACCATGCTCGCCGTCGGTCTCGATGAGGAAGCGGCGCGCGCGCTGATCGCCCGGCACGACCGCACCGTCACCGTTTCCGCCTTCAACGGCCCGCGCTCGCTTACCCTCGCCGGCGCCCGGATTTCGCTCGAGGCGATGCTCGCCGAGTTGGAGCCGCAAGGCGTCTTCGCGCGGCTCGTGAAGGTTGATCATCCTTTCCATCACCCGCTGATGCAGCCTGCGTCGGAAGAGCTGGAAGCTGCGCTCGGCGATATCGCGCCGCAGTCGGACACGATCCCCTTCTTCTCCACCGTCACCGGCGATCGCTGCCCCGGCGAAGCCTGCGACGCCGAGCACTGGGGCCGCGGCATCCGCCAGTCCGTGCAGTTCGCGCCCGCGGTGAGTGCGCTTGCCGATTTCGGCGTCGATGTCTGGCTGGAACTCAGCGCGCATCCTGCACTCGTGCATTCCATCCAGGAGTGCCTTGCCGGTCGCGCCGGCTCGAAAGTCCCGGTCCTTTCCTCCGTTCGCCGCGAGCGCGAACACGAGTCCGCGCTCGACACCGCGATGGACCTGCACCGCGCGTGCGTACCACTCGATTTCAAAGCGATGACTCCGTCGCGCCGCCTGCTCTCGCTGCCCGCCTACGCCTGGGAGCGCAGCCGCTGGTGGAATGAAGCGCCCGACTGGCGCGACAGCCGCCTGGCCCCGGGCGGCCGCGGCTTCCTCGAAGCCCGTCTGCCACGCGCCACGCCTACTTGGATCGCCCGGCTCGACAGTCGCCACATGGCCTTCCTCAAAGATCACAAAGTCGAGGGCCACATCATTTTCCCCGCCGCGGGATTCGTTGAACTGGCACTCGAAGCTGGCGTGAAGCTCTTCGAGGGCCGGCCGTTCGTGGTCGAAGATTTCGAGATTCGCAAGCCCCTCATCCTGCCCGATCCGGCGTCCGGCGTTCAGCTGGAAGTTTCCTACGACGCGGCCGATGGCACCTTCGCCATCCAAAGCCGCCTCGAACAAGGCGGCTCGTGGTCGCTGCACGTCGTCGGCTCGATGCGCGGTGAACGGACGGAGTCGCCTTTCGCGAGCTCGACTCTCGACATCAATCGTACTCTCCAGCCCGTCGCCGTGGATGGCTTCTACGGCTACATGGCCGACCTCGGCTTGAAATACGGAGACGAGTTCCGCCCCGTCCGAGAAATGGCGGCGGCGAATGGTGAATCCGCCGGCCGCGTCGCCTTGTCGGAGGCGAGCGCAAAGCGCGTCGACGAATATTCGCTCCATCCCGTGCTTCTCGATGGTGCGCTTCACGTGCTCTCCGCCGGCCGCGCCACGGTCGAGACTCGTGGAGCGCAACTCAAGCTCCCGGTGCGCTTTGGCCGTATCCTTTTCCTCCGCTCGCCGGGCGCGTCCGCGCAAGTGCGCGCGAGCGTGCTGCAGAGCAACGATGAATTCGTCGAAGGCCGGCTGAGCATCTACGATGAAGCGGGCAAACCGTGCGTGCTCGTCGATGGCTTCCGCGCGATCAGCGTCGCCAATGTCCGCCGCGGCGGCTCAGGCAGCACGCGCGACGTGCTCTTTCATGTGGACTGGGAGCGCACCCCGCACCTTGGCACAATCGCCCCCCAGCCCCCGGTGCCGCTGGAGCGTCTGCGCCAGGCAGCGCAAGCCGCGCTCGACGATGTCATCGCGCTCCGCGGACGTGACCGCCTCGTCAACGCGATCGTCCCGGGTGACGATCTCGCCGCGGCACTGCTAGCGCGCGGGCTGCGCGAAATGGGCGTCGCCCCCAAGACCCGCTTCAATGCGGATTCGCTGCATGTCGCGGCACCGATGCGCCCGGTCTTCGAACAGTTGATGAAGAAGCTCGTGAAGCGCGGCTTCCTCAAAAGCGCTAAGACCGGCTACACGCCTACAGCCGACTTCCTAGCCGCCGCGGACTCCGCCCCCGCCACCCTGCGAACGTTCATCCATGAGCACTCAGGCCACCTGCCGGAGGCTCTGCTTGTCGCGGGAAATTGCGCCGAACTCGGCCCGATCTTGCGTGGTGAAAAAGACGCCGTGCAGGTCCTCTTCGCGACCGGCGGCGCGGAGTTGCTCGATCAATTCTACGGCGACGGTCTGCTCACCAGCCACTGGCTCGCCGCCATCGGCGCGGCGGTCAGCGAAACCGCCCGCGCGCTGCCCGAAGGCCGCGGCCTGCGCATCCTCGAAGTCGGCGCTGGCACCGGCGGCCTCAGCGCGCAAGTGCTCCCCCTGCTCGAGCGCGGCTTGCACACCTACGTTTTCACCGATGTCTCGGCCGGCTTCTTTCCCAGCGCCCTGCAAAAGCTGGCGACCTTCCCCGAAGTCGAGACGAAGATTTTCGACCTCGAACACCCTGGCACAGAGCAGGATTTGGCGGCGGGCTCTTTCGATTTCATCATTGGTACGAACGTGCTCCACGCCGTCACCGACGTGCGTGCCACGCTGCGCAATCTTCACGACTTGCTCGCGCCCGGCGGCAGCCTCGTTTTCATGGACGTCGCCACGCCGCAGCTGTGGACCGAGTGCGTCTTCGGCCTCACCAGCGGTTGGTGGCGCTTCACCGATCGCGACCTGCGCACCGTGCATCCGCTGCTCGGCCGCGACCATTGGCAGAAGGTCTTAGGCGAAACGGGTTTTGCCGAAACGGCTTCGCTGCCCGGCCTCGTCGGGCCGGAAGGCGAAGGCCAGATCGGGCTGCTCGCCCGCAAGGCCTGGCGGGAGGCGGCCCTCGCGGTCGATCCTTTCTCCGATGTGCCGGCGGAAAAATCGTGGCTCATTTTCGCCGACGAATCCGACCTCGGCGATCGCTTCGCCGCGCCGCTCCGCGCCGCCGGTGCGCGCTGCCGGGTCGCCCGTCGTGGGACGAAGTTTGCGACGAAAAAGAACGATGCCTTCACGCTGCGTGCGGAAGTGCGCGCTGACTGGGATCAGCTCTTCCAAGCCTGCGCGGCGGACGACGCGCCCGAGCGCATTATCTATCTGTGGAATCTCGACGCGGCGCTAACCAAAGATGATTCCAGCATGGGCACCGACGCGCTGCTGCATCTCGCGCAAGCCCTCGAAGTCGCGCGACCGATGGCGAAGCTGCGGATCGATTCCGTGACCCGCGGCGCCCAGTCGGTCGGACGCGATGTCTCTGCTACCGAGGTGGCGCAAGCCCCGGCGATCGGGCTCTTCCGCGTCATCCTGAATGAATATCCGAACTACGTCTGCCGCGGCATCGACTTACCTCCGTCGGCTTCCGAGGCTGATGCTACCTTGGTTTGGGGCGAGTTGCTCCGCAATGACCCGGAGCGAGAAATCGCCTTCCGCGGAGAAGCCCGCTATGCGCAGCGTCTCGACCGCGGGCGTCCGCACCTCGAGCAGTGGCTTGATGCTT
Organism: Chthoniobacteraceae bacterium; assembly: GCA_049690035.1. GTDB lineage: Bacteria > Verrucomicrobiota > Verrucomicrobiia > Chthoniobacterales > Chthoniobacteraceae > Chthoniobacter. Next base: position 5,913 of record JBAVML010000306.1, read on the forward strand.
CAGTGCCTCTGCGCCTCGAATCGCGCGACCGCGGCCATCTCGATTCCCTGCGCTTCACGCCCCTCACCGTTCCGCCCTGCGGTCCGGGCGAAGTGCTGATCGACGTGAAAGCTGCCGGCATGAATTTCCGCGACGTGCTGAAGGCGCTCGCGCTTTATCCGGGAGAAGCGCCCGACGCCCGCATCTTCGGCGACGAAATCGGCGGCATCGTGAAAGCCGTCGGCGCAAACGTGAAGCACGTGAAACCGGGCGACAGCGTCTTTGGTCTCGCCGGATTTGGGCTCGCCACGGAAACGCTCGCACGGGGCGGTGACGTGCTGCCGATTCCTGCGGGCTTATCCTTCGAGGAAGCGGCAACACTGCCCGTCGTCTTCATGACCTCGTGGCACGCGCTGAACAACGTGGCGCGCATCCGCAAAGGCGATCGCGTGTTGATCCATGCTGGTGCGGGCGGCGTCGGCATGGCGGCGGTGCAGATCGCACATCATCTCGGTGCAGAGGTCATCGCCAGCGCCGGCAACGCGGCGAAACGCGCGCTGTTGGAGACGCTCGGGGTGAAGCATGTGATCGATTCGCGACGCGGCGATTTCACCGAAGCGGTGATGGAACTCACCGACCGCCGCGGCGTGGACGTGGTGCTCAACGCGCTCGCCGGCGAGGCGATCCCGATGGGCCTCGCGTGCCTCGCGGAATTTGGTCGCTTCATCGAGATCGGCAAACGCGACATCTACCAAAACTCGCGCATCCCGCTCTGGCCGCTACGCCGCAATGCGTCGTTTCACGTCGTCGCGATGGACGCGGTCTTCAGTGGCGACGAGGAGCTGACCCGCGGCATGCTCACCGAACTCGCCGCACTCGTGGAAGCGGGCGCGCTGCGTCCGCTTCCTTACCGTGCCTTCCCGGCCAGCCGGGTGGATGCGGCGTTCCGGCTCATGGCCAGCGGCAAACACATCGGCAAAGTCGTGGTTTCGTTTCCCGAGACTTTCATCCCGCTACGCGGCGAGCCGCTCGCGGCGCCATTCGCGATCAAGGCGGATGGAACGTATTTGATCACTGGCGCCTTTGGCGGCTTTGGGCGGGTGGTTGCACAATGGCTGGTGAAAGCGGGCGCACGCCACCTCGTCCTCGCCAGCCGCAGCGGTGCTTCCACACCGGAGGCCAAGGCGTTCGTGCAAAGTTTGGAAGATCGCGACGTCGCCGTGGAGGTCGCCCGTGCCGATGTCGGCTCCACAGCCGACGTGACGCGCGTGCTCAAGAAGATCCGTGCCGGTGCTCAACCGCTGCGCGGGATTTTCCACCTCGCGATGGTCATCGACGATGCGCCGCTATCCGCACTCACCTCAGAACGGATGCGGAGTGTGCTTGGCCCGAAGGCGCTCGGCGCCTGGCTGCTCCACCAAGGCACACGCGATCTCGCGCTCGACTGCTTTGTGATGTTCTCATCGATCTCCAGCATTTTCGGGAATCCTTCGCAGGGAAACTACGGCGCGGCCAATGCCTTCCTCGATTCACTTGCGCATCATCGCCGCGCGCTCGGCTTGCCCGCGCTGACCATGAACTGGGGCGTGCTCGGCGGCGAAGGTTACGTCGCGCGCAACGAACGCGTCGCCGAGTTCCTCGCCCGTCAGGGCACCACGGAGCTCTCGCCGGGCGAAGTGATGACGATCCTCGAATCCTCGCTGCGCGCCGGCAATACGCAGGTCGCCGCGATCCGCGTGGATTGGGCGAAATGGCGGACCTTTTTCCGCAGCATGCAGGAAAATCCGTTGCTGGAGCGCATCTTCGCGACGGTGGAGAGTCAGGAAAGTGGCGGTGCGAAGAGCGACTGGCGGAACCGGATCGAAGCCGCCGCGCCGGATGAGAAAGAAGCCGTCATCGCGCAGGCAGTGCGCGAGGTGGTGGGCTCGGTCCTGCGGGTGAAGCCCGATACCTTGCGCGACGATCAACCGTTGACCGATCTCGGTCTCGACTCGCTCATGGGCGTCGAAATCGAAAACTCGCTCGAAGCCGCCGTCGGCGTCGCCCTGCCACCCGCCAGCTTGATGCGCGCCCGTACCATCGGCCAGATCGCGACCGTGATCGCCGCGCACATGGGCGGCACGACGCCCGCCGTACTGGCTACCGCGTCGGTGGCGGCTGGCGCAGCTTCCGCGGAAGTGGACCTCGACGCGCTCTCCGACGAAGATATCGACGGCTTGCTCGGCGACGGCGCGACCGAAGACGTTGTCGCAAACGAGAAAGCGCTCCCCTAACGCCAAGGATGTCCGCCGACAAACGCGCCCGTCTCAAACAATGGCTCGAAAGCGGCGAAGCGAGCCTCCACCCGCTCACCTTCCCGCAGCGTGAGTTGTGGGAAAATCCAGCGGTCCCGCCCGCCGATGTAGCGAACCACATCTGCTGCCTGATCCACGTCGAGGGCTCGATCACACCGGACGACTGCCGCGCGGCAATCCAGAAAGTCGTCGAGCGTCAGGAGGCGTTGCGCCTCTCCATTTTGCCCGGCAAAGAGCGGCCCTTGCAAATGGTGCGGAAGAGCGGCGAGGCGAGTTTCCGAGCGCGCGATCTTTCACCCGCGCAGGCGCGACCTGAGGCGATCGAGGAGTTGGTCGGTGAGGTTTTTCGCACCCCTTTCGATCTCGTGCAGGGGCCGCTTTACCGCGTGGAAATGCTCCGGCGCAGCGCGGACGATCTCGTCCTCGCCTTTGCGATCCACCATGCGGTCGCCGACGGCTGGACGCTCGGCGTTTTCGTGCGCGAATTGGTGGGCGCCTACCTTCACGGAAAAATGGGCAGCACCGAACCGCTTCCGCCCGTGCCGCTTTCCTATACGGCGTGGGGCGCGGCGGAGCGCGCGTTTTGGCAGCCGGCGGAGTTGGAGCCGCGAGCGGCATTTTGGAAAAAGACGCTCGCTGGGAACCGTCGGCTCTGGAGTCCGCCCGGTGGGTCAACAGAGCTGCGCCGATGGGTTTCGCAGATCCCCGCTGAACTCAGCAAAAGCATCCGCGATCTCACGAGGCGGAGCGGGGCCACGCTCTTCACCACGCTCCTCGCCGGTTTCCAAGTGACGCTCGCCCAATGGACGGAAGTAGACGATATCGTGGTCGGCACGCCGGTCGCGAATCGCGGCAAGCCGGCGGTGCGCGAGACGATGGGGTATTGCTCCGGCGTGGTGCCGCTGCGCGGGCAGGTGGACCGGGAGCGCGCCTTCCTCGGTAACGTCCGCGCCGTGCATCAGACGACGATCGATGCCTTCGCCAACGCGATGCCCTTCGCCGAACTCGTGGCCGCGGTGGGCGAAAGTCCCCCGCCAGGACATCATCCGATTTTCGATGTGCGCTTTGCGTTGCAAAATCATCCGATCCCCGATGTCGCCATGCCCGGCCTCTCGGCGAAATTGCGGATGCGCTCGACGGGCACGGCGCGGTTCCATCTCGGCTGCGAGATTACCGAACAGGGAGACACGTTGGAAGTCGTCTGGCTCTATCGCCCGGGGCTTTTTTCCCCCGCAGAGGTTGAAGACCTCGACCGCCTGCTTCACCGTGTCCTGACCAACGCCTGCCGCGCTCCGGAAACTCGGATCGCGGCGCTCACAGCCGTCCGCGCATGAACGCCCCCACCGCCATCGAGGCCGAGCCGCACGAACCGCACTGGATCAGCCGCTCGGCGTTCCAGATCGTTTCAATTCTCTTCTTCTCCACCGAGAATGCGCTCGGTTTCGCGGTCGCGCACAACCGCATCTGGCTGGCCGTGCCGCTGGCCTTGATCGCCAGCCACTTCATGCACGGCCTGCTGGTCGGCTTTCACGAAGCCTCGCACGGGCTGTTGCGCGGGAATCGCGTCTTGAACGATCTCGAAGGCGTGCTGATCGGCGTGTTTAGCTTCCTGCCCTTTACGCTCTACCGCGTCGTGCATCAGACCCATCACGCGCATCTTGCGACCGAGCGCGATCAAGAAATGTGGCCGCTGGTGCAGCCGCAGAATCCCCGGTGGGCGCGGGTCGCGTCCGCTTTCCTGGAACTGAATGCAGCCCTGATCTTTTCGCCGCTGATCTTCTTGCGCGCCTTCTTTCGCCGCGGCTCTCAAATCCGCAGCTCCCGAGTCCGGAGACGCATCTGGGCGGAGTTGCTCCTGACCGCGATAGTGTGGTCTGGCATTCTGTGGGCGGTCGATCATTTGGATGCTTGGAAATATTTTCTGTGGCTCTATCTCGCTCCCGCGTTCATCGCCGCGAATCTGCAGAGCTGGCGGAAATACATCGAACACGTCGGCATGACAGGCTCCACGGTGGTCGGCTCGACGCGCAGCATCGTCGCCGAAACCTGGGCCGGGCGACTCGTCGCCTTCACGCTGCTCCACGAACCATTCCACGGCGTGCATCATCAGCGCGCTGGCCTCCCGCACGCGGAACTGCCCCAGCACCTGGCTGACCTGATGCCGAAAACGGCGGGCGAACGCGCCCCGTATCTCAGCTACCGGCAGGCTCTCGCGGATCTGATTCGCAGCCTCGCGGACCCCCGCGCCGGCGCGCAGTGGAATACGGCGACCGCGCGTGCGACCGGATTGCGGACTTGATGCGATAAGGTGGTGAATCCCGAACTTCGCCTCTCCGATGATCTGAGAATGCAAGTTCACCAACCACTGCCAACTATGAATCTCTTGAAGCCGCTGCTCCTTCTCAGCCTCGCTGTCACCCTCAGTGTTTTTGTCACCGGCTGCGAATCCGACGGGGACGATGACGACCACGACCATGATCATCACCACAGTCGGACGGGAACGACGACGACGACGACGGTGGAAGAGCGGCGGGTCGTCCCCGGTGCGACCACGCAGGAAACTCGGGTCGAGCGCTATTGATCGCCGTTCGCGGAATGCGCGGCGCCGATGGGACGGGCGTAGACCTACGCTAGCTAGCGTGCGCCTTCCTTTATGAGTCTCGCTCCGCCGAATGATCCAACCGCGCTTTCCGGGGAGGTGGTGTTTGAAGCCATTGGGCTGAGGAAACACTATGACGACGGTCAGGTTCAGGCCTTGCGGGGATTGGATTTTCGGATCAGCCAAGGCGAGTTCGTCGCCGTGATCGGGCCAAGCGGTTGCGGAAAGACCACCCTGCTGCAAATGCTGGGCGCGCTCGATCGGCCGAGCGACGGAGATCTTCTTTACCGCGGCAAATCACTCACCGGCATCGAGGATGCGCCCGGCTATCGCGCTCACGAGATCGGCTTCATTTTCCAGTCGTTTCATCTGCTCCCGACCTTCACCGCCGAGGAAAATGTGCAAATTCCGATGTTCGAAAGCGAGCGCACGCGCCCAGAACGACAGACGCGGGCGAAAGAATTGCTGAACTCTGTCGGGCTCGGAAAACGGGTCGGACATTTCCCCTCCAAGCTGTCCGGTGGAGAACGGCAGCGCGTCGCGATCGCCCGGAGCCTCGCCAACCGTCCCTCGGTGCTTCTCGCGGACGAGCCCACGGGAAATCTCGATAGCGAAAACGCCGGGCAGATTCTGGAACTGCTGTCCCTTCTCCACCGCGAGCAAAAGATGACGCTGGTGCTGGTGACGCACGACATGGGTATTGCGCGTCGCGCCGAGCGGGCGATTCAGATGAAAGACGGCCGGATTGTGTTCGACGGCGATCCGGCCAAGCTCTCCCTCGAGCTGCAACCATGACGTTTTTTGCCGTCGTTGCCCGCGGCCTCTTGCGACGCCCGGTTCGCACCGGGCTCACGCTCGTGGGCATCTCCATTGGCATCGCGGCAGTCGTCGCGCTCGTGGGCATGTCGCGCGGCTTTGTCGCCAGCTGGACTGCCGGGATGAAATCGCGCGGCACCGATATCGTCGTCCACAACATGCGCACTTCTCTGACGCCGAAGCCGTTTCCCGCGACCGCGCGCGATCGCATCATCCAGGTGCCCGGCGTGGCCGCGACCTGCGGCATTTTGGTCGAGCTAATGAGCATTGAAAATTCCGAGATGATGATCGTCTCGGCGCGCGAGTGGGGCGGCTTCTCGTGGGGAAATCTCAAACTCCTTTCCGGTCGTATGCCTCGTGATGCCACCGAACGCGCCGTGGTCCTCGGCAAGACCGCAGCCGAGGTACTCGCCAAGAAAATCGGCGACACACTGCAGATCGAGACGCAAGAGTTTGCCGTGGTTGGGATCGTGGACGGTGGCGCCCTTGTCGAGAATGGCTCGGTCATCCTCGCCCTGCCGTTGCTTCAGGAAATCATGGGCAACCAGGGCATGATCAACGCCATCGACGTGCGCGTCACGCCCGGCACCGGCGAGGCCGAAACGCGGCGCATTTGCGACGAACTCTCGCGACTGATCCCAGAAGCACGCGCGCAAGTCGCCGGCGAACACATTCGCGAAAGCCAGGGCTACCGCATGATCAATGCAATGAGTTGGGGCACCTCGCTGCTGGCGGTGCTTGTCGGCGTGCTCGGCGTGATGAACACGATGCTGATGACCGTTTTTGAGCGGAAGCAGGAAATCTGTGTGCTCCTCGCGATCGGCTGGAGGCCCAGCCGAATCGTGCGGATGATCTTGTTGGAATCCGCACTGCTCGGTTTTTTTGGCGGCATCGTTGGCGTTGCGCTCGGCGTCGCGGGAGTCAACCTTTTGAAAAAATTGCCCGCCATCCGCGGTCTGCTCGAACCCGAACTGACTGCCGGTCTCATGCTCACCTCCGTGGCCATCGCCGTGCTCGTCGGCGTCATCAGCGGGCTCTATCCCGCTTGGCGCAGCTCGCGGCTGACACCAAGCCTCGCGCTTCAGGGCTGATTCTGCACCGCCGGAAGTCACTCGCCCGACGAATCGTATTCAACCTCCATCTCTCCCCGATGAAACTTCCCTTCGCCACCGCCATCGTTGGTCTCGCTTCGCTCGCCGCAATTGGAGCGGAGCCGCAGCCAACGGCGATGTCCGTATCTGAGCTGGCCAGCCGGCTAAGCGCCAAGCAACAGGATGGCAACTCCTACATTCGGTTGAAGATGGAAGTCGCGAGTGGCGTGCTGCAATTGCAGATCAAGTCGCGCGCGAATCGCGGCAGCACGGAGCTCGTCTACCAAGTGCTCTTTCCCAAGGAGCGCAAAGGAGAAGCCGTCCTGCTGCGAAAATCCGGCAACCGCATCAGCGGTTCGTTATTTACGCCGTCCGGTCCCACACGTCCGCTTACCTCGGCGCAGTTTGATGAGCCGTTGTTCGGCAGCGATCTTTCCTACGAAGATGTGATCGACAATTTCTTCGCGTGGAACCAGCAAGCCATTGTCGGCAGCGAAGTGGTCGATCGCGTGAATTGCACCATCCTCGAATCAAAACCAGGCAAAGGTGAACACTCGTCTTACTCCAGCGTGCGCACTTGGATCGATCTCCGCCGCTTGGTCCCGCTCCGCGTCGAAAAATATAGCGCGCCGGGCCGTATTGCGCGTCGCATCGACACAACTCGCGTCGTGACGGACGACAAAGGCCGAGCGATCCCGGCGAACCTCACGGTCCGAGGACCGAGCGGTTCAGTGACCGAGCTAGACGGCTCGCGGCTCAAGCACGGAGTTACTTATTCCGACGCGGAATTTACCGCCGAGGGCCTCAGTGCAATGACCGTCCCGCAGTCAGCCGCGGATTAAGGCAGAGCGAACAAGTGCCGGCAAGCGGCGAGGACTTCCCTCAGGATCGCCTGGCATGCCCGAGTCGCCAGTAATCCAAGTCATCATAAAACTTCTCCTCGAAGGTGTGAACTGGCGGCTCGCCATATCTCAGGATCACGTAGGCCATGTAGCAGACCACAAACGGTGATAGGAGATAGAGGACGATGACGACACTCGCGGAGATTCCAAGAACTGGCGTCAGTTGATAAAAGGCCGCATACGCCGTGGCTAAACCGATCGTGAGAGGGACTCGTTTCATACTGACACTGTTTCGAATGCCGTGAGCGAGATGGACGGCACATCGGCACATCGGCATAGCGACGCTGGCCACGATCGGCGCATTCTCCGGTAAGATGTGCAACGTCGGCTGCGGTGACCTACGGCGGCACGGTTACCTTCAAGAATGCCAGGAGAAATCTGGCGGGCCGCCGACGCCCACGGTGCCACGTGCGACATCGTAGGCCCAAACTGGAAATAGCTGAGTGTGGCGCCGCCGTAACATCTCGAGAACGCGCCGTCCGCGGCAAGTGCCCGCACGCGAATTGCGCAGCGGCAATCTTCCGCCGCAGGGACGTTCAGTCTGCTGCGTCGGACGCCGCCTGGCCTTCGCGGATTCGCCGGGCGATGAAATCCCGCTCGGCAGGGAGTGAGGCGAGGTTTTCCGCCTGGCGGAAATGTGAGAGCGCGGCGGACTGGTCGCCGAGCTCGGCGGCGAAGGTGCCGCGGATGACGTGGAAAAGATGATACGGCTCGAGCTTGCTGCGGTCCTTGATGGAGTCGAGCGCGTCCATGCCTGCCTGCGGGCCATCCACACGTGCGAGTGCCACCGCCCGATTCATGGCGGTGACGGGCGATGGCTTGAGCGCGAGGAGCTGGTCGTAGAGCGCGAGGATGCGCGGCCAGTTGGTGCTGGCTTCATCGGGTGCGGTGCTGTGGCAGGCGGCGATGCCGGCTTCGAGATGATATTCGCTGATGGCGCTGCCTTGCGCTGCGTGACCGAGACACTGGATGCCGCGCGCGACCATCGCCCGATCCCAAGCGTCGCGATCCTGCTCGTGGAGGCGCAGGAGATTGCCCGTACTGTCGGTGCGCGCGCGGAGTCGTGCGGCGTTGAAAAACATGAGCGCGAGCAGGGCAAAGGTGCGCGGCGTCTGCGTGGAAGGGTGGCCGGCGAGGAGCGTGACCAGGCGGATGGCTTCGTGGCAGAGGTCTTCGCGCACGAGGCGCTCACCGCTGCTGGCCTTGTAGCCTTCGTTGAAAAGCAGGTAGAGCGTGCCGAGAACGCCATCGAGCCGTTCGGGCAAATCGGCGGGCTCGGGCAGGACGAAGGGCAGCGCGAGTTCGCGGATCAGCTGGCGCGCGCGCACGAGGCGCTTGGCGATGGCGGCTTCGCTCGTGAGAAAGGCGGCACCGATCTCGGCGGGGCTGAGTCCGCAAAGGGTGCGCAGGGCAAGGGCCGTCTGCACTTCGGTGGAAAGCCGCGGATGAAAACAGACGAACATCATGCGCAACGTATCGTCCGCGAAGGTGTCGTGCGTTTCGTCCGCCGGCGTGGAGAGCCAGCGTTCATGATCCGCGGCGATGCCCTGTTGCTTGTCCTGCCACCGTTGCTCACGTCGCAGTTGATCCAGCGCAAGGTTCTTCGCGGTTTGCGTGAGCCACGCGGCGGGGTTGTCCGGCACACCGCGATACGGCCAGGTCTGCAAGGCGCGGACGAGCGCTTCCTGCACCACGTCTTCCGCGAGTTGCAGCCGGTGTGTGCCGAGATGCGCGGTGAGAGTGGCGACGAGACGCGCACCTTCCTGACGAAAGAAGTGCTCGGTAATCTGGGTGGCTTGCGGTCCGGTGGCTGGTGGCGTGTCGCTCATTTCACGGTGCTGAACCCAGCGGGGGATCAGGTGGCGCTTCTGTCCTAGGACATGAGTTCCACGAGTTGATCGAATGCCTTGTTCCAGCCGTCGTGGAAACCCATCGCAGCATGTTTTTCGCAGGCTTCTTTCGTCCAATGACGCACCTTTGCCGTGTAGCGTGTGCCGCCGCTCGGCATGGCTTCAAACGTGAGGATGCCCACGAACATGAAGTCGGGGTTCGGCTCCCAGTCCGCGAAGAAGCAATCGGTGAAGACGATCTTTTCGTTCGGAATGATTTCGAGATACACGCCGCGATTCGGGAAGCGCTCGCCGTTGGGGCCGCAGATGGTCATGCTGTTGAATCCGCCCGGCCGCACGTCGAGCTTCACGTCGGAGACATACCACGGCTTCGGGCAGAACCATTTCGGATACGCTTCGGCATCGGTCCAGCCAGTGAAGAGTTTTTCGGGTAAAACGTGAGTCTCGCGGGTGATGACGAGTTCGCGTTCCGAGAGCGGCGAGGGATTGGGTGAGGAGTGCATGTGAGAGACGAGAGACTGAGTTTGGTTTCAGCTTTGCACCGCGCGAACCAGTTCCGTGCGGTAGGTCGCAGGATCGGGACCGGATTCCGGCCCTTTGACGAAGAACTGCCAGAAGTCGTCGGCGGTTTGAAGTCCTTGCGCAGAGATCCATCGCATGAACTCGGGCCAGGCGTCGGGCAGTTGCTCGTAGTCGCCGACGAGCACCGCTTTCGCCGCGCGAAACGCCGGGCGTTCGCTCGGGATCACGCGACCATTGGGAGCCACGGGCTTCGATGTGGGCACGCCGATCTCGAAATCGAAATGCGTGTCCGGCACAGCAAAATGATGATCGAACACCGGTCCGGCGGGCGCGATGCCTTGTCTGTCCAGTTCCGCGAAGAGCTCGGCCACGGCGGGACCCCAGTGCTGCGGACATTCTTCGCACGGGATGTTCAGGCGAACCACGGCGGTGGTCTGCGCCGACAATTCAATGAGCTCAGGCGTATTCAGCATGGCGGTGATGGGTCAGGCTTTGATTTCTGGAACAGTGACCATCCAGTGGATGCCGAACGCATCCGTGACCATGCCGAAGCACGGCGACCAAAACGTCTTGCCGATGGGCATGCCGATGCTGCCGCCCTCGGCGAGTGCGGCGAAGGCGCGCTTCGCTTCTGCCTCGTCGGGCATGGTGAGCGACATGCAGTGGCTGTTCTTGCC
>JBAVML010000307.1:0-16738 GCA_049690035.1 Chthoniobacteraceae bacterium
CCTTGAAGGCGCCGAACTCGGGGTCGGCGAGGATGGGGAAGGGGAAGCGGCCATCCTGCTTCGATTTGGCGAAAGTCTTGGTCAGATCGCCCGGCGCCTCGGTGCTGATCGCGACGATGGAAATGCCGGCGTCTTTGAACTGCTGCGCCATCGGCGCGAAGACATTGAGCTGCTCCATGCAGCTCGCGCAGCCGCCGCCGAGGTAAAAGACGACCAGCACGGCCTGGCCCTTTAAGTCGGCGAGCGCGACGGGCTTCGCGTCGCGATCCGGCAGACTCCACTCGGGCGCGGGCGACGGATGCCAGCGGAAAGGACCGAGCGCGGCGAGTGCCGGACGCGTGCCGGAGTCGGAGGAGAATTGCAGCGGCACGCGCCAGTCGGCGGGGAGTTTTAGCTCCTGCGCGAGCGGAGCGAGTCGGGAGAAGAGCGGCACAGCGAGATCGAGTTGGGCGGAGAGGTCGCAAAGTTTTTTGAAGGTGCTCAGCGCCTCGTCCTTCTTGCCCCCTTGCCAAAGCACGCCGGCGAGCGTGGCGAGCGCGGGCGTTTGCGCTTCGTCGGCTTTCACCGCTTCGCGGGCGAACTTCTCGGCCTCGGCCTTGTCGCCGAGTTCGAGGCTGATCCGCGCGCGGCGTTCGGAGGAAATGCCCGTGGCTTTGGTCAGCGCGGTCTTGGCGGCGTCCAGCTTTCCTTCCGCGAGCGCTTGATAGACACGCACCTCGGCGAGCGCGGTCTCCACTTCCTTGATCACGAATCGCGACTGGCGCAGGGCCGTTCCGGCGGCTTTCGCGATTTCATCCTCGCTCTTCTTTTCGGATTCGGCTTTTGCCTCGGCGGCGTCTCCCGCTGCGATCCGCGCGTCACGGCGCTTTTTGAGGATGCCTTCCAACTCCGCGAGCTTCGCATTTCCCTTCGCCAGGTCGCCTTTGCGAAAATAGGCAACGCCAAGCGCGGCGACTCGGGTGGGTTCGGTGTCGCCGCCGTTTTCCGGGGCGAGATACATCGTGCCGTCGAGCGCGGCGAGTTCGTCCCACAGTTCGAAGCGCAGCAGCGTTTCCAGCAGCCGCTCGCGGCCCATCTTGAAGCTCTTCCCGCTCTTCGATCCGAGCCGCGGCAGCTCGATCATGTTCTTCGCGAGGTCCACGGCGTCATGCACGCGGCCGATGTATTGGAGATCCTTCACCAGCCAGTCGTTGTTGTGCGCGAAGTTATGGATCTGGTCGGGCAGCACGTGCCGCGCGATCGTGTAGGCGTGGTCCACGCGCGCCGAGGCTTCCTGCTGCCACGCGGCGTCAGCGTAGCGTTTGAGATTCGAGAAAGTGTGGCCGGACATGTGCCACATGTGGGCGATCGACGGCGCGGATTGCCCGCACTTTGCGGCGGAATCCAGCGCGCGTTTGTCGCCGTTGGCGCCATTCCAGAGATGGATGCGGTAGTGATTGATGCCGGGGTGCATCGGGTTTTTTGCGAGGACTTCCTGCGCCAGCGAGTCGAGCGCGCGACGACTGGAGAAGGGGATGCCGTGGCTTTTGTTCTCCCAGATTTCCAGGACGAGAAACGCCTTCGCTTCGAGGTCGTCAGGAAATTCGAACGTCAGATCCTCGAGCGCTGAGACCACAGCCTCGCGCCGCACTTTCTCATCCTTCTTCGAGTCCGCGTAATAGTCCGCGAGGCTTGCGATCCACAGCTGCTCGCGGCGGCTGGCCTGGTCTTTTCGCTTCGTCGCTTCCTTGATGAACTTCGCCGCGCGCTGCGGGTTGTTCGTATTCGCCATCGCCATTCCCCAGTAAGTAATCGCGCACTCGGGATCGAGCGCCGCGGCCTGGCGGAAGGAGCGCTCTGCCTCGAAATACCAAAAACCGTGGAGCTGCCCCACGCCTTGATCGAAGAACTTCTGCGCGAGTTCGTTCTTCGTGGTGATGGGAAAATGCACGTCGCCCGTTCCCGGCATCAGCACCGCGGCCTGGCGCGGGCCTTCGTCGAAGGCATCGCCATTCATGGAGTGGCCGGGTGGTGTCTCGGCCGCGTGGGCGATGATGCACGCTGCGACGCACGAGAAGGGGAAGAGGAGACGAGAGAAGGTGTTCAAGGGAGGAGGTTGCCGAGAGTAACCCACGAAGCGGGCAGGCTGGGGAGCGATTTTTGCACGGCGCTTGCGGGTGAGTCGCGTTTCGCGGGCGAATTCCCCTTTTCCCGCAAGGCGGTGCGGCTTCATCTTGTGCGCATGCGCTGGTTGTCATTCGCTCTCTTCTTTTTTGCCCGGCTGGCGATGGGCGACTTGGCGGATTATCCCGAGCTTCTCCGGGCTGATGTGGAGCGCACCCGTGACGGAATTCGTGTCACTTACCTCGGCGTGAACGGTTATCAGTTCGAGTGCGGCGGCCACGCGCTGCTGGTCGATCCATATTTCAGCCGGCTCGGCGCGGGAACGTTCGTGCTGGATCAACGTGTAGAGCCTGACCCGCGGCGGCTCGCCGCCGGCCTCGCACACGTGCGCCCGCGTGTGGATGCCGTGCTCGTCACTCACGCGCACATCGATCACCTGCTCGATGTCCCTCCGATCATGCAGCGCACCGGTGCGCGGCTCGTGGCGGGACCGACGGCGGTGAATCAGGTGCGTTCGCTCGGGCTGCCCGCGGCGCAGTGCCGCGCGGTGCGTGGTGGCGACGTGCGGCGGATTGGGCCGTGGACCATCCGCGTCGTGGCCGCGGCGCACGACCGGCTCTTTGGCGCGGTGCCGATGCGCGGTTCAAGGCCTGAGCCGGGCGCACCGCCGGTGAAGGCAAGCGAATGGGTCGTGGGCGAACCGCTGGCGTTCATCGTCGAAGCAGCGGGCCGGCGCATCTACGTGGAGTCGGGTGGGTTGCCGGACGTGCTGCCGCCGGCGACGAACGTAGACCTCGCCATCCTCGGCGTGGCTCTGCCCGATGCGCGGCGGCACTTTGCGCCGTCGGTTCGCAGGCTGCATCCGCGTTTTACGCTGCCGAGCCATCAGGACGATTTCTTCCAGCCATTCGATCGCGGTTTCATCTTCGGGAAAGGAACCGACTTCCCCGAAATTCTGCGCACGTGGGAGCGCGAGGGTCTTTCCGGAAGGCTGATCCTGCTCGACTACTTTCGCCCGTGGACGCTACGCTGAAAAGACCAAGTCGCTTCGGCCTGCTCGTCACCGGCCTCGCGCCGCTGCTCCCGCAGATTCTCGGGAGCGCGTTTAATATTTGGTACAACGCAGTCATCGTGAACCCGCTGCTCACGAGCCCGGCGCTCAAGCAGCGCTTCGTCGATACCGTCATCGGCTACAATCTCTTCGTTTATCCGCTGGCGGTCGGTGGCTGGCTCTGGGTCGTCTATTCGTTGCGCGCGCATTTTCACGCGCTGCTCGCGGGCGAGCCGGTCGATGCCGCGCCGCTCGAACGCACGCGCCGGCGTGTCATCCATCTGCCGTGGTTCAGCGCGCTTTTTTGCGGCGCCGGCTGGCTGCTTTGCATTCCCGTTTTCTTTGTCGCGTTGCTGAGCGTGGGCGATCCGCTCGCGAGGCCGCTGCTCTGGCATCTGCCGATCTCGTTTCTCGTGTCGGCATTCATTTCGGTGACCCAGAGTTTCTTCCTCGTGGAGTTGGCGACGCACTGGGGTCTCTTCGCCGTCTTCTTTCGCGGTGCGCGGCCGGATCAAATGAGCGGCATCTATCCGCTGTCGCTCCGCGGGCGCGGGCTGATGTGGGCGATCTCGGCAGGCATGTGTCCCATCGGTTCGCTGATGTTGCTCGACTTCGCGCCGCCGTCGCCGGCGGGACATCCGGTGTGGTTCGCCATGTTTGTCGGCAGCATCGGCATGGCCTTCGGCTTGTGCTCGGCGGTTTTGATCAGCCGGCTCGTCGCGGAGCCCGTGGATCAGCTTCGCGCGGCGGCGAAGGCGGTGGCGCAGGGCCACCTCGACGTGCAGGTGCCGCTGATGCGCGCGGACGAGTTCGGGTCGTTGATCGGCGAGTTCAATCGCATGGTGGTGGAACTGCGCGAGAAGGAGCGCCTGCGTCGCACCTTCGGTCTGCACGTCGGCGCGAAAGCCGCGGAACAAATCCTCGCGCGCGATCCAGGGCTGGGTGGCAGCGAGCAGGTCATCACCGTGATGTTCGTGGACATCCGCGCTTTCACCCAGCGCTCTGCCGACTCGCCGCCGCAAAAGGTGGTCGCGTTGCTCAATGAATTCCTGCGCCGCATGGTGCAGGTTGTCGAGGAGGATCATGCCGGCATGATCAACAAATTCCTCGGCGACGGGTTCATGGCGCTCTTCGGCGTCGGCGTGGATGAAGACAACGGCGCGGACGAAGCGGTGCACACCGCGGTGGCGATGCTGGAGCAACTGCGTTTGCTCAATGCCGATCTCGCGGCGCGCGGCGAGGAGATGACGTGCATCGGCATCGGCATCCACACCGGGCCGGCGATCGTGGGCAGTATCGGTTCGCCGCAGCGGCTGGAGTTCACCGCGATCGGGAGCACGGTAAATCTCGCGTCGCGCATCGAGAGCCTGACGAAGGTCGTCGGCGAGACGGTGTTGCTGACCGACGCGACGCGGGTGGCGCTGCGGGAGGCGACGGAGTTAAAGGAGCACCCGCCGCAAAAGGTGAAAGGTGTGGCCGAGCCGGTGCGGGTGTGGTCGGTCTGATCGGAGGGAGACGCTCGCGCGCGAGCCGCCTACTTCGCGTGGGCGGCGTCCACGTGGGCTTTTAGCAGGTCGCCGCCGAAGTCGTGATCGAAGTCGCGCCAGATAGCGTGGACGTGGTTCGCGTCATTCTGGGTGTTGTCGTACTCGAGGATGAAGTTGCCGCCCTGCACGCGGTAATAGTGCGGCTGGCCGAGCTCGAGGCCGCCGGCCCAGGTGAAGTGCAACTTGTCGAGGCCCGCCTTTTCGATCTTCGCAAAATCCTCCGCGGCCACATCCGGGCGGCAGCGGAAGAGATACTCCTTCACGATCTTCACCAGCAGCGTGCTCTGATCGGCGGTGAGCTGATTTTGCGGAATGCCCTCGGGCTTCGTCGGGTCGGTCCGCTTCGGGTCGTTGAAGATTTCCTTCGGCGCTTCCGTGAGGACGATCGCGACCTTCCGCTGCTGTTCGGTGAGCGATTTCACCAGCGTGCGGCCGAGGTCTTCCTCGGTGCCAAGGATGCGCGTGCCGGCGCGGGGACCGCTTTTCACTTCACCGGGATTCGTGCCGAAAAACGAGGGCGTCATGGTCGGCGCGTCATCGTTCGGGATCGCGTAGTTCAGCGAAAGGTGATGCCCCTCGACGCGCCAGCCCCATGGGGCGATGCCGGGCTTGCCGAAGATGGAGACGAAGTAATTCTCCGGGTCGCGCACGGCGCCGCCGACCTTGTCCTTTTCCAAAATCGCGAGCACCGCCTCGAGGCTCATGATCGAAACCGCCTTCGTGTAGCCGCGCCCGCTCAAGCCCGTGGCGAGCAGCCCGTGGGCGAGGAGGCGCTGCTCGTAGGTGAGTTCCTTGAGCGGCAGCCCTTTGCGGACGCGCGGGATGAAGTGCCAGTTTTTCCGTTCTTCGTCGGGGTATTCAAACGACGCCTTCTGCTTTTGCTCGGGCGTGAGCGTGACGAGCAGATTGTTGGCGGCGGCGGCCATTTCCGCGCTGGATTCGTGGGCGTGGAGCGGCAGGGCGAGGATGAGCAGGGTGAGGGGGAGGAAGAGACGACGGAACATGCAGCGAGCGTGGCAAGCCGCGGGCATGCGTGCAAATGGAAAGGTAGCAGCCAGGTGAGGAGCCTCGCGCCTAGCCGGTCACGGGGACGGGCAGAAAGTCGGAGCCTTCGTTCGTCGGCTGTCGCGGGGGCTGCGACGAGTGGTTGTCATCGGGACGATGCGCGGGCACGCTGCGCTGCGTCGATGACCCCAGCCACGCCACGCATTTTTTTCCTCGCTGTGGTGAGGAATGGCGCCGCGTTCCTGCTTGCGCTCGCGATGGTGTGCGCGGCGATCAACTCGGGGCTGCCCTCGCTGCGCGTGTCGGGCATCAGCGAAAAGCTCGACGTTCTCCGTGACCGCCGCGGGGAGATCGACACCGTCTTCGTCGGGTCGAGCCGCGTCTATCACGCGTTCGATCCCGAGCAGTTCGATCGCGAGATCGCGGCGCGCGGCGGATCCCTCCGGTCGTTCAATTTCGGCGTCGACGGGATGCGACCGCCGGAGAGCTTTTACGTACTGCGGGAACTGCTGAAGCTGCGCCTGCCATTGCGCCGCGTTTTCATCGAACTCGGAGACATCCACCCCAAAGTAAACGCCGCGAACATCGACACGGCGCGCTATGTCCACTGGCACGATCTGCGGCATACGGTGCTGGCGCTGCGGCAGATCATCGGGTCCGCTGCAGCGACTCGAATCAAAGGCGAGGAGGGGCTGGTGCATGCGGGTTGTTTCGTGCGACGGCTGTCAAATTTCGGACGCGGCCCGGAATGGCTCGCGGAAAGATTGCGCGGTCCGCAGAAGCCGTGGCGGGCCGAGCTGCCGTGGCGGGATCACGCGGGCTTCGAGGCGCAGACGAATCCGCTCCTCGCCGGAGCGCGGCGCGCGAGCTACGAGGCGGCGGTGACTTATCTCAAGGAGCACGATCTTCCGCGCGCCGCCGTGTCGCCCCTGCTCGGCGCGGCACTGCGAGCGCTCGTCGCGGAGGTGCGCGCCGCGGGCGCCGAGCCGGTGTTCGTCATTACGCCGACGGTGCTGGCGCGGGAGAATCTCGCGGACGTCGCTACGGCGGGGGTCGATGCGCCGGTGATCGCATTCACCGATCCGCGCCGGCATCCGAGGGTCTTCCGCGCGGAGAATCACTGCGACGAAGAGCACCTCACCGCCACCGGTGCGGCGGAGTTCACGCGGGCACTGGCGGAGGAGTTCGCGAGGCAGGCGCGATAGCTTGCAGAGTTTCCGAAGGAACCGCGGTGCCGATCAGGAGGTCGCCGCTGCCTTCGATTGGGCGAGAATTTCCGTCACCTTGGCAAAGCAGCCGGGGCACACCACCGACTCGACTTGAGGAAGCTCGGGTTCGTCGGTCAGGTGCAACCGCTCCATGGCGACTTCCACTTCCAGCCACTCTTCCACGCCAGCGTTCACTCGATCGCACCAACTGCAGACCATGATTCGGCGGTCGCTGCGCGGGGTGGACTTGGCGAAGAGCCGCTGCGCCGCCCGCGTGGTAGTCGCCAGCAGCACCGTCTTGAACTCGACATTTCCATCTGGCCGCAGGCTCACGATCATTTCGATCAATCGGCGGCGTTCGGGAGCGTCGCAGCGGAGGATCAGATCCGTCGGCGTGCCCGAACGCACGTGCTCCAGCACTGCTCCATAGAGCTCGCGGGTCGTTTCATCGGCGATGAAATCCCACAGTAACCGGCTCTTCATCGCCTCTGGCGTCAGTTCCTCGCCCTGGTTCTGGACCGCGAAGGCGGTCCACCCCGGGCTCACGGAAACCAGCCGGTCGTTCGCATCGATGACGTAGGAAATCTCGGTGAAATCTTGCATGAGGAAAATGGGGGTGACGCGCAACGATACTGACGGCGAATACGGGGAAACGCGAGAGTTCAAAATTTTGCGTTGTCTTCGCATCGACGAGCGTAGTGAGCAGGCCGTGTCGAATCTCCCGCCCGCTGGCGTCGGCCACCGTTCCTGGCCCGTGTTGCTGGGAAGAGATGGGAGGGAGCCAGACCAGAGGCACCAAAGCGCAGAGCCCACGAAACAACGAGGAACGCTCGTTGCGCTGAGTCGCCGGGAAAGGCTACGATGCAGGTCGATGAGCAAGCCCGCCTGCCCCATGTGTGAAATGAACGATGTCCTCGAACTCCCCGAGCGCTGGGAATGCGTGACCTGCGGGCACGAGTGGGAAAAGGAGGCTGAGCCGGAGAAAGCACGCGTGGTCAAAGACGCTCACGGCAACGTCCTCGCCGACGGCGACTGCGTCGTGCTGATCAAGGACCTGCCGTTGAAAGGGTCTTCCGGGGTGCTGAAAGGCGGCACGAAGTCGAAACCAATCCGCCTCGTGGATGGCGACCACGAGATCTCCTGCAAAATCGATGGAGTTGCCATCGGCTTGAAAGCCTGCTTCGTGAAGAAGGCCTGACGCCCAAGCTTCGCCGTACCGTGGCCGCCGGTTAGCGGGAAGGATGTTCTTCCACCGGATCGCCGTAGAGTCGCACCGGGGCGACTTCGATCGAACGCTCGCCGTCGCCCACCCAGATCGCGCCGTCCTGCACGGTCACCTGCAATTCCATGGTCCGCTGGGCGAGTGCGGCGAGCGCTTGGCTTTGCTCGGCGGGGATTTGCCAGACTGTGAGGTTGCGCGCGCGGGTGAGTTTGCTCTCGATCCCTTTCCACCAGACCTCTGTGCTCGTGCTGAAACTGTAAACGCTGACGCGCCCGACACGCGAGGTGGCGCGCAGCAATCGCTTCTCGTCTGGCTGGCCGACTTCGATCCAGTGGTCGATGTAGCCGGTGAGGTCTTTCTGCCACAGGGCGGGCTCGTCGGGGTCCCACATATCCTTGGCAAATTCGAGGGCGCCGCGATCGTTGCTGGCGGGCACATTGAGCGCAAAGGCCAGCAACCGAATGATCATCCGTTCGTCTGTCTCCGAGGGGTGCCGGGCGAGCGTGACGAAGTGATCGCCATAGACGTTGCGGTCGATGTCGGAGATCTGCAGGGTGGCTTTGTGAATCGTGGCTTTGGTGGCCATGAGAGGGAGAATGGGCGTGTAGATAGCAGCGGTCCGCGAGGGACGCCCCATCTTTTCACCAATACGGATGCCGCAAGAAAGTTAGCCTTCCCCTGCGCCGCCTTACTTCACCCCGCCGATGAAGGTGACGTAACGCCAGAGCCCGGCGTAGGCGCCGCGGATGTCGCACGATTTCGATGTGAAGTCTTCGCGCAGGCGGGCGAGGACCTGGCCCTCCATGCGCACGTGATTGATACCCATCCAACGCCGAAACCACGCGGCGGGCGAATCGAGAAAGTCCACGACCGCTACGGCGCCGCCGGGGCTGAGGTCGCGCTGGCAAAGTCGCAGCACGGAGTCGTAGCCCGGATTCATCATTGAGAGCGAGTAGCTCAGGACGATGAGATCGAAGCCTTCGCCGCCGCCGACCGGAGCATCGTAGGCGCGATGCAGCAGCGAGAGCCGCGGGCCGAAGCGCTGGAGCTTCGGCCGCGCGCGGTCGAGCATATCGGCAGAAAGATCGAGCCCCACGATGTCGGCCAGTGGAAAAGCTTCGGCGAGCGCGACGAGATTCTTTCCCGTACCGCAACCGATCTCCAGAACCCGCCGCGGCGCGAGCGTGGCCGCGGCCTGAGCGATGAGCTGGGTGCGACCGAAAAGGAACGCCCAGCGCGTCAGATCGTAGATGCGCGCGTGCCACCGATAGTAATCGGTGAGCGGCGCCGCGCTGGCGGAGGTGGCGGCGCTCATGCCGCGACTTCGGCGAGGAGCGTGCTGCCGTAGGTGCCTACGCGATCCTGAAGATGCAGAGCATCGGCGAGATGCGGGTTGAGCGTCAACCGCTCGCGCGCTGCGGAAGGAATGAAGTCGATGACCGGACTGGCCGAACGCATAAGGATGCGGGTGCCGGGGCGGCTGTTGGCGAGGATCAAATCCCACTCTTCGGCCAACGCCTCGGGCCGGTGCGCCGCGAGCCAGTCCTGATGATCGAGCAAGACGAAGTGCGAGTATTCGCCGGGGTTTTCACGCAGGAAGTTCGCGACCGTGGTGCTATGGGTCGTGATCCGCGACGCGCGTTCCTGCAGTGTCCCGAGGTGCTCCGGACGAAGATAGCTGGGACAACACTCGCGCGTGTAGCTTCCCGTGAGATAGACGCGCCAGAAGTAGTTATCGTAAAACGGAACGCGCGTCAGGACGTGCTCCATTTTCTCCTGAATGTAGCCGGTCAGGCCGCCGGGAAATTGCGTCTCGATGAGGCGGATCTGCGCGCGCGGCACGCCGAGCATGGTCATCGCCATCGGCTGCCGGACTAGCCAAGAAACCACGCTATTCCACAGGACGGGACGCACCTCTTCGTAGAGCGCGCTTTGCTCTGGCAGCGTCTTCGCCTCCAACAACCCCTCGACGTAGTGGCGCACCTTGCGGTTCGTGCCGAGGAAGCAATGGCGCGCGATCCAAGCCATCCACCCCGCGGTGCCGCGATAGTAGAACGATGGCGTCAAGGGCGTGCTGCGGAAGTAATCGGACTTTTCGTGCCAGTAGTGCGCCGCGAAGGAATGCAGATTTCCGCGCAACCGCTGGAGCAGCGAGCGGAAGCGCGGGTGCGCGCCGAGGCCGAAGACAGTGAAGAGATCCTCGAAGCTGGTGTGTTGCAGCATCGCAGTCTTGAGTTGGAGGAGCGCATTCTGCCGCGGATTCATATCCACGGCATGAATCTCGGCGGGGTCGGCGAGGAGATAATCGAGCGCGTTGCAGCCAGCGCTGGTGATCATCACCACGCGACTGTCGGGCTGAAGATCCAGCATGATGCGGTCGAGCCGCGGATCTTCCCAGCAGGTGTTGTAAACGAGGTTGGCGCCATGGATCTGATTGAAGATCCGATCGTGGGCGCGGTGGCCGAGGGTGGTGCAGAGCGAGGCAGGTGCAGTCATGCTGCGGACCAGAGATACCAAAGTGGGCCGTTTGGCAGGTGTGTTCTTGTGACGATTGTGTGAACTCCGGGATGGCAAAGGGATCATTATTGTCCGGTCGGAGCCGGCTCGGCGAGCGTTTTTATGAACAAAATCAGTGAGGAAAGTTGCGAGTCGGTGACGACCCCGCCGTAGTTCGGCATGCCGGCCTCGGATTTCTCGAAACCGCGCACCACCTTCGCGCTCGGATCCAAAATGGACTGGCGGAGATAAGCGTCATCCGCCACCGCCTTGCTGCCGTCTGCGAAGAGCCGGGTGCTCCCGTACAAGCCTTTCCAGCTCGGGCCGACTTTGCCAATTAACGAACCATCGGTGGAGTGACACGCGAGACAGCCGAGGAACAGATAGAGCCGTTTGCCTTCATCCACACTCACCGGACCAGCGACCTGCGCGACCGCTGCCTTGGGAGTGAGATCGACTTTGATGGGCTCGAAACCTTCCGCTACTGGGTCGAACTTAGCTAAGTCATAGGGTGTGAAGTAAGCATTGTTATCGAAGGTCGCGCCTTCCTGTGAAGCGAGTGACCAACCGACCCGCATCTGCATCACCGACTCCATACCGGCTACGCCGAGGAAGATAGACTTCGCATCCTTCGATAGATAGACGCTGCTGGGCTGCATCCATTCCTGGCCCGGGGTGCCATCGAGCTTTAGGTGAGGTGAGCCATACTTGTAAGTGCGCTTATAGTTCCAGCGCTCCACGGAGTAACTCGCGAGGTCCGTCGCGCGCTTTTGGTCGAGCGGTGTGTCAAAGCGCAGGAGGACGCCCTGGTCCATCGCGACGACTTCGCTCGGGATGAGGCTCGGCGCCCCGGTGTAGCGGAGACGGGCGAGGCCGGCGAGGCGGGGTGCGGTGGTGCCCCAGCCACGGAAGCCCACGAGGAAGAGCTGGCCATCGAGCGGATTCACCGCGCCATTAAGTAACGGAAAGTCCACCTCGTGTGTGAGGCTTACCACGGCGGCTTGCGGCTTCCGGGAGCGGTTGTTGAGCAACACGCGAAAGACTTCCGGGCGGGTGTAGCCGAGATGGATCAGCGAGTCATTGAGCGGTCCCATCTTCGCCCCCGTGAGCCACACTTGAGTTACTCCCGATGGATTCACCGGATGTGGAATCCAGGTCAGTGGATCCGCGATCGGCGCTGGGTAGTCTTCCTTCGGTAGTAACTGACTTAGGAAGCCATGATATTCTCCGCCGGAGACAATATAGAGTGGCGTGGTGGGCACATAGTTACCCTCCTGATCGCTCGCCGTGACCATCCCGGTGCGCGGGTGCACGCCGATGAATGGCCCGCGAAATCCCCAGCCGAGCACCGTGGTAGTGCGACCATCGCGCGACACGCGGAAGACGGTGCCATTGTCCTTGCCCATGGTGCTGCTTTGCTGGCCGCCTTTCGACAAAACGAACGAGCCGTCTGGCGCGAGCTTCATCGAACTCGGAAACTCCCGCGTCTCTGCGGTCTGCGCGAATGCGTTACAGAACATCTCATGCACATCGGCCTCGCCATCTCCATTGGTATCGCGCAACCGCCAGAGGCCGTTGCGATCATAGACGAAGATCTCGCCGTCGCGGATCGCCAGGCTCATGGGCTCGTGCAGCCCCGAGGCGAAGCGCCGCCACTGCACTTCGCCGCTGGCACCGCCGAGCCCGCGGATCATCCACACGTCACCGTCGAGCGTCACGCCGGCGGCGATGCCATCGGGAAAAAACTCCACGTCGCACAGCCGCACATTGCGTTGCCACGGATTCGATGTCGGGAGTGGGATGTCATCGAGCACGTAGGCGTCCTTCTTCGTGGAAAGGGTGGTCTTCGTCGTGACGATTTGCGGCCAGTGCGTCGCGGGCGGCTGATCGACATCGGTGAATTTCTCACGCCCGACTTGAGGGAGCAGTTCGCCCAAACAGATCACCGCCTGGAACTCGACCTCTTGCGCGTGTGGGGCCACGCAAAAATTGCGGAGTTCGAGATTGTCTCGGCTGGACTGGCCGACGCTGGGCCCGAAGAGCACGGCAATCTTGGGTTTCGCGTCGGGCCCGCCGGGGCCAGGCGCGAGCACGAGGTGGAGTTCACGCGCTGAAGGCCCGACGGAGAACCACCGTCGGACGCCGCGGACCCCGTCCTTTTCGACGAGCGAAATGCGCTCCCGGATCTTCGCGTCGCCGACATGATATTCCAAGCAGACGCCGTCCCGCGTGAGACGCACCGCTTCGAAGCGTCCAATTTCCGGCGGTAACGCGCCGCGGCCCACTTCCTCCGCCGTCGGCGCCGGCACGCGCGGATCGATCGCCGTAGCTTTCTCGCCAACCTGCCAGCCGGGATAGATGCCGTTAGCGAGCAGCACTTTGCCGTCAGGCGTGGGCAATTTCGTTTGGCCGTCGAGCGTCTTGAGCCCGGCATCGTGATAGGACAGTGGCGCGAGCGCCTCGGCGGTCACCGCCTTTCCCTCCCAGATCGCCGCGATGCGAAGGAGGTCGAGATCAAAGCAGGCCCACGTGTCGTGCCCGAGATTCAACACCAGCCCGCGCGGGACGAGATTGTCCTTTGGAAACTCTGCACCTGCCTGCCGCGCATCGAGTGCCGAGGAAAAAAATGGGAAGTCCTTTTCCACCCAGTCCGCCCACGGCCCGCTCGGCAGGTGCTCGACTTGCGCGACGAGCGGGTGGGCGGAAAGGACGAGCATCGCGAGCACAAAGGCCGCCCGGCGTGGACGAGAAAGAATGGATGGGAGAAGCATGGTGGACGGTGATGGTCGGCGACGATGCGCGTGCGGCAAGGGCGCTTGTGAAGTTGGGGAAGGCAGGATGATTCGAAAAGATTAGGAAGTGATTCAACCTCCGCCGGCGCGTCTCGTCGCTAATCGTTTTGCCAACTGGGGGCGCGATCGTTAGACGGACAGAGCCGCGCCTTCCCCCCTCCATGACCGACCGCTTTTCCAAATCCCGCCTGCTCCACGAGCGTGCCACGCACAGCATCGCGGGCGGCGTGAACAGCGGTATCCGCAAAATGGAACAGCCGGTGCCGCTCTATTTCGAGCGCGGTGCGGGCTCTCGGCTGTGGGATGTGGATGGGAATGAATACATCGACTTCGCGATCGGGCAGGGGGCGCTGCTCTTCGGTCACGCGCCGGCTGGGCTGGCGGAAGCGATCGCAGCGCAGGCGCGGCTCGGCACGCACTGGGCGGCCCAATCGGAATTGGAGATCGAAGTGGCCGAGCGCGTGCAGGCGTTGGTGCCGGGAGCGGAGCGCGTGCGCTTCAATAACTCCGCGACGGAGGTGGTGCTCAGCGCGCTGCGGCTCGCGCGGGGATACACGGGACGACGATTGGTTTTGAAGTTCGAGGGGCACTACCATGGTTGGTCCGATGAAGGGCTTGTGGGTTTCGCGCCGCCGCCGGATCGCTGGGGCTCGGATGAGGAGCCGACGCGGCTTCACCCGAGCGCGGGCGTGATTCCCGAGGTGCTCGATCAATTCGTCGTCGCGCGCTGGAACGATCCCGAGCAGCTGCGCCGGCGCGTGGAGCAATATCGCGGGCAGCTCGCCGCGATCATCTTCGAACCCGCGCTCTGCAACACCGGCTGCATGGAGCCCGTCGCCGGCCAGCTCGCGACGATCCGCGAGCTGTGCGATCGCGAGGGCGCGCTGATGATCGCGGACGAAACGATCACCGGCTTCCGCTTCGGCGGTGGCGGCGCGCAGGGATTCTACGGCGTGACGCCAGATCTTACGGTCTTCGGCAAAGCCATCGGCGGCGGCGTCCCGTTTGCCGCGCTCGTCGGTCGCGCGAAGTTCTTCGAGCCGATCGTGCGCGGCGAGGTGATCCACGCCGGCACGCTCAATGGCAACCCGCTCTGCCTCGCGGCGAGCCGCTGGTGTCTGGATGCAATACACGCGCTGGGGGCGCAACATCCGGCGGGGCTGCAGCGGCTCGGCGATCGTCTGATGAGAGGCTTGGAAAAGATCGCACGCGATCACGGTGTCCCGCTCCAGGCGCAGGGTCCGGGGCTGGTCTTCCACACCGCGATGCTGCGCGCGGGAGCCGAGCCCGGTCCGATCCGCGCCTATCGCGATTACGTGCGCCGCCACGACGCCGCGCGCTGGATGCACCTGCGCCGCTGCCTGCTCGAGGAAGGTGTCCGCGCGATCGAGCGCGGGCTTTGGTTCATCAGTCTCGCGCACACGGAAAAGGACATCGACGAAGCGCTCGCCCGCGCAGCCAACGCGATCGCGCGCCACGCCCGGGAATGGAAAGCATGAGCCGGCCGAGGCGCGTGTTGGTCGCCGGACTCTTCCATGAAACGCACACCTTCGTGGACGACTTGACGACGCTCTCGGCGTTCGAATTTCGCCTCGGCGACGCGCTGCTCGAATGTCTCGGCGATGCGTCGCCGCTCGGCGGGGCGTTGGAGGTGGCGCGGGAACTCGGCTGGCAAATCGAGCCGCTGCTCGATGCGCGAGCGGTTCCGAGCGGCACCGTGGAGGATGCGGTGTTCGAAGAGTACTGGCGCGGGTTTCGCGACCGTGCGCACGAGCTCGATGCGGCCCGATTCGATGGGCTGCTGCTCATCCTGCACGGCGCGATGGTCACCGTCTCCTGCCGCGACGTGGAGGGCGAACTTCTCCGCCGGATTCGCGAGGAACTCGGCTGGACGAAGCTGCCCGTGGTCGCCGTGCTCGACCTTCACGCAAACGTGTCGCCGCTGATGGCGCAGCACGCCTCGGCGTTGATCGCCTATCGCGAAAATCCACACGCCGATGCACGCGAGACGGCCTGCCGAGCGGCGCGCTTGCTTGATTGGCAGATGCATTCCGGCACGCCCATCGAGACGGCGTGGCGCGGCACTCCGATCGTGTGGCCGCCGGCTGGAACCGGGACGGCGTTTTCGCCGATGGCCGAACTCGAAGCGATGGCGCGCGCATTTGAACAGGAGACGCCGGGCGTGCTCGCGGTGAACGTGTGCGCGGGCTTCAGCTTCGCCGACACGCGCGATACGGGGGTAAGTTTCAGCTTGGTGAAGCACGCCGATGGCACGAGCGGGGAGACGATCCTTGAAAGCCTCGCGGCAAAAGCGTGGGAACTGCGCGAAGCAGGTAATGTCCGCGGAATTCCCGTGGATGAAGTGCTCGAAAAAATTGAGCACGCGCCCGCCGGCCTCATCGTTCTCGCCGAAGAATCCGACAATATCGGCGGCGGCGCGCCGGGCGATGGCACCGGCCTGCTGCGCGCGCTCGTCGCGCACCGTATCGAAAACGCCGCCGTCTGTCTCGCCGATGCGGAGGCCGTGCGGCAGTTGGCAGACGTGCCGATTGGCGGCCGATCGACGCAGGCGCTCGGCGGTCGCGGCAGCCGCTACGACGCGGGACCGCTCGCCATCGAAGTGACCGTGCGGCGCCGCACCGACGGACGATTCGTTCTCGAAGACAAACAAAGCCACCTCGCCTCGGTCGCCGGCGATTCCTTCGACATGGGGCCGAGCGTGCTCGGGGACCACCACGGCATTTTGATCCTGCTCACTTCCCGCCGCACGCCGCCGATGGATCTCGGCCAATGGACGAGTGTCGGCGTCGATCCGGCGAACCTGCGGGTGATGGGCGTGAAAGCCGCGATTGCGCATCGCCGCGCCTATGATCCGATCGCCGCCGCGAATTATCTGATCGACACGCCGGGCCCGTGCAGCGGCGATCTACGCCGTCTCGATTTCCGCCACATCCGCCGGCCCGTCTTTCCGCTCGATCCATTTCCCAATCATGAACCATCCCCAAGTCTCCTATCCGCGTAACGCCGACACGCCTGCCTCGGCGCTTCCCTTCAGCCCGTGCGTGGCTGTCGGCGATCTCATCTTTGTCTCCGGGCAGGCTTCGGTGGATGCCGCCGGGAAGATCGTGCGCGATACGTTCGAGGGGGAATTTCGCCGCTCACTCGCGAATGTCGCGAAGGTGCTCGAAGCCGCGGGCAGCGATCTCGCGCACGTCATCCAGACGCGCAACTACGTGCGCGATCCCGAGGAACTGCCGCTCTACAACCAGCTCTACCGCGAGTTTTTCTCCGACCCGTTTCCGGCGCGCACGACC
>JBAVML010000308.1:0-11142 GCA_049690035.1 Chthoniobacteraceae bacterium
GGGTTGGAGCGCTGGGAGTGGGCGGCGGTCGTCGGCGCGATCGGCCTCGTCTGGACGGCAGAAGGTCTCAACACCGCGGTCGAGGCTCTCACGGACCTCGTCTCGCCCGGTGAACATCCGCTCGCGGGTCGCGCGAAGGACGTAGCCGCGGGCGCGGTGCTGTGCGCCGCTACATCCGCGGCGGTGATTGGCCTCGTCGTGTTCGTGCCGAGGCTTGCCGCCCTTTGCCGGGGCTAGGCGGGGACGCTGCGGATGACCTTTGCCGTCAGCATGCCGAGCAACTGAGGCCAGGCGCGGGTCAGCCGCAGCGCTTGAGTTGCGATGCGTGGATACAGCACTGCGCTCTTCGCGAGTTCATTCACCCACAGCCGACCGCGATAGAGTTCACGGTGAGCGGCGGCATACGAGCCGAGGTCGTCGGCAACGATGGCATCCGCTGCCAGCGCTCCCGAGGCCAGCGCGTAATAGATTCCTTCTCCCGTGAAAGGCTCCACCACGCGGGCGGCGTCACCGATCAGCACGAGCCGCTCGTGAACCGGCGGCAGGGCGGCGCGAGCGAGCGGGGCGATGCTGCGCCAGGATTGATCGCGCGGCAGGGCGAAGTGCTGCTGCGCCCAAGCCTTGAGGCGGTCGAGATCCTGGGCGCGGGCGACGAGGCAGGCGTTGACCTCCCCGCCGCCGACATCGGCCACGCCGCAATAACCGAAGGGCAGGAGCCGCATCGTGACTTTGTTTGCCCATTCGGGGGGCGCGGGAAGGTGGGCCTGCAAGCCGAGCCGATCCTTGTGCGCCGCAGGCAGCAGACCGAGCAACCGGGCCACGGTCGAGTTGCGGCCATCGGCGGCGACCAGGGTCTCCGCGGTGAACTGCTCGTCGCCGACCTGAATCCGCCAGCCCGGCTCGAGCGCGGTCACGGCGGCGCCTTGCTTTACCGTGGCGCCGAGTTCCATCGCGCGCGCAAGCAACGCGCGATCGAGCGCACTCCGCTTGATTGCGATCTCGCCCCGCGCGCCGGCGGGCAGGGGATAGGTGAGGACGTTCCCGTCGGTGCCGATGAATTCAACGGCGGTAATCCGCGCGTGGGTCAATGCGGCGAGGCGAGCGCTGACCCCGAGACGGTCGAGGACCGGCCAGCAGGCGGGGTTGAGGCAGTCGCCGCAGACTTTTTCGCGGGGGAAGGTCGCGCGTTCGAAGAGCAGCGTGCGCAGCCCGGCGGCGGCGCAGAGCGCGGCGCAGGTGGAGCCGGCGGGGCCGGCGCCGACGATGGCGACTTGGAAGGATGAAACCACGAAGAGACAAAGAGCATAGCGATCGAGAAAAGCGCGTTCTTCCTGCATCTGGATGCCGGCATGGCCGTGATGGTTTAAGAGGAGCGCGCCGGGAGGGTTTAGGCTTTACCCTGCCATCCAATTCACTTCGCCTCCTGCTTTCCCCACATGAAATTCTATCCGTTGCTCGTGCTGGCCACTTTCCTCACTGCACCACTCCGGGCGCAAGACGCGCCCGCACCTGCCGCGACGCCGGCCGAGCAAGTCACCGTGCCGCCCGGCTTCAAGATCGAGCTGCTGCGCTCGGCGGCAAAGGAGGAAGGTTCGTGGGTCTCGATGGCGATCGATGACAAGGGACGGCTCTACATTTCGCCGCAAGGCGCGCCGCCGGACGCGGGCTTCAAAAAGGACGACAAGTGGGGCGGGCTGTGGCGCGCGACGCTGGATGCGCAGGGGCACGTGGCGCAGTGGGAGAAGATTCCGGTGCCGGTGGGCGATGCGATGGGCATGCTGTGGGCGTTTGATTCGCTCTACGTGAGCGGGAGCGGTCCGGACGGGCGTGCGATTTATCGGCTGAAGGACACGAATGGCGACGACACGTTCGATGAGGCGAAGCTGTGGAAGGCGGTGCCCGGCGGCAATGGCGAACACGGCGCTCACGCGCTGGTGCTCGGGCCGGACGGCAAATCGATCTACATCGCGCACGGCAATTCCACGCCGCTCGTCGAGGGTATCGACGCGCAGTCGCCGTATCAAAACTACGCCGAGGACATCCTCATCCCGCGCGTCATGGACCCGGTCGCGACGTTCTTTGACAAGCTGAAGATCCCCTACGGCCAGGTGCTGCGCACCGATGAAAACGGCACGCGCTGGGAACTCTTCGCCGGCGGCTTCCGCAATGAATACGACATCGACTTCAACGCCGACGGTGAGCTTTTCACCTACGACAGCGACATGGAGTGGGACGTGGGCCTGCCGTGGTATCGGCCCACGCGCGTGCTCCACATCATCCCCGGCGCGGAGTTTGGTTTCCGCGAGGGAAATCAAAAGTGGCCCGAGTATTACGCCGACTCGCTGCCCGCGGTGACGAACATCGGCCTCGGCTGCCCGACCGGCGTGAAGTTTGGCACGAAGTCGAACTTTCCCGAGCGCTACCGCCGCGCGTTTTTCATCATGGACTGGACGTTCGGGCGGTTGCTCGCGGTGCAGCTTCATCCCGAAGGCGCCAGCTACTCCGCACAGAATCCGCTCAAGAGCTACACGCACCCGACCGGTCCCGAGGCGAGCGAGGACGTGGAGATTTTTCTTTCGGGAAAAGGGATGCCGCTCACCGATCTCGAGTTCGGCAAGGACGGCGCGATGTACTTCACCGTGGGTGGACGCGGGACGCAGGCGGGGTTGTATCGCGTGAGCTGGACCGGCAACGCACCCGAGCCGGCGGTCGCCGAAAAACGGCCGAGCAACGGCGAAGAGGCATTCGCACGCGAAGCGATAGCGCGGATGAAGGACCACGCGGGCTCGCGCTATGCGGTGGACGAGGCGTGGCCGCTGCTCGAGTCGGAAGATCGTTTCACGGCGTTCCCCGCGCGGCTGATGTTGGAGGATATGTCGGTCGCCGCGTGGGGCGAGAAAGCGCTCGCGGAGACCAAGCCGCGCACCGCGCTCACCGCGCAGCTCGCGCTCGCGCGAGTCGGCGCGAGGGATTTCCAGGCGCCGATCTTGAAGTCACTCACCAGGTTCCCGCTCGACTCGCTCGAGGATGATTTGAAGCTGCTGCAGTTGCGCGTGCTCAAGGTGAGCCTCGCGCGGCAGGGAAGGCCCGACACCGACCTCGTGAATTTCGCGATCGAGAAGCTCGGCGCGCAGTACCCGGCGAAAACCTGGCCGCTCAATCGCGAACTGTGCGAGCTGCTCATCTGGCTCGGCGCGCCGGATGCGATCGAGAAAACGCTCGGCCTGCTGGAAGCTTCGACTTCATCCGAAGAGCAGACGTGGTATGCTTGCATGCTCCGCGAGGCGCAGGGGTGGACGCCCGGGCAGCGCGAGCGCTACTTCGCGTGGTTTCCGATCGGGCGAAATCATTTTGGCGGAAACTCGCGGAAGAAGTTCGTCGAAAAGATTCAGGAGCTGGCGCTGGCCAAAGTGCCCGACGCCGAGCGCGCTCATTTCGCGGAAATCGCCTCGAAGACGCCGGTGGGGAAGATCACGCAGCCCGCGGTGATCCGCCAGTTCCAGAAACCGTGGACCATGGCCGATCTCGAACGTGAACTGCCCAAGGCCGCGAGCGGTCGGAACTTCGCCCGCGGCAAGGAAATTTTCGCCAGCGTACAGTGCCTCGCCTGCCACCACTTCGGACCGGAAGGTGGCAACGTTGGACCCGATCTCAGCGCGGTCGGACAGCGCTTCCAGCGGCGGGATATTCTCGAGGCAATCGTCGATCCTTCGAAGGTGATCAGCGAGCAGTATGCGAGCTTCATCTTCACGATGAAGAACGGCGAAACTTATGTGGGGCAGGTCGCCGTGGAGTCGAACTATCACTACGACGTGATCGTCGATTCCGTCCGTGGGGAGCACCGGCAGATCGCGAAGACGGGGCTCGCGAAAGAGGAAATTTCTCCCGTCTCGCTCATGCCGCCCGGCCTGATCAATGTGCTGACGAAAGACGAAATCCTCGACCTGCTCGCCTATCTCGAAAGCGGTGGCAACGAGAAGGCGCCGGCGTTCGCGAAGTGAGGGGGCTCGCTCGTCGCGCGGTTGCTACGGCTTCACGATGAGCGCGAGCCGCACGCGGCGGCCCTTCACCGGGTGCCAGCCATCCGCCCGAAAGAGCGGCCACTGCGGATCGAAGTCTGCGGCGAGATGCGCGGCCGTTTTCTCCGACATGATGGCCACCCGCCCGCCGGGCTGGGCCAGCCAGTCCACCAGCTGCGAATCCTTCACTTTCGTCTGAAATCCGTCGCAGCTCCGGCGGAAATTCCACACGAGGCTTGGTTCATCGTAGTCCACGGTGGCGAGCACCATGTCGCGGCGCAGGAGCGGCGCGGCCTGCCGGAAGAGCGCTTCCGCGGGGAATTGCCGCGCGCCGATCGGGATGGCTACGAGAAAGACGAGCAAGGCCACGAGGCCAGTCCGAACGAGGACGCGGCGGAACGCCTCCACCGGCTGCGCCGACTCGCGCCACCAGGCAGCGACGAGCAGGGCGAGGAAGGGGAAGGCGGGAAGCGTGTAGTGCGGCAGCTTGGTGCGTACGAGCGTGAAAATGCCAAAGCAGAGAATCACGCCGGCGAGCAGATAGCGTTCGTCGCTTCTGCGCTCAGCGCCCCGCGCGAACGCATAGCGAGCGGTGCTCGGGAGCCAGATCGACCAGGGAAAGAAGCTGATCCAGACGGTGACCAGGTACATCGGCAACATTCCGAGGTAGCTCCAAAGATCGCCCCCGCCGTGCCCTTCCATCGGCGCGATCGATCGCGCGACGACGTGCTTGCCGAGACCGATGCGCGCAAATTCGCCCCCCGTTTTGATCAACGCCGGAATGCCCCATAACGCTACGGCACCGAGCGACAGTATCACCACCGCCGCCCACTGAAACGCGTGCCTGCCGCGCGCTGCGGCGGGTGGCAGGCCGCTCCACCAGACCATGCCGAGCGGCAGCCACGCGATGGGACCCTTGGCAAGAAACCCGAAGCCGAGTGCCAGAGCGAAACCCACGGCGGCGAGCCACTCGCGGCGCGGGTTGGTGTTCGTCGCGGCCACGCGGCGCCACTCCCACGCGGCCCACGCGGCGAGCGTGACGAAGAGCACCATCACCATATCCGCCACGGCCGCGCGGGCGTGGACGATGGTCTGCACGCAGGTCGAAAAAATGAGGGCGGCGCGCCATCCAGTGGTCGCATCGAAGAACCGGGCGCCCCAGACGGCGAGCGCCACCGCGGTCAGCGCGGCGCACAGCGCGGAAGGCAGCCGGGCGGCGAACTCGTTGTCGCCGAGGAGCCGGTATGCGCCGCATTGCAGCCAGTAGATGAGCGGCGGTTTGTCGAAGCGCACGCGGCCATTGAAGTAAGGCACGATCGGATCGCCACGCTGGAGCATTTCCCGCGAAGCTTCGGCGAAGCGCGGTTCGTCACGGTCGATCAGAGGCAACGCCCAATTGCCCAGACAATGAAAGACGGTGGCGGCGAGGACCAGCCAGAGGAGGTGACGGAAGGGCATGTGGGGCAAGTCGGACTTTCTTGGGACGCAGCCAGCACCGCCAGCTTCGTGTGGGTCCAGGTGGTGTAGCGCAAGGAACTGGTGTTTGTCATTGATTTCGGATTTGTTCCGCCAGTGATTTCCTCACCGGGCCATTCCATATCAGATGTTCGAGCCATGGCGCGCGCGCGGGCACTGTGCTGGGCTTTCGGCCTGCTCGCGAGCACCGCGCTGGTGGTTCTCGGCTTTGCGCTCGATGCGCCTTTTTTGCGCTGGCTCGCCCAGCGCCGCGAGGCCCCGTGGGAAGGGGTCGCGCAGTTCGTGACTCACGCGGGCGACTGGCCGCCGCTGGCGCTGGCCGTCGTGTGCGGAGTCCTCCTCGCGCGAATCTTCCGCGCCCGCCGCGCGATGACGCTGCTGGGAGTGATGTTTGCCGCGACTCTGCTCGCAGGCGCGGTGGTGCAGCCTGTGCGGTTGCTCACCGGGCGGGCCCGGCCGCAGTCGCAGAAAGCGGAGGGCTGGTATGGCTTGCGCAAGGATGGCAAATGGATCGCGGGCAAACACCGCTACTCATCGTTTCCGTCCGCGCACACCACGGTGGCGGCAGCTTTTCTTACTCCGCTGCTCGTGATCGGCGGCGCCCGGTGTCTGCCGGTCTGGCTGCTGGCGCTGGTCGTTGGCTGGACGCGGGTCTATCTCGGTGCGCACCACCCATCGGACGTGATGGCGGGCTTGATCCTCGGCACCGGCTGTGGGTGGCTCGTGGCTCGCTCGCCGGGGCTCCGCTGGTGGACGTGGCGTCTGGCTTCGGCGTTCTGTGGTTTCCGGCGGTTCCGGACCGGGCGCGAGCGCGGGGCGCGGGTGCTGCTCCGTGGCGCGAAGTCAGTGCTCGTTGCGGAATGAAATGCGCGCGCCGCGTTGAAACTGGCGGCGGTCGTGCGATGCACCGGCGCTGGAATGGCGGACGGCGGGGCGGACGCGGCGAAGGATTTGCGTGCCGTGAGCGGGTGAAGGAACCGGCGCATCGAGAAGCGCGTTGCTTACCGCCTCGGTGATCGGCTTTTCGCTGCGGACCTCGATTCCTCCCGAGCAATGCGCGCACTGGACGCGGAAGCCGCGCAGATCGTGACGGGCGATCAGCGGGCCACCGCAGGAAGTGCAATAGAAGACGAAGTCCATGCAGATTTTTGAGCAGTGGTCGTGCCATCGCGTTGACTCGCGCCATGTCTCGGCCCCACTTTGCCGGATATGCGCGCTTTCCCCCCTCTGCATCGACTTTTGCTCGTCCTGCTGGCGTGCACCGGAGGAGCGAGGGGCGCGCGGGATCAGGGGCAAATGGCGCGCGGTGAGAAGATCTACGCCGAGAAGTGTCAACTGTGTCATCAGGCCGCCGGGCAGGGAGCGGCGCCTGCGTTTCCGCCGCTCGCCGGGAGCGAGTGGCTCAACGGCGACCGAACACGCCTGATCAAGATCCTGTGCGAGGGTCTCGGCGGCGCGATCGTAGTGAAGGGGCAGCGCTTCAACAACGCCATGCCGGCGCAGGTGTTGGACGATGCTCAGGTGGCCGACGTGCTCACGTTCGTGAGCAATTCGTGGGGCAACGCGACGGATTCATTCACCGCCGCGGAAGTCGCGGACGCGCGGACGCGGTCGCGTTTCAAGACCTATGCAGAATTGGTCAAGGCGACCGCGTTTCAACCGCTGCCCGATGCGCCGGCGGGGTGGAAGCTGCGCGAGGTGGTGCAATTACCGGAATTTGTCTCACGGATGGCCGGCGATGGACTCGGAAAGATCGTCTATCTCCTCTCGCAAGCCGGGAATATTTACTCGCTGGATCCTTCCAGCGGGGCGCTGGCGAAGATCGTCGCTGCGGAAGACTATCTCGACGCTTCCTGGGGCGACTACGTTACGCTCGGGGTCGCGGTGGATCCGGAAGGCCGCCTGTGGGTGACGAGCAATCAGAAGCTCACGCGCGAGGTCCCGGTTTACACCAACGAAGTGGTCATTTGGCGCAGCAGCGCGTCCGCGGACGGCGGTCCGTTGAAGCTGGCGCCGTGGTTCACCCACCGGTACCCGCAAGGAGTCGGCGGCTTCAATCACGGAGTCAGCCATCTCGCCTTCGGCCCGGATGGGATGCTCTACGTGAGCAGCGGCTCGCGGACGGATGGTGGCGAAGTGAGCCGCGATCCGCATTACGCACCCGTCCACGAAGTGGAGACGACGGCGTGCCTCTGGCGACTCGATCCACGAGCGGCAACGCCCGCGATCGAGGTGTGCGCGCGCGGGATCCGCAACGCCTACGCCTTCGCCTGGGATGGGTTGGGCCACCTGTTCACTTTCAGCAACGGGCCCGACTATGACGCTGGCGAGGAAATGGATTTCATCGAGCCGGGCCGGCACTACGGGTTTCCATTTCAATACGAAAACTTGCCGGTGCAGCCGCACTTCCCGTATCCGCACACGCCGCCTCCACCAGACGGAATCACCTTCACGCATCCGGTCGAGAACGTGGGGCCCGACGGCGGCTTCCGGGCGGGAAAGGTCGCGCGAACCTTCACGCCACACTCGTCGCCGGGTGGTACGATTTGGTGCGGCGAGGAGTTTGCGGTCCCGCTGAAGGGAAGCTTTCTCATGCCGCGCTATGGGAACCTGCTGGCAAAGCCGGAGGACAGCGGATTCGATCTGCTGAGTGTGCGCCCGCGGCGCCGATCGGATGGCGCCTGGGAGGTGGAAACCCACACGGTGCTCACCCCGCTCGGCCGCCCGCTCGATGTGCAGGCGCTGCCCGGAGGCCGCGTGCTCATCCTCGAATACACGCGCCCGATCAACTTCAAGGACCGCCTTGGCTGGCTGCCTGGGCGGATTCTCGAACTCGCGCCCGCCCCCCAGCCGTAGCAAGGTGAGTCGAATGCCGGAACATTCCCACGATCGAGGCCACCGCACGCGACATGCGCGGACATTCATCGTCATTGCGTTTTTGCTCCAGCGGCTCGGCGATGCCGCGGTGATCTGGTTTACGTTCCAGCCGAGCAATCCGACGCTGCTTTTGCGAGGCGTGGCTATTGGGAGCTTTCTCTGCACGTCGGTCCTGCTAATCGGAGTGTGGCGGCGCCTTCGCTGGGCGCGCTACGTTCTGACCGCGTTTGACTGGGTTTACGTCACCGGCTTCAGCTTCCTGGTTCTACAGGCCTGGAGCGACGTGCGACCGACAATCTCGAACCCGTATGTCGCCGTGATCTGCGGAGTGATTCTCTACGCGGGGGCCAATGTGATCCTCGTTCGCTCGCGCCGCGTGCGGCACTTTGCCAACCGCTAACCGCGCTAGAGGAGAGTCTGGAGGCAGACGGTGAAGCTCGAACCGACTCCGACCTGCGTCCGGATGTGAATCCCGCCTTGCGCCTCGTGGATCAGGCGCTTGACGATCGAAAGCCCGAGGCCCGTCCCGCGATCCGGCGGCTTCGTGGTAAAACGCTCTTCAAACATTCGTGCGAGGAGCGCGGGCGCGATGCCGGCGCCGTCATCCGTCACCGATACCGCGAGGATCGGCGTGGAATTGGCGAAGCCTTCCCGGTTGATGAAGCGTTGCTCCGGACCATCGACCAACGAAGCGACGTCCAGCGGCTCGGGCAGCAGGCGGCAGGTGACATCGACGCGATGAGGGGCATCGAGAGATTGGAGCGCGTTGATGGTGAGATTAAGCAGGATCTGAAGGAAATCGGTCCCGTTGATATCCGCGATCGCGTCCTCCTCGAGCCCGGTGACCGTGAGTTGATGGCCCCGGGCGATCGGGTGGCGAATGAGCAGGTCGCGCAGGTCGCTGATCGCCTGGTTGGCTCCGACGCGCACTTTCTCGTTTTCGTTGTTATTCAGGAAGCTGAGGTAGCGCCGCGAAATCTCAAAGCACCGACCGACCTGGCCGTTGAGCGTGTTGAGGTCGCCTTTGATTTTGGCCAGTTGATCGCCCTCGACGCGGGCGGCATTTTCCATCGACCGGTTGATCAGCTCGACGAAGCCGCTGATCACCGTGAGCGGGCTATTGATGTCATGCAGCACGCTGGCGTAGATCTCACCCTTGGCCCGCGCCATCTCTTCGCGGACACGATGATCGTGGATCATCTTCTGGAGTTCGTGCAGGTGATCGTTCGTCTTCCGAAACTCGATCGTCGCGCGGTGCTTTTCCGTGGCTCGCTTCACTGCCGATCGCATGGTGGGAATGTCGAACGGCTTGTTCAGATAGTCGCTCGCACCATGCCTCAGCGCTTGGCGCGCGGTCTCGATCGTCTCAAACGCCGTCAGCATCACCACCTCAATGGAAGGATCGATCCGCTTGATTTCGCCGAGCACCTCGACGCCTGACATTCCAAACATCATGATGTCGCAGACGACGACATCGATCTCATGTTTTCGCGCGAGATCGAGAGCCTCGAGGCCATTGCTCGCCAGCAATACCTGATACTCATTCTTGAAAACGATGCGCAGCGACTGCCGTGGCCCTTCCTCATCATCGACGATGAGGAGCGTGGGTTTCACGGGAGCGAGCTGCGACGACTCGATCTCAGAAATTGTATCCAATTGAGAGAGTGACTGCGTGGCTGTCAAAACGGTAGGTGCCGTCGGCGGCGGTGCCTTGATTGATCTCGCGGGAAGGACCGTGGGTATATTGGTAAGCAACGTCCCAATTGAAGGATTTGCATTGCTGTCCAAACCCCAGGCTGAAGATATGGCGGTTGGAATCGGGCACGATCGGATTGAAGCTTTCATTCGGGACCGAGTTCTCGCTGTAAACGTAACCGGCACTGGCATGCAAGCCATTAGAGAATTTTTTTGTAACTCCAAATTCATACATAAAGCTCGACCGCCAATTGAACGGGAGCAGGACGTCACCCGATTTCTGCTTCAGCGTAACCACGTTCAAACTATCCCAGTCGGCCCAATCGACATTCACCTCGAAGTTCCAGTCGTCTGCCGGACGGAAGGAGTAACCGAGCACAATGGTTTGGGGGAACTCAAACTCCGCGCTTGAGTGCTCCCGGCGATTCACGCCGGGTACCGGGAAAGGGCCGAAGGGCGTCGGAACGTCGAAGCCGTCGTATTGGAGCTCCGTGTCGCCGTCGAAATCAAGCTTCGTCGCGCTCCGATACGTGAGCCCGAAATGATGCATGCGATGCGGGTGCCAGAGGATGCCGGCGTTAAGTCCGTAGGCGACGCCGTCACCTTCAAAACGAAATCGGTCCCCCTTTGCGAGCACCCCCTGTTCGAGCTCCGCTTTTCCGTAGTTGATCGTGGGTCCCACCGCGACGGAGAGGTCGCGAGTGATCTGAAGCGCGATGACTGGATTGACGGTCAGATATTCGATCTTCCCCTTGTGCGCGAGGGTTCGAAACGGCGTATCATCGGGGTAATCGAGGGCGAATCCAAATGGCGCGTAAATGCCGAGGCCGAGGGCGACGGGAGAATCTTTTCTCTTCCACGTCAGATACGCCTGCGGTGCGAGCTGAAAATCCGTGTTGGTGCTGGAGAAAGAAGCGCCCGAATCGAGGTCCACCTTCACCTTCAGCGAAATCGCGTAGCCGCCCAGGAGCGCGCGCGTTCCGTCGAGTTGGGTGATGCCAGCGGGGTTGTAATAGATTGCCGATGGATTGTCGGCGGTCGCGGCAAATGCATCTCCGCGAGCGGTCGCTTCAGG
>JBAVML010000309.1:0-3327 GCA_049690035.1 Chthoniobacteraceae bacterium
GCCCAGAAGGTGGTGAACCACCCGATGTAGAGCGGATGCCGCACGTATTTGTAGAGGATCGGCGTGCCGAAATTCAGCGGCGTGTATTCGCGACCGCGGAGGTGCAACCAGATCTGGCGCAGGCCGAAGAGGTCGAAGTGATTGATGAAATAGGTGCTCGCGAAAAGCAGCGCCCAACCCAAAGCGTAGAGCGTGTAGAGCACGGTCTTGCCGGTCGGATTTTTCACCTCCCAGATGACACCGCCCATCGGCTGCCAGAAGGCAAAGAGCACGACGAGCGCGAGGCAGGAGAACAGCACGTAGGTGCTGCGCTCGGCCGCCTCCGGCACGTAGCGCGTCCACCATTTTTTGAAGGCGGGTCGCGCCATCACGCTGTGCTGCACCGAGAAAAGCGTGATCAGGCCGAGGTTGATCAGCAGGGCATTCCAGAAAGGTCCGGTCGCCGATGCGTCGAGCGGCTTGGACACCAGGAAATTGCCCATGAAGCCGGCGATATAGGCGAAGGTGACGAGCGCCACGAGGTAGCTGGCTACGCCGTAGGCGAAGACTGCGGAACGATGGAGGATCGAGTGGTTCGTTTTCATCGGATTAAGCGGCGCGCTGGGCGGCCTCGGTTTGATTGATCAACGCGTGCGTGGTGTGGGTGATGGCGGCGCCAGCACGCAGCGAAGCGGCCACGAGGCCGGCTTCGGTGATCTCAGCATCGGTGGCTCCGGCGCGGCGGGCATTGCCGCTGTGGATCTCGATGCAGTACGGGCACTGCGTGGTGAGCGCGACCGCGATGGCGATCAGCTCCTTGTATTTCACCGGGATGGCACCGGGCGCGACAGCGGCCCGATCGAAGGCCCAGAAGGTCTTCATCAGTTCCGGCGCAAGGGCGTCCATCTTCTTAAGGTTGGCGAGGTTGTCTTGGGAATACATGTGGATTGAGGTGGTGGTTAATGGTTGCGCCGAAACCCATTTGCAGCGCGCGTGCCACCGGCATTTCATGTCACGCTTCGATCTGATCCCGAACGACTTGTACACGCTTCGACCACAACTTCTTCCGTCGCGAGAATTCGCGAATCGTGAGATCTCGCGAGCCGCTTCGCGAGAATTCGCGACGCCTCGCAGACGATGAGTTACGGCCGCTTGATCCCCAGCGCCTTCATCCGCGAGGTCATCGTCGAGGCGTTGAGTCCGAGCATCCGCGCCGCGCCGTTGTCGCCCGAAACGCGCCAGCTGCAGGCCTCGAGCGCGCGCACATAATTACGCCGTTCCATCTCCTCCATCTCGGTCGCGCTGAGGATGCGGTCGCTTGCCGTTTCCGGCTCGCTCTCTGCCGCAGTTGGCGGCACGACTTCCGGCAAAGCCCGCGCGAAATTCATCCGGCCCGCGACCGCGGTGATCACGGCGCGTTCCACCACGTTCTCCAACTCGCGCACGTTACCGGGCCACGCGTATGCGCGCAGTCGCTCGGCGCAATCCGCGGTCAGCGGCACCACCGGTTTGCCGAGCCGCTGCGCAAAACGCCGAGCAAATGCTTCCGCGAGCATCGGGATGTCTTCGGGCCGCTCGCGCAGCGGCGGGAGCTGGATCGGAAAAACATTCAGCCGATAGAAAAGATCCTCGCGGAATTTGCCCTCGTTGGCTTCACGCCGCAGATCGCGATTCGTCGCCGCCACTACGCGCACGTCCACCTTCTGCGTGCGTCCGCTGCCCACGGGCTCGAAGGTGCCTTCCTGCAAAACGCGGAGCAGCTTCGCCTGCAATTCGAGCGGCAGTTCGCCGATCTCATCGAGGAAGATGGTGCCGCGATCGGCGAGCGCAAACCGGCCTTCGCGCTTTGACGTCGCGCCGGTAAACGCGCCTTTCTCGTGACCGAAGAACTCGCTCTCGATCAGCTGCGCCGGGATCGCCGCGCAATTCACCGTGATCATCGGCTCCGCACGGCGCCGGCTCCCGCCGTGAATCGCGCGCGCGAACAGCTCCTTGCCTGTGCCCGTCTCGCCTTGGATTAGCACCGTTGCATCCGTCGCTGCGACTTGCTGCACCTCCTCCAGCACACGTCGCAACGCCTTGCTCTGTCCGAGGATTTCCGCGCCCTGCAACTCGCGCAATTCCTCACGCAAGTACTCCGCTTCCACTTCCAGCGAATGAATGCGCCGCTCCGCCTCGAGCCGGTCGTTCACGTTGCGCAGCACCAGCGCGAAGAACGTCTGTCCGCCCGCGCGAAAACACGAGAGCGTCGCCTCCGCGGTGAACTTCTCGCCGCCCACGCGCGTCGCTTCCAGCCCGCCGCCGATCCACGCCGAAGGGCGGCCTTCGCGCTGCAATTCGTCCGCGAGCGCCGCCAGCCGCTCGGCGCTGTCCTTCGATAGGAAGTCGCTAAAATCAAGCCCCACCGCACGGCGAGACTCACACCCGAGCACCGTCTCCGCCGCTGGGTTCAACAGCGTGACAGCGAGTTCGGCATCGAGCTCGATGATCGCATCCATCGCGCCATTGACCACGCGGCTCAGCTTTTCCTCGCGCTCGCGCACCGCGGCCTCCGCCTGCATCCGGCGCAGTTCCGCAGTCGCGCGTTCGGCGAAGACCTGGAAGAGAGCACGCGCACGCGGTTCATTCGGCATTGGCCGACGATCGACCACAGCCAGGTGGCCGAGGATGCGACCGTCCGTGCTCTTTAATGGCACCCCGAGGTAGCTCACCAGACCGAGCGCCTGCGCGTCCCTTGCGTGTGGAAACAATTCCAGCAACCGCTCGGGAAAGTGGACCAATTCGGATTTTTGGATCACCGCCTCGCAAGGCGTCCCCGCGATGTTCGTTTCGTACGCTTCGACCCAGCGGCCATCCATCCAAAACGCGAGCGCCTTGAGCCGCCGCTCCTCTTCTAAAAATTCCGTGACCCAAGCGCCGTCCGTGTGCAGCAGCCGGGCGAGCGTTTGCACGAGACCTTGCAGATATTTCTGCCCGGTCTCGGCCGACGTTTGTTCCAGAATGGCCCACAGTGCGGCGTCATCGGAGGGTGCAGGATTGGCAGATTTCTTCGGCATGGGGCTCACGAGAATCCTCGGGAAATTTCGCCGACTCACGCGGCCTGCCAACTGAAAAGCAACGGCGACACCGACGAGCCCAGTTTCACGCGCAGCGCGGTGCCGTCGCACGACGCGGCCTCACGTGGAAGGCGCGGGAGCTGGCCTCGAGCAGCCGTGCTATTTCGCCTTTTCCGCTGCCGGTGTCGCCTCGGCGGCGGGGCTCAGTTTGAGGGGTTTTCGCAGTGGCGCCGCGGGCTGGAAGGCGCCAGGGCGCGTGCGCGCCGGGTTAAGCGTCGGCTCGGGCGTGGCC
>JBAVML010000310.1:0-46107 GCA_049690035.1 Chthoniobacteraceae bacterium
CCCTTGGCGCGATCGGGAAACTCGTCGGGCTTCTCACGGCCACCGTGGGGCGAGGAAATGATCAGCGGCAGATCGCCGGCGATGTACTCGATGTAGTTGTCCTGGCCGAAATAACTTTTCCCAGGCGTGAATTCCGCCGCGTCGTTACGACCAGCGAGGAGCAGCCCGGAGAGGATGAGGAAGAAAAGCTGGCGGCGAATCATGTTAGGAAATTATGCGAGGAGCTGCTTCACCGTCTTGCCGCGCACATCGGTGAGTCGGAAGTCGCGCCCTTGGAAGCGATAAGTCAGCCGCGTGTGTTCGATGCCGAGGAGTTGCAGCACGGTCGCGTGGAGATCATGCACTTCCACCACGTCCTCCACGGCCGCGTAGCCAAATTCATCCGTCGCCCCGTGCGTGATGCCGCCCTTGAATCCGCCGCCCGCGACCCACATCGAAAAGCCTGCGATGTGGTGATCGCGCCCGCTGCCGCCCTGCGACATCGGCGTGCGGCCGAATTCCCCGCCCCACACGATGATCGTGTCCTTGAGCATGTCGCGCTGCTTGAAATCGCGGATCAGCGCCGCGCTCGCGCGATCGACCTCCTGCGCTTTGTAAGTGATGCCGTCTTTCAAGCCGCCGTGATGGTCCCAGTCCTTGTGGTAGAGCTGGATGAAACGCACCCCGCGCTCCGCGAGGCGGCGTGCGAGCAGGCAGTTCGCGGCGAAAGAGCCGTCGCCCGGCTTGCAGCCGTAACTCTCGAGCACATGCGCCGGCTCCTTCGACATGTCCATGAGGTCCGGCACGCTCGCCTGCATCTGAAACGCCATCTCGTACTGCGCGATCCGCGTCGCGATCTCGGGATCATCGACGAGCTCGTTCGTCTTGCGGTTGATCGCATTCACTGCCTGCACCACGTCCTGCTGCAACTCGCGAGTGACGCCCGCGGGATTCGTGAGATAGAGAACCGGGTCGCCTTTCCCGCGGAGCTGCACGCCCTGAAAACGGCTCGGCAGAAAGCCCGCCGACCATTGCCGCGCCGCAATCGGTTGGTTCTGCCCGCCCTTGCCGTTCGACGTGAGCACGACAAATCCCGGCAGATCCTCCGCGTCGCTGCCGAGCCCGTAGGTCACCCACGCGCCCATCGAAGGTCGGCCCGCGATGGTCGTGCCGGTATTCATGAAGCAATGCGCCGGGTCGTGATTAATCGCCTCGGTCGTCATCGAGCGGATCACGCAGATGTCGTCCGCCACCGAGCCGAGCTGCGGGAAGAGTTCGCAGATCTCCGTTCCGTTCTGCCCGAATCTTTTGAAATCAAACTGCGGTCCGAAGCACTTCAGCGCCTGTCCCTGCAACTGCGCGATTTGCTTTCCCGCTGTCACCGATTCCGGCATCGGCTGGCCGTTCAGCTCCCGCAGCTTCGGCTTGAAATCGAGCGTCTCCAAATGCGACGGCCCGCCCGCCATGGTCAGCCAGATCACGCGTTTCGCCTTTGGTGGAAATGAAGGCGGGTTGATGATGCCCGGCCACCTATCCGCCGCCTGCGCTGCTGGATTGATCAACGAGCCAAGCGCGAGCGCGCCGAGACCGCGCGACGCATGACCGAGAAAGGTGCGCCGCGTGAGCTGCTGCGCGCGATGTTTTTGCCGTTCGGAGAAATTGGCCATGGTCAGGAGCGCGTGA
Source organism: Chthoniobacteraceae bacterium (assembly GCA_049690035.1). Taxonomy (GTDB): domain Bacteria; phylum Verrucomicrobiota; class Verrucomicrobiia; order Chthoniobacterales; family Chthoniobacteraceae; genus Chthoniobacter. The sequence continues at coordinate 1,663 of JBAVML010000310.1, forward strand.
TGGTTTCGTGCAGATTCAGAAGCAGACGAGCGACGTCGGTCCACGCGGCGAGCTCGGAAACGTTCACGCCTTCCGGTCGCGGCGAGATCCCTGTTTTCACGAACTGCTCCGCCGCCTGCGGATCGTTCGCGTAGGCGGCGAGATGCTTGCCGAAGAGAGCCATCGCCGTTTGCAGTTCATCTGCACGCGGAGTGCGACCGAGCGCCTGCCGAAATGCCCAGGCGATCCGCTGCGCGGTGTCGCCACTGCTTTCGCGGACGATCCGCGCGGCGAAGTTGCGCGCGGCTTCCACGTAGGTCGGATCATTCAACAGCACGAGCGCTTGCTGGGGGATGTTCGAACGCACGCGTTCCGCGGTGCACTCCTCGCGGCTTGGCGCATCGAAGGCGAGCAGCGACGGATGCATGTAGCTGCGCTGCCACCACGTGTAGAGGCCGCGACGCCACTGATTGGCGTCGGTGTCCGCCTGCCACTCGCGCGTGGGAAAGTTGAGATTCTCCCAATATCCGGCGGGCTGATACGGCTTCGCGCTCGGTCCACCGACCTTGCGCACGAGCAGGCCAGAGACGGCGAGCGCGTTGTCGCGCACGAATTCCGCATCGAGCCGGAAGCGCGATTGGCGCGCCAGCTCGCGGTTGTAGGGATCACGCTGCTGCAGCTCTTTCGTGGCGACAGAGCTCTGCGCATAGGTGCCGCTCGTGACGATCAGCCGCACGAGGTGCTTCACATCCCAGCCGCTTTCCACAAACTCCGCGGCGAGCCAGTCGAGCAGCGCCGCGTTCACCGGTGGCTCGCCCTGCGCGCCCACGTCGTCGAGCACCTTCGAGAGGCCGATGCCGAAATAAATTTTCCACAGCCGGTTCACGAAGACGCGAGCGGGCAGCGGGTTCTCCTTCGCCACGATCCAGTTGGCGAGATCGAGCCGCGTGAGGCGCCGACCTTCCCCAGTCGGCTGCGGCAAGAATGCCGGCACGCCCGGCTCCACGATTTCGCCGCTCTCATCCTGCCAGTTGCCCCGCGGCAGGATGCGCACGACGCGCGGCTGCGGCATCGCGTCGGAGACGAGGCAGCGAGGGACCGTCTTCTCGAACTCCACCCGCGCCGTCTGCGTTTCGGCGATCTGCTGGCGCAGCCCCGCGAGCTCGGGTGCGACGCTACGAAAATGCTTCGCGATCTTCGCCTGCTGATCCGCCGTGCGCTCTTCGCGCGCGAGCTTGAGCGCGGCGATCACGTCGGCGGGAAAGAGCGTGTTCGGCGCGCGGACCGGCTTGGGAGCCGCGGTCGCGAGCAGCCGGAATCTCCCGAGCGTGTGGTGATCGCCGTAAATTTGCCGGAGTTGAATGACGAGCGTCTTTCCCTCCGCCACCGGTTTCTCCAGTTCGAAATAAGCCGCCGCATCGCGGCCCGTGTTGCCGAGCACGGCCCAGCCTTTCTTCTCCTCATTGCCCTTGCCGTCGATCGCAAGTTTCGCCCCCATGTTCTTCTGCTCGAAGGTCGCGGTGGCCTCCGTGATCTTTAGCGTCGTCTCGTTGTCTTTCACGCTGAATTCGTTGAGCACAAAGTTTCCGTTCGCCGAGCGGCCCGGTCCATTCTTCGGCAGCGCATCGCTCGCGAGCGCTTCGAGTTTGAAGCCCGTGGTCTCGCCGGGCGGCGTCTTCACGGTTACGAAGTATGTGTCCGACGCGGCGTTGCCTTCCACCGCGACTTCGATCGATTCGTCCTCGCGCACTTCGAGCTTGGAGCCGCGATCGGCATGCGTCTTCTCCGCGTGCAGCGGCGTCCACTCCACGTCCTTCGGGCCGTCGGCGTTCTCCGTTTCCCACGCGGCCTGCGCGGCTTCGATTGCGTCGGAGGGCGCATTCAACTGCGTCTGCAAACTGGCGAGCTGCGTGTCGAAGTCCTGCAATTTCGCCTTCTGCTCAGGCGTAGGCACGAACATCCCTTCCTCCCGCCGGCCGATGGCCGATTCGCGGATGTCGGCGAAGAACGCGCCCAACCGGTAGAAGTCGCGCGTGGTGATCGGGTCGTATTTGTGATCGTGGCACTGGCAGCAGCCGGTGGTCTGCGCGAGCCACACCGTGCCGATCGCGCGCACACGATCCGCGACCGTGCGCGCCTCGTAGTCCTTGGCCTGTGCGCCGCCTTCCTCGGTGGTGAGATTGAGCCGATTGAAAGCACTCGCGACCTTCTGCTCGACGTTCGCATTCGGTAGCAAATCGCCCGCGAGCTGCTCGATGGTAAACTGGTCGAACGGCTTGTTCTCGTTGAACGCGCGAATGACGTAGTCGCGAAAGGGCCAGACGTTGCGCGGATTGTCGGAGTGGAAACCGATGGTGTCCGCGTAGCGCACCACATCGAGCCATGCGACGGTCATGCGCTCGCCGTACTCGGGTGAAGCAAGGAGGCGGTCGGCCAGTTGGGTAATTGCCGATGGGCGACTGGCGATGGCTGATTGCTCGAAGGCATCCACCTCGGCGGGGGTGGGCGGCAGGCCGATAAGATCAAAATAAAGCCGTCGGCAGAGCGTGCGGGCGTCGGCCTCGACCGCGTGTTTCAGGTCGAGTTCGCGCTGGCGGGAGGCGACGAAGGCGTCGATCGGATTTTGCACGAACACGGGATCGCTCACTGTCGGAACCACCGGCCTCGTCAGCGGCGCGTAAGCCCAGTGCGGCTGATACTCCGCGCCCTGCTCGATCCACTTGTCCAGGATCGCGATCTGCCGTGCGTTGAGATTTTTGCCGGAATCCGGAGGCGGCATCTGCTCGTCCTTGTCCGTCGAGTGAATGCGGACGTGGACCTCGCTTTCCTGAAGCCTGCCCGGCACCACCGCGCGCACGTCCTCAATTTCCTCCAGCGCACCCTCGCGCGTGTCGAGCCGCCGCTTTCCTTCGCGATGTTTTTTGTCGAAGCCGTGACATTTGAAGCAGTTCTCCGAAAGGATCGGACGCACGTCGCGATTGAACTCAATCTTCGCCGGCAAGGGCAGGTCAGCAGCGACCGCCGTGGCGACGATGACGAGCGACAAGAGAACGTGCTTCACGGGAAAAAATGGGCGCGGCAAATTTGGGATCGATACGAAGCGGTGAACAGGCACACGCTCGGCGGAGGTTCAACCTCTGGATTTAGTCGTTCCTTAGTTTCCCGCCACGACTGAATTGCTTGTCACCGTCCTAGTCCCGCCGTGAAATGCGGACATGAAATCCCCGCGGGAGCAGTATCACGACATCGAGCGCGTCATCGAATTTGACTTCGTCCGCGCCACCGAGCACGCGGCGCTCAATTCCATTCACTGGCTCGGTCGCGGCGAAAAGGAACTCGCCGATGCGGCAGCCTGCGATGCGATCCGCGGGATGTTCGATCTGATGAACGTGTGCGGCGAGGTGGTGATCGGCGAGGGGATCAAGGACAACGCGCCGGGGATTTTCAAAGGCGAGCATCTCGGCACGTGGACGCCGGGCGCGCCGAAGTTTGACCTCGCGCTCGACCCGATCGACGGCACGACGAACATCGCCAAAGGTGCGCCGAATTCCATCGCCTGCATCGCCGCGGCGAGCCCGGAGGATGGAGTGAAATATTCGCTCAAGGACATCCCGAGCTTTTACATGATGAAGGTGGCTTACGGCCCGGAAGTGGTGCGGCACATGGGCCGCACTGGCGCGCCTTCAGTGAACCTGCGCAACCCGGTGGAGGAAAATATCATCGCGGTCGCCAAGGCACTGCATAAGCGCGTGCAGGATGTCGTGGTGCTGGTCATGGATCGTCCGCGGCACGCGAAGCTGGTGCAGGAAATCCGCGCGACCGGTGCGGCGTTGCGCATGATCAGCGACGGCGACATCGCCGCGGCCATTGCGCCGTCGATTTTCGACAGCGGAGTGGATCTTTTCCTCGGCATCGGCGGCTCGCCCGAGGCGGTGCTCAGCTCCGCGGCGCTGAAGTGCCTCGGCGGCGAGATGCAGACCATGATGTGGCCACGCGACGATGCGGAAAGGCAGAGCATCATCGACGCGGGGTACAAGGACGATCTCGACCAGCTCTTCGTCGCCGATGATCTGGCGAACGGGCAAAATATCATCTTCTGCGCGACCGGCATCAGCGACAGCCCGCTGGTCAAAGGCGTGCAGGTGCGCAAGCACATCGCGATCACCCACTCGGTGCTGATGCGCGCCCGGAGCCGCACCATGCGGCACATCACCACCTACCACGACCTGCGGCAGAAGACGATCCACCTGCGTTCGGACAACCGCGAGCACCGGCTCTGAGCCAGCCGAAGGGTCCGGGCGGATGTTTGACGGCGCCACACGCGCGTCACTTGCACATGCACTTTGCCTGTGCGATTGACTCCCGCCCTTTCATAAAAAACCGCAAATTCCATCCCTGCAATTATGTGTTTCCCAGCAATTTCCGTCCGAATCTTCGCTCTTTGCGCGCTCTTTTCCGCGGTGATCCCCGGCGCTCAGGCCCAGCTTTTTTGGGCAGGTTCGGGCGGGGTTGTCGCGACGGCGGGTGGCGGAACCTGGGATGCGAATACGACCGTTAGCTGGCGCGATACGTCTCCCGTGGGAACAGCCGTGAAGTGGAGCAATAACGGGGCGGCGGTTTTCCAGGGGAGCGCCGGTGGTGCGGTGGCGATGAACGGTTCGCTCGCGATCGGCGCATTGCAGTTTAGCTCGACCGCAGGGCCCTTTAACTTCACCAGCACCGGCGGCAATCTGAGTTTCACCGGCGCGGGGATCTCGAGCGCCTCGACGAGCGACCAGAACCTGAATTTTGGCGCAGTGGCTCTCTCCTTTGCCAGCGGTTCAAGTGCTGGCGCGGGCGCGCAGGGTTCGCATATCCACATCTCAATTTCTGGAAACACCAACTTTATCGGCACGGCGACCGCCGGGAGTGCGGTGATCGCGAACGATGGCCTGATGATTTTTGCGGACCAATCGTCCGCCGGAGCCGCCACGGTGACCAGCACCAACCAGCTTAGTTTTAGGGGGAATTCCACGGCTGGAGCCGCTGCGATTACCACGTCCGGCATTCTCGATTTTCAAGGGAACGCACACGACTTCTCTGCCGCCTCTTTCATCAACGATACAAATGGCTTCATCGATGTCTCCGGCGTTACCCTGGGAACTGACGTCAGCTTCGGCGCGCTAACGACCGGCGCGAACTCACTCCTCGCACTCGGTACCACGCGACTCCTCGTGGGCAGCGTCAATCTTACCGACGGCGGCAAACTCGATTTTGACCTCGGCGCTGGCGCCCGTGGGAACATCGTGGTCACTACCTCGCTGCTCGGAAACACAACCGCGGGTGGAACGCAGATTGACGTTCACAACGTCGGCGGTCTCGTTGCCGGTCAGAAATTCACGCTGATCGATTGGTCTTCTGCACCCACGGTCACTGGGGTAGAGAGCACCGACTTTTCATTGCAGCCCCTGCCCGCGGGATTCTCCGGGAGCTTGAAAATCGAGAACAACAAACTCGTGCTCGATGTGGTGCCGGAACCCGGAACGCTGAGCTGCATGCTCATCGGTGCCGGTTGCCTCGGTCTCCGGCGTCACCGCCGCTAGCGCGTGCTGCCCGGGAGCGCGGGGTGCAACTTGCGCCTAAGTTTGCCGGTGGCGCGGCAATCAATGAACTTGCACAGGCTCCCATGAAACCGTTCGTCCGCGTCCTCGTCCCGATCTTCCTCGCCGCCGGCGCGCTCCCCGCGAGGTCGGCCGTCGATTTCGCGCGCGAGGTGCGCCCGATTTTATCGGAGAATTGTTTCGCCTGCCACGGCCCGGACTCCAACAAACGCAAGGCGGGGCTCCGGCTGGATCAGAAGGAATCCGCATTCAGCAAAATGGAATCGGGCGAGACGCCGATCGTGCCCGGCGATCTGGAAAAGAGCGATCTCCTCCGCCGCATCGTTTCCTCCGACAAGGACGAGGTGATGCCGCCGCCGAAGGAGCATCGGAAGTTGCAACCCGGGCAGGTGGCATTGCTCACCCGCTGGATCAAAGAAGGTGCGGTGTGGACGGGGCACTGGGCGTTTCAGCCCGTGAAGGCCGCCGCAGTGCCAGCCATCAGCGAATCGAAGAATCCGATCGACGCGTTCATCATCGAGAAGCTGAAGAAGGAAGGCCTGAAGCCAGCGCCCACGGAGGAGCCGGCGCGCTTGCTACGCAGGCTGTCGCTTGATCTCACGGGGCTGCCTCCGAGCGTGGCGGAAGTCGATGACTTCACTCAATCCGCGACTCGCGACTCGCAAGCCGCCATTGGTGCGGCGGTTGATCGCCTGCTCGCCTCGCCTCATTTCGGCGAACGCCTCGCCATGCCGTGGCTCGACCTCGCGCGCTACGGCGACACCGGCGGCTACCACAACGACTCGCTGCGCGAGATGTGGCTCTGGCGCGATTGGGTGATCAAGTCTTTCAACGCGAACAAACCGTTCGATCAATTCACCATCGAGCAGCTCGCCGGCGACCTCCTACCGAACGCGACGCTCGATCAGAAGATCGCCACCGGCTTCATGCGCAATGTCATGACCAGCGACGAAGGCGGCATCATCGACGACGAATATCTCAACCTCTACATCGTCGATCGCGTGAACACGATGGGCGTCACCTGGCTCGGCCTCACCGTGGGCTGCGCGCAATGCCACGACCACAAATACGACCCGCTCACGCAGCGCGAGTTTTACCAGATGTATTCCTTCTTCCACAACGTGCCGGAGAAGGGAAAGGACGGAGTGCGCGATCACAACCCGTCGCCGTATCTGCTCGTCCTTTCGCCCGGGCAGCAGGCGGAACTCGATGCGAAAACTGCGGGCGTCGCGGCGCTGGAGAAGAAGCTCGGTGAACTCACCGCGAAGCTCGATGCCGATCAGGCGGAGTGGGAGAAACAATTCGCCGGTGACGCGCCCACGCCCGTGCCACCGGGTCCGTTCACGGCATTTCCCCTCGATGAAACTCCGAATGGCCGCACCGACCACGGAGAAGCCGTGGTCGCCGCGCTCAATGGAGATGGCACCTTCATCGAAGGCGCGATCCGGAAATCCTTCCGCACCGAGGGCAAGGGGCACGTCGATGCCGGCGAGCGCTTTGGCTTTGAAAGAGACCAGGCTTTCAGCGCGACTGCGTGGCTGCGTTTCAAGGGCGAGGGTGGCGCGCCGTTTGGGAAAATGGAAGGCACCCCTGTCTCTCGCGGCTGGGATCTGCAACTCGAAGGCGGCAAGCCGGTCGTGCACCTCGTTCATCAATGGCCGAACGAGGTCATCCTCGTTCGCGCCCGCGACGCGCTGGCGGCGGACAAATTTCATCACATCGGCTTCACCTACGACGGCTCGGGCAAGGCGGCGGGCGTGAAGATTTTCGTCAATGGCCGTGCGGTGCCGGCGAAAGCCGAGAAGGACAAGCTCGCCGGCACGATCAAGACCGAAGCGTCGTTCCGCATCGGCCAGCGCGGCGGCGCGACCTTCAACGGACGGATCGACGACCTGCACATCTACTCCCGCGCGCTCAAGCCGAGCGAAGTGGCACTCCTCGCCGGCGGTCCGGATCTCGCGATCGCCGCGATTCCTGCGGCCCAGCGGACTCATGAGCAGAAGGCCAAGCTGCGCAAGGTCTATCGCGAATCCCAGGCCACCGACTACATCGCCGCGCAGACCGATCTGGAGGAGGCGAAGAAGGACGCCGCCGCTTTCGAGAAGAAGCTGCCCAATACCATGGTCATGCAGGAGATGGAAAAGCCGCGCGACACCTTCATCAAGATCCGCGGGCAGTACGATCAGAATGGCGCGAAGGTCTCCGCCGGCACGCCCGCCTTCCTCCCGCCGATGGCGCCGCCCGCCGATGGCCAGCGATTGACGCGACTCGATTTCGCCCGCTGGCTCGCCTCGCCGCAAAACCCGCTCACCGCACGTGTCGCCGTGAACCGCTGGTGGGCCATGCTCTTCGGCAACGGGCTGGTGAAGACCGTGAATGACTTCGGGTCGCAGGGCGAGTGGCCGAGCCATCCCGAGTTGCTCGACTGGCTCGCGGCCGACTTCGTGCGCGACTGGGACATCAAGCGCGCGATCAAACAAATGGTGACGAGCGCGACCTATCGGCAGTCGTCGAAGGCCAGTCCCGCGCTCCTCGCGAAGGATTCCGAAAATCGCCTGCTCGCCCGCGGCCCGCGTTCGCGCCTCGATGCCGAGGTAATCCGCGACAACGCCCTCGCCCTCGGCGGCATTCTCAACCCCGCCGTCGGCGGCCCCAGCTTCAAGCCGGCACAGCCGCCCGGCATTTGGGAAGTGAATGAAATGGCCGGCGTGAAGTACGAAAAATCCAATGGTGCCGAGCAGTACCGCCGCGGTCTCTACGTGTACTGGCGCCGTTCCACGGTCTATCCTTCTTTCATCACGTTCGATGCGCCGACGCGCGAGTTTTGCCAGCCGCAGCGCGCGAAGACGAGCACGCCTCTTCAGTCGCTGGTGTTGATGAACGATCCCGTTTATGTCGAAGCCGCCCGTGCCTTTGCCCAGCGTGTTCTCCGTGAAGTCGGGTCCGATCCCGCCGCACGCCTCACCTACGCCTGGCGTCTCGCCCTGGCGCGACCGCCCACGGATCGCGAACTGGCCGTCGTCCAAAAGACTCTCGACCAGCAACTCGCGACCTACGTCGCGGACAAACCCGCCGCGACCGCGCTGACGAAGATCGGCGACCTACCGAAACCCGACGGACCCGACGAAGCCGAACTCGCCGCCTGGACCGCCGTCGCCAGCGTGATCCTCAACCTCAACGAGACGATCACCAACTGAGCCGCGCGCGTCGAACCGTGGCCTTGCTCGACCGCGGGGCTTGAACCACCATCATTTCGCCTCGCATGCCGTTCACGCTCGCTCACCCCGCCGCGGTCCTGCCGCTGTGCCGGTTTTGCCCGAGGTACTGCAGTTTTCCCGCTCTCATCGTGGGGAGCGTCGTTCCGGATCTTGGGTATGCCTTTGGCTCGATGGCGCTGGATTCCCTCTCCCATCGATTTACCGGAAGCATTGTATTTTGCCTGCCGGTCGGGCTGTTGATTCTGGCTCTGTTCTACGGACTGCGATCGCGACTCTTGCCGATCCTGCCGGGACCGTACCGACGCATCTTCCTGCCGCTCTTCCGCCAGGCGCCGAGCTCCGCGTGGGTAATGGTGACCTCACTGCTGGTAGCCTGCTGGATTCACCTGCTGCTTGATTCGTGGACCCACGAAAATGGCTGGCTGGTCGAACGGCTGCCGATTCTTCAATATCCCATCGCGAGGTTCGGGTATCGTGCCTTGCGGGTCCACGCGGTCCTCGGTTACGCGCTCTCGTTTGCCGGAATCGTCTGGCTGGCGCTCGCCTATGGACAATGGCGGCGGTTCGCGGAAGGCGAAGCTTGCCGACGCGCTGGATGGGAAGATTGGCGCAACGGGATCTTGCTCGCGCTACTGTTTGTGCCCGTGACGGCGGTCCGGCATATCTACGGAGGCCCGCTTTCGCTCGTCTTTGTCGCGGTGGCGAGCATGTTGCTGACGCTCGTCGCGGCGCTTTGGATCGGTGCGCCGGGACTGAGGCGAAATGGCTGACGCGGGGAGCCGAACGCTCAGCGAGCTCCGCCGTTCAGCCGCGGAACCGTCGCTTCAACTCGGCGAACTCCACTGCAAGTGGGCCGCGATCCAGTTCGCGAAACCGCTCGGGCAGGTAGCGTTTGTCTGAACAGGAAAGGATCGCGGCCAGTTCCTGCAAGCGCAGCAATTCCGCGTCGAGCGGATCGATGAAGGAATTCACCGCCGCCTCCAGATCCGCGAGCTGCAAATCGTCGTCGCGTTTCTCCAGCACGGCGCGTTCTTTCATCCGCATCACGATCGCCTCGGCATCGCTGCCGGTGAGGGGACGCGTGCCGAGCTGCTCGCGGATGAACGCGAGCAGCGGCTCGGGCAGCGTCATCTTTTTGGTCTTCGCCACGACTTCGAAAAGGCGCGCGACATCGTCCGGCGTCTGCGCGGGGAAGAGCGGCAGCGACTGCCCGAAGCGGCCCTGGCGTTTCATGTCGATCGCGAGCAGGTCGGGGCGCGAAGTCATCGCCACCCACAATTCGCGGCCGCGCAAGCTGGCGTCGCCAAGATGCGCCGCGAATGCTGCAAAGACACGGCTGGAGACGCCGCTGTCGCCGCCCTCACTGCGATTGCCGAAGACCGCGTCCGCTTCATCCACCACCACGATCACCGGCCCGAGCGCGCGTACCGTCATGAGGATGCGCGACTGCTGGCGCTCGGTGTCGCCGACCCATTTGCTGCGGAATTCGCCGAGTTCCATCACCGGCAATCCGCACTCGCTGGCGAAGCAATCAATGAGGAACGACTTCCCCACGCCGACGCGCCCCGGCACGAGGATGCCGCGTTCGAGCACGTCGGTTTTATTGTTGCGGATGAGCCACGCGAGTTCGCGCAGCTTGGCCTTCGCCGCTTCATGGGTAGCCACGAGATCGAGCGAGACGCCGGGCTTCGGATCTTTGAAGCGCACGAGGCCCTGGCAGTATTCCTCGATCAACCGCTTCTTCGCGCCGGTGACGTGCTCGTGCGTCACACGTTTTCCATTCTGCACCGCCTCCGCGATGAGCTGCCGAATGCGCAGGAGATTCAGCCCCGCGGTGCGCAACACGAGCGTGGCGTCGTCGAGATCGCTGAGCGTCGCGTCGAGTTCGGAGCGGATGAAGGCGGCGCGCTCGTCCGGTTCGGGAAGGTCGATGCGGATTTGCGCGACGTGCGGATTGCGCAGCAGATCGGCGTGCAATTCCTGTGCGGATTCGGTGACCAAAATCACGCCCACGTCGAGCCGCCGGATGTCCTGCGCGGATGCCCATTTCAACAGCGTCACCAGTGCCATGCGCTCTTCCGTGCTGCCGCCGCCTTCCGCCGCGGGGATGATTTTCTCCGGATAATCAATGATCAGCGTCACGCCGTGCGATTTCTCTCCGCGGAGAAAAAAACGGCGCAGCAACGGTGCGAGCCGCGTGAACTCGCGCGGGGGTCCGCTCTGCGCAAAGCTCGTTCCTTCGACCCGATCGAAGACCTCCAGCCACTCAAAGAATTCCCGCTGCATTTCCGCTGAGCCGAAGCTGAGGCCGTCGCCGATGTCGTAGAAAAGCATCCAATCACGCTCGGCGAAAAGTCGGCGCGTGAGGAAAGTCTTGAGCGGGGCGTAGTTGGCCTTCGTTCCTTCCGGCACGGCGAAGACATCGTGGATATTGCCGTGCAGCACGAAGACGGACGAGACGCCGGCGTTCCAGCGCCGTGCGAAATCGAGCGCCCAGCCGCGGAGAGCGGGGCGGGTGGCGGTGGAAGATTCGCTCATAATTTTTGCTGTTGGCGCGGCGAGGTTTTCACCGGAGCCGGCGGGGGGACGGTGCTCTCGCCGAAGCCGGTCCGCTGCGCGGTAATCGGCAGATCGGTGAGCAGGTCGCGGAATTGATCCATCTGCGAAAGCAGCTGGTTGGTGTGTTCGAGATTCTCGACCGTCGCATCGATGCGCGCAGTCAGTGCGCCCGCATTGCGCGTGGCGATGGAGTCGGCGCGGATGAGTTTGATCTGCTGCTCGAGGCGCTCCTGTTCCGAATGAATGAGCGCGAGATTCGTCTGCGCGGTATCGAGTCGGTCGGCGCGTTTTTGCATCGTGGCGAGCACCTCCTCGCGCGAAGTGAGCAGCCGCTCCCTGGCGTCCAGCGCCGGGCTCGATCCCTTTGCTTTTTGCGCTTCGACTTCCGCGCGCAGCCGGGTGACTTCCCCGGTCGCCTCGGCGAGCAGCTTCGGGACATCTTCACGCGTCTCCGTTTCGAGAAACTCGAAGAGCGATTCTTCGATCGTGAGCAGGCGCAGGAAGGTCCACATCAGTTCCTCCAGCTTGCGCAGCCGCGGGTCGTCGGGACTGTCGGCGGCGGCTTCTTCGATGTCCTTGCAGACGCGGGCGAGGTTGAAATAGCGCTCGCGACGGGACGGCGTGAGGCTGTCGATCAGCGCTCTGCGTTTCGCGTTGAACTCCGCCACTTCGCTCTGCTCCAGGACCCGTTGCGCACCTTCCGTTTTCTTATCGAGGTACCGTCGGAAGAGCGGCAGGTCCGGCACGAACATCCAGCCGATGATGTAGGCCGTCGCGCCCGCGATCAGGAAGAGCGGCTCGGCCGAAAGGAAGCCCAGCCCAAGCGTGAGCGCCGCCAGCACCGCGTGATGCGGGCTCTCGAGGAATTCACGCCAGCGGGGCTTTGGCGAGTCGCTCACAGATGAAAGATCACTCCAACGTAAACCACTGCGCCTCCACGCGGCGGTTTTGCTCGAACTCGCCGCCGAGCGGCTCCTCCCAACCGCGGCCGACGGCTTCGAGCCGAGCGCCGTCCACTTTTTCGCGCTCGATGAGGAGACGTTTGATTTCGTTCGCGCGCTGCTTGCTGAAGTCGATCGCCTTCATCGCCATCTGGCGCAGGAATGGCTCGCCGCCTTGGTTGCGGAACTCCTCCACGCGCGAGTTATCGACGTGGCCGCGGAGGAGGATCGTCGAGCCGGGGCTGACCTGGAGCAGTTGCTTGAGCGCGGCGAGGTTCTTGATGTTGTCCTGGTTGCTCACGTCGAGCACCGCGCTGTTCGGCTGGAAAAGGAAACGGATGTTTTTGCTCAGCAGCGGATCGTTTTCCACCGGCCCGGCGCCCGCGGTCTTGATCGGCGCGATCGCGACGACCTGGCCGGCGAAGGTGCCGGCCGCTTCCAACGCCTTGAGTGCGTCGAGGCTGGCGAAACGCTCGGCATCGACCGGGTCCTTGATGAGCTCGCTGCCATAGGCGTACACGGCGGATTGAAAGATGCCGCCGAAGCTGCCCGCGGCATCGATTGCGCCGCTGAAAAACGCGACGTTTTCCGGCCCGTTCGAGAGATGCACTTTCGTCAGCTCCCCCTTCGTTTTTTCGCGGGTCCACTTGAAGGCCTTGCCGATCACGTCGAGCTGCGGATCAGGATTGTCGCGCACGAGTTTGTTGCCTTCGAGCAGGCCGGCGACGAGACCTTCCACCATCTTCGGCTGCGCCTGCGCGAAGCCTTTGTTGACGATCAGGATATCGGCAATGACGAGCAGGTTTTTGTTCGTCGCCAGCAGCGTCGCTTTGCCTTTGCTGGCCTCCACGGACTCGGTGGTCTTCGGCGCCCAAGTCACGCAGCCAGCGAGCCGCGGTGCAGCGCTTTCGAGTTCCTTGAGGAAAAGATCGGCCGCCACGAAAGCATCGCTCGCATAGACGAGGTTGATCTTCGCGGGGTCGGGCTTTTCCGCAAGATCGCCGAGCATGTGGACGCCGAGCCCGGCTTCCTGCGCGAGGTAGCGGATGAAGAAATCGGCTTCGGTGAATTGCGATGCGGCGAGCACTTTCCCTTTAAGATCGTTGACCCGCTTCACGTCCTTGCGCACCACGATGCCATCCGCGCCACGCGAAAATCCGATCTGCGCGGGGACGACGACATTGAACTGCCGGCCATACACCGCGAGGACGTCCACCGTTGTCGCGCTGGCCGCCATCTTGCCGGAATTGAGCGCGCTCCAGCTTTCTTCTTCGCTCAGCTTCAGCCGCACCTTGAAGCCGTACTTGCGCGCGAAGATCGAGTTGTCGTTCGGCTCCAGGCCGCCGTTCGCCGCGATGAGGCCTGAGTAGCCGGCGTACTCGCTGAGTTCGATGTCGAGCGTGTTATCCTTGGGAGTGTAAGGCGTAGGCGGCGCGAGCTTCGGCACTTCAAATTGAGTCGCGGCAAGCTTCGCGTCGTCGCTGCTCTTTTCCCCGGTGATTTCGGAGATGATGCCGGGCAGCGATGCCGGCTTGAGCTTGTTCCACCAGCGCGAGACGCCGAAGCCGACGACCGCAAGGAGGATCAGGGTGAAGACAAGTTTTCCGCGAGTGGTCATAGTGCTGAAGAGTTAGCGTGCAACGCCGCGCTGGAAACTGCGCCGGTCACTCCGCGATCTTCTGCCGCTCGGGCGCGGGCGCCTCTGCCGCAGGCGCGGCGGCTTCGGGTTGCACCATGCCCATCTTTTGTTTGTATTGATCGAAGAGCATTTTGCCTCGCGCCTTTTTCATCTCCTGCTGCCGGGCGATGCCCGAGCCCACTTCCTTCGCGATGTCCATCGTCGCGCGCATCTGGCCTTCGCCCTTGGCTGCGCTCTCGCGGAGCTGTTGCATCGATTGCGCGGTCTCGCCGCCGAGCACGCCCTGTAGCTCTGTCACGCTTGATTTCATCAGGCCGGAGAGGCTCTCGAGCTGCTTGCTCACCGCCACGCGCGCCTTGGTCTGCTCGAACTCGCGCTCGAATTTTTGGATCTCCTTGATGCTCGTGGAAATGATCGACGTGTTCTGTTTGTAGAGCGCCTCGAGATTGTTGAGTTGTTCCGTGTTGTCGGCGATGTCCTGTTCGAGCCCCGCCAGTTCCTCGGCGTAATGCGCGCCATTTTCCTCGTCGCTCGATGCGGCCGCGGCGCGGAGCAAGCCTTCGAGTTCCTCCTTTTGTCGCGTCTGCTTTTTGATCTGGTCCTTGAGCAGCGAACTCTGGCTGGCGAGCTGGCCATTGGCGAAGGCCGCCTTGTCCGCGCGCGTCTTGGAGTCGCGGATGCCGCGCTCGACCACGGCGGCATTGATGGCGTCGTTCTCGGTGGCTTTTTCGGCCATGAGGCCGAGGTAGATGAAGATGCGTTTGATCGCGCGAAACATGGATGTGGTTGGGTTGGGTTATTCTTTTTCGAGCAGGATTTTCTCGTCGAGGATGAAGCCGAGTTTGTCGTTCAATTGACTTTCATTAGCAGCACTGACCAAGGTGGCACCGAGCTTCCTGACTCCGGCGAAGACCCGGGCATCCACGTCGAAGGCGACGAAGTGAAAATAAACCGGCGCGCTTTGCTTCATCGCGTCGTCGAGCACCTTGGGCAGCAGCGCTTCGGGCAGCGGGCCGACCGTGTTCTCGCCATCGGTGATCACGAGCACATGACGCGCGCCGGCTTTTGTTTTCATCAGCGCGCGTGCCGCGTCTGCGACTGCCGTGCCGAGCGGGGTTCCGCCGACGGGGCGGCTGAATCCCGTGATCCAGGCGCGGACCGCCGCGGGGTCGAACGGCCCAAGCCTGACGACTTCCTTCGGCCCTTTGTTTTCGAAAACGAACAGCCCGGCCTGCACCTTGCGCCCGCCGGATTGCGCGAACTTTTCCAGCCGCGCGACGATGGCCCCGAGGGCGCGGTTGGCGATCACATACTTCGCCTCGCCGCTTGCCCCCTTGCCTTTCACGGGATCGTTCATGCTGCCCGAGGTGTCGTACACGATGGCGATGGCGACATCGTTGTCGTCCGCGAACGCGAAGCCCGCGCTGAGGAACAGCGCGCAAAACCACAGAACCGGCTTGGCTGGAGAGAGCATGGCTGCGGGAAAAGGTGCCGCATGCTGCGACCGGCGCGGAGGCGTGTCAATGTCCGCCGGGTAGTGAGCACGCGGGCCGGATTTTCAATCCGTCTTTCCCAGCGTGTGACATAGTGGAAAGCTGCGCAGGGCTCCAAGCGGATGGAAAATCCGTCCTAAGTTCCAGCCGACGCCAGCGACCTAATAAATCGCCCCTTCCAGCCTCATTCTCTCCGCCGCTAAGATGGACTTCTCGCACCATTTCCAAACTGCGCTCACCCGCCGCACCTTCCTCCGCCAAAGCACCACGGGGCTCGGTGCGATGGCACTCGCGTCTCTGCTGAATCCGCGAATCTTCGCGACGGGAGCCGCGGGCGGACTGGAAGTGCCGGGCGCGCTGAAGACGCTCCATTTTGCGCCGAAGGCGAAGCGGGTGATCTACCTCTTCATGAGCGGAGCGCCGTCGCATCTCGATCTCTTCGACCCGAAGCCGAAGCTCACCGAGATGACCGGCCAGGATCTCCCGGAAAGCGTGCGCAAGGGGCAGCGGATCACCGGCATGACCAGTGGGCAGAAGAATCTTTTTTGCGTCGGTTCGCCGTTCAAATTCGCGAAGCACGGCAACGTCGGCATGGACCTCTCCGAACTGCTGCCGCACACGGCGAAGATCGCGGACGAATGCACATTCATCCGCTCGATCTTCACCGAGCCGATCAATCACGATCCGGCGGTGACGTTCTTCGGCACCGGGCATCAGCAGCCGGGCCGGCCGACGATGGGCGCGTGGTGCAGCTACGGGCTCGGCAGCGACAATCACGATCTGCCCGCTTTCGTGGTGCTGACCAGCGGCGGTGGCGGGCAGCCGTTGCAGTCGCGGTATTGGGGGAATGGCTTCCTGCCTGCGCAACATGGCGGCGTGCAGTTTCGCAACGCGGGCGACCCGGTGCTCTACGTTTCGAATCCGCCCGGCGTGAGCGCCACGACACGGCGGCAGCTCCTCGATTCCACCAACGAACTGAACCGACTCGCGCTCGGGCAGCTCGGCGATCCGGCGATCGCCGCGCAGATCGAGAACTACGAACTCGCTTTCCGCATGCAGACGAGCGTGCCCGAGTTGACCGACCTCGCGCAGGAACCAAAGGAGATGCTGGAACGCTACGGCGCGGACCCGGCGAAGCCGTCCTTTGCCAACAACTGTCTGCTCGCGCGTCGCCTCGCCGAGCGCGGCTGCCGGTTCATCCAGCTTTGTCATCGCGACTGGGATCACCACGGCGGCCTCCCGCAGAATCTTCCCACCAAATGCAAGGAAACCGATCAGGCGAGCGCGGCACTCGTCATGGATTTGAAAGAGCGCGGATTGCTCGACGACACACTTGTGATCTGGGGCGGCGAGTTCGGCCGCACGGCCTACAGCCAGGGTGAGATCAAGAAGGACACCTTCGGCCGCGATCATCATCCACGCTGCTTCACGATCTGGATGGCCGGCGGCGGCGTGAAGCGCGGCTACATCCACGGCGAGACGGACGAGTTCGGCTACAATATCATCCGCGACCCGGTCCACGTGCACGACTTCCACGCGACGCTGATGCACCTCCTCGGCGTGGATCACAAGCGCCTGCTCTTCCGCCACGAAGGCCGCGACTACCGGCTCACGGATGTCGCGGGCGACGTCGTAAAGCCGCTCCTCGCCTGAGAGCTACGCGTTCTCCGGCGCGCGTATAAAAGGGATGGAAAGTGTGGGGCTGTGTCGCGCCCGATAGGTTTCCGGGGATTTGATCCGCGTTCCGCCCGTGTGCCGATGTCGAGCCCGTGAGCGGGTAACGAATTAGCCCAAATATCGGTCGGTTTGCCGGGAACATACTTTTTGTAGTGGCAGGGAGGTCAAACCTACCACAACATATTGTGCTTGCGGAATTGGGATGGGTATTTACGCTCGCCACACTCCGTGAAAACCCGACTTACTCAGAAGTTCGCGACACTGGTCGTAGCGGGCCTCTTTGTCTCCGAGGCGCAGGGCGGGAAGGACGCATCGGCAAATCCCAACGGGGAGCAGGCGGTCGCTGAGGCAGCCGCAATCAAAAGCACCGGCGCGGCCACTTCCCGAACGCTCAAAGCGAACGAAAAAACTTTCCGGATTCAGCCGGGTGTAATCGAAGGTGGTGTTGGCGGGCGCGCTTCGTTGGCGATCAACACGGCGGGAGCAATCCGGGCGACCTGGGTCAAGAGCACTGGCGGACGCGTGTATCTGACGTCGAGCGTGGGCGCATTTCGGCAGACGGGCAAAGCTCTGGCGCGGAGTGAGGGAGAAGGCGGCGTGATCAGGATGGGTTCGAGAGCGACTCGGAGTGGATCGGTGAAATTAAGCGGAACCATTGAGGTGTTGGGAAACAGGTCCGCGGCGTTGAGCGCCTGCTTGAATTCTCGCAGCATGCCGATCCTCCGCGACGGCGACAGTAATGACGGCGCGCTGCTGGTTAACGCAGGCGCCGAAGCCGGCCCCGTGATGCCGATGGAGGTTCCAGTCGCGGTCAGCGCGCCCAGCGCAGCAGCTCGTCCTCGATCGCCGGGTGAGGCAAGAGATCAGATGGAAGGGAATCTGGGGGTGGGGCGCGGACAGTTCCGGCTTTCCACTGGAAAAATGCGGTGACTCGCATCTCAGGCGGTTCTACTGCGATCGAGTTTTTCAAGTCCGCAGCCTCGGTAAGGCGCTCAACCTCGCTTGCGTTCCTTGCCACGGTCATCGCCGCGACCGGGAATGAATTCCGTGCCTTCGAGAGCGACTTTGGCCGGATCGAACCGAAGGTGATGCCAGTGGTGCCGATCAAGACAGATGACTCTGGCGATCAAGATCTCCAGCCTTCCGCGAGCGCCGAACCCATTGTAGGCCGTCTCAATGCAGTCGTGCTCGTGCCGCGTCCAGAGATGGTGGTGCGGAGTGGAAAGGTCGCGCCGGCGCCGCGCTTCAAGGCGTCGCGCATCGACCGCGAGACCCCGCTGCCTCCGGTGGCGCAGGGGCCCGGGACTGAGGCGGAGGGCGTCACCGGCGTGCAACTGCGCGGCCTGACGCCGCCCGCGCCCGATGTTTTCGCGAAGGAAATCGGCGCCGCCTACGTGGGCAAACCGATCTCGCTTCAATCGATCAATACGCTGACGCGGGATATCATCCTTTATTACCGCCGTCACGATCGGCCCGTGGTGGACGTGATTTTGCCGGAGCAAGAGATCACCTCGGGCGTGCTGCAGTTCGTGGTCGTCGAGGGTCGGGTCGGCGAAGTGCGCGTGGAGGGGAACCGCTGGTTTTCCGGCGAGCGGCTGGCGCGGCAGGTGCGCCTGCGGCCGGGGGAGCCGATCGCGGCGAGTGGCGTGCTGGCGGACGTGACGTGGCTGAACGGCAATCCCTTTCGCGAAGTGAACGCTGCCTACACGCCGGGCCGGGAGTTCGGCACCACCGATGTGGTCTTGAAAGTGCGCGACCGTTTTCCGCTCCGGGTTTACGCGGGATACGAGAATTCCGGCAACGAAGTCACGGGCCTGGATCGCTGGCTCACGGGGTTCAACTGGGGCAATGCCTTCGGGCTCGACCACCAGCTGAGCTATCAGTTCACGGCGAGCAGCGATGCGGAAGGGCTGCGCGCGCATTCCGCGATTTACACCGCGCCGCTGCCGTGGCGTCACACCTTGTCGGTGTTTGGCACCTACTCGGAATCGAGCGCGGATCCGGAGGTCGATGGCCAGACGTTCCATGAGGGCGGGCGAAGCTGGCAGGCGAGCTTTCGCTACACGGCGCCGCTGCGATCCATCGGCAAGCTGACGCACGATTTGTTCGTCGGCGCTGATTTCAAGCGGATGAACAACGACCTGGAGTTCGGCGGAACGCAGGCCTTTCGCTCCGATGTGGATGTGGCGCAGGTGGTCGGCGGCTACGAGGCGCAGGCCAGGGATCGATGGGGCTCGACCTCGCTTTCGGGGACCGCGTTTTACAGCCCGGGCGGAGTCACCGCGAACAACACGACCGAAGTTTACCAGCAGGCGAGCGCTTTCTCCCACGCCGACTACGTTTACGGCCGGGTCAATCTCGAGCGGATCAACAAGCTGCCGGCGGGCTGCTCGCTGCGGCTGAAAGCAGTCGCGCAGTGGTCGAATGGCAACCTTCAGGCGAGCGAGCAAGTGGGCGTCGGCGGCTACGACACCGTGCGCGGCTACGATGAACGCGAGGCGCGTGGCGACTCCGGGTATTTGCTCTCCGCCGAACTGCGGTCGCCGCCGGTGAGCCTCTTCCGTGTCCGCGGGGGAGGAAAGGACGCGGCGGATTCCCCCGCGCTCAACGATCAACTGCAACTGCTCGCATTCGTCGACTACGGAAAAGCGCGCATCCATCAGGCGCTGCCGGGCGAACCGGGGAGCACCGATCTCGCCAGTGTCGGCCTGGGATTGCGCTATGCCATCACGCCTTACGTTTCGGTCCGCTTTGATTACGGCTGGCAGCTCGAGACGAGCGCGCTGCATCCCGGCGATAGCGGCGCAGCTCACCTCGGAGTGATCGTCAGCTACTGACCCATGCACTGCCCGCGATTAGCCATCTTGCTTCGCACCGCCCGATCGGCGAAAACGAAATCGACCAGCCACGAGCACCATCATTTCGACTGATCTCGTCCCACCCTCCGTTCCTCATGGCGAAATCATTTATCCCCAGCCTCGCGCTCGCGTTGGGATTGCTCGCCAGCTTGCCGGCTGTGGAGCCGGTCGGCGCGAATCGAGGCCTCTTCCGAAGCGCGAGCGAGGCGACGAATTTTCTCGGCGCCAAAGGAGATCCCGCCAAGAGCTCGCAGAAATCAAAAGCGGCCGCGCGTGAGAAGGGAACCCTAGTGAACAAGGCGGGTGCCAGGGGGGCCACCATCGCGGCCAGTAAAGGTGGACGCGTTTTCCTGACTCGATCCACGGCAGAAATCCCGCCGACTGGAGAACCGAAACGGAAGGGCAAAGATCGGGGTGCGCAGCCGCCAGCCCGTTCGATGGCCGCCACGAAAGAAGAGAAGAACGGGCGGAAGTCTCTCGTCTCCGGGAAAGGCGGAGAGCCGCACGACGCGGAGATGGCCGATTTGAAGGCGAACCAAAACGCCGCTCAAGCAGACCACCCGCCAGCGATCGTCAGCGGTCCTGCGGTGGTGAATCGACTGCCGGGCCCGGAGCCGCAACCGCCGGGCATCGGCGACACTTCGCCTACGATCGAACTCCGCCGTCTGCGCGAGACGGCGCCGCTGGCGAGCTTGCTTTCGAATACCGCTCCCGCGCTGGAGCCGGCGCCCGACGGGCCACTGAGCCAAGCCGGCGGGGGACTGGCGTTGCTCAGTGGGGGGCTTCCTGTCTTACCAGTGGCGATCGCCTCGTCATCCGGTGCCACCCGCCGCGGCACGATCAGCCGCAAGGAGATGATGCCGTGGTATTACACCCTCGCCGCCCTCGTGTTGTTCGTCATTGCCGTGCAGTGGATTCGTGGATTGGAGAAACCGGCGTGGAGTTCCTACACGGAGGATTGGGTGGACGGCTTCCACTGGCGTTGGGAGTGGAAAAAGAACGAAGTGCGGAATCTGCGCGGCTACTGCCCGACGTGCGGCACAGAGGTGCTCTTCCGGCCGATCGCCAGTGCAAGAGACACCTCGTCCAGCGCCGAGGTCGGGGGAACGTGGGCCTTTTGCCCGAAGTGCCGAGAGGCAACCGGCCTCGAAATGAGCGATGTGTCGCGGGCCGTTTCGTCCACACTCATCCGCAAACGAACCTCCGGCGAGTACCGCGACACCGTCGCCAATTCCAAACGCAAGGCCGGGATCGCCCCGCGGGAAAGTGTGCGCCTCAAAGTCATCGAAGGCCGCATCGTGTAGAACTGGCGGTCAGGGTGTAGGCGCTGAGCGTGCCGAATAATACCATATGCTGGGTCTTGATTTTGGCCCGAGCCCAACATATTGTGGGCGCAGCTCAAAGGTCGCGCAGGGCGGTCGATTGCCAAAGCTCCGGTGCGTTCCTTACCAATCATCTCGATGTTTGAAACTGGCTCCAACCAGCAGGCCCAACTGCAAAGCCGGGCGACCGGCTTCTCTCCCTCGAGCAGCGTGGTGGCGGAGGAGACGCTGCCTCCCGGGGTCCTCTCTCTGGAGGTCAAATTTCTCTGTGGCGAGTGCGACACGAAGCTGATCATCGATGCGCGCTGGCAGGGACGCCGATTGAATTGCCCTCAATGCGGCGCGCCGGTGGTGGTCCCCGAGTGCCTGGGAATCGTGCGCGCCATCGATGAGACAGTGGGCGGGACGGAGGTGGGTGCTCGGACGCCCGGAGCGTCCCCGCTCACGGCTGCGGAAATCAACTTCCTTTCCGGGCACGCCGAGGAATTCGGCCGCGTCGATTGCGCGCCATAGGCCGCGCTGGCCCGCTCGTTTCAACGTTCCGCCAGCGTCAGACGCAGGGTCGGCGCCGCGAGGGTGGGATGATGGTTTCCGGCGAAGCCGTGGACCGCTGAGTTGAGGCGCGGCTCGCAGGTTTCGCGCACCACGACGAGCGTGGCGCGTCGGTTCACGTCCGCGTTGAGGAATTCAGCCAGCGCAGGATCGGCGATCGAAAAAGCGCCGCTGACCACGCCGGCGGGGAGCGTGAAGGTGCCGAGCTTCTTCGCGCTCGCGAGATCGACCGCGCCAGCCTCGGGGTTGAAGGCGGGTGCATTTTCCCAAGTCAGGGTGGCGGCGCTCCAGGCGTCCTGCGTATCGGCGGTCACGCCATAAACGGCGAAGGTGGATTCGCCGGTGAGCGTGGCGTAGCCGAAGCCGGTCGCCTCGAAGTTCAACGTGAGCGTGGCGTTGGCGATGTGCTGGTCCGCGAGAGAGTCGAGGTCGAAGCGGAGAAACGCTTTGCGGCGGTATTTGGCATCCGGCGAGTTCTTCAGCAGCAGCAACGTGTCAGAGAAGTGCGTCGGACTGTTCGGGGAGACGGCGTAGGCGGCGTCGCCCGCGCCGGTACTCGTGGTGAGGGTGACGGTCGAGGCGCGCGCTTCCGTTCGCGCGAAGGCGTGGCGATCCGGCTCCGTCTCGTCCTTGCTCCGCGAGTTCAGACGCTCGGGCGTGATCGACGCGGATTGCCGCGTGGCGAGCTGCAGCGTTTCGCCGCTGCGATCGTGGCGAAGCTCCACTTCGCCCTGCAATACCTGCACCTGCGCTCGACCGGTGACGTCCGCACTGATGCCGAAGTCGGTGCCGTGATCGATGAGCTGCGCGTGCGCGGTCGCGACGACGAACCCGTGCGCTGGCTCCGGCACATGCGCGACGAGCGCGCCGGAGTGGAGGAAGCACGCGTTGCCATTGATCAGCTCCAATTCCGAGGGGCCCTCCAGCGAGACTTCCGCGCCGCTGCGAAACATAACGCGGGCGAGTCCATCGACGAGCTGCAGCCGTCCGCGGCCGAGCTTCGAACCGGGCTCCGTGGGCAGCGAGCAGCTTTCCCAGCGCGCGTTCTTTACCTCCACGAGTGTGGCGAGCGGAGCCTCGCTGGCGCGGAAAGCAAACACGCCCCATGCGATCCCCGCGCTCAGCAGCAGTGCCGCGGCGAGCTTCAGCGGCCAGTGAAAGCGCGGGCGCACGATCCGCGATTCGTCCGGCAGGGTGCGTAGCATTTCGGCCAGCGCGACGTCGCCGAGCCGGCTGGCATTTTGCCGCAGCGCGGCATGGAGGTGCAGATACTCGACGTAGCAGCGCCGCTGCTCCGGGTCGGTGAGCACCAGCGACTCGAGACGCGCGCGGTCGGTGTCGGCGAGGTCTCCGTCGAGCAGGCGGTCGCACAGTCCGAGCAGCTCGGCGTGCGGGTCAGGCTGGGAGTTCATGGTCGGGACGGGCGATGTTTTTCGTCACGCACTCGTGGAGGACGTGACGCACGCGGCTGAGCAAGCGGTAGAGCGCGCCGACGGTGCGGCTGAGACGCGCGGCCATGTCTTCGAGCGAAAGGTTTTCGTGGTAGCGAAGGTGGAGCGCATCGCGGTGCTCCGCGGGCAGCCTGGCGATGCAATCGTGCAAGACCTGCGCGCGGCGTTCGAGGTGATCGGCGCTCGCTTCCACCTCCTCCGAGACGGTGCGGAGAAAATCCTCGCTGAAATCGAGCCGGTCGCGCTGCTTGCGTTTGCGATGCGCGAGCACTTGGTGAAACGCGATTTTGCGCGCCCACGCGCCGAAATTTGTCCCCGTCTCGAACTTCGCAAAATGCCGCCACATCACGACTTTGGCTTCCTGCAAAATGTCGTCGGCGTCCGCGGGATGCGGCACCATCGTCATCACATAGGCGCCGAGCAGCCGCTCGTGGCGGGCGAGCAGAAAGACAAATTCCTCGGCGCGATCGGGTGGGGACATGGGAAATGACGAATGCTTCCTCTCGTGTAGTCCGTCGCGCGTTCATTTTGGACAGGCTTTTTCCGGGTTTCCTGGCTTCCTGCTTCACTCAGCCCGAGCTACTACGACCGGACTCGCTTCACCTTCCCCACATGAACCGCCTCGCTTCGCGACTTGTCGCTGCCGCCTTCCTCCTCCTGATCAACCTCACCGCGTCCGCAGCTCTGGCGGATCGCACGCTCGATATCTACTGGGTGGATGTGGAAGGCGGCGGCGCCACGCTCATCGTCACCCCGGCGGGCGAGTCGGTGCTCATCGATTCCGGCAATCCCTTCGAGCGCGACCCCGCGCGCATCGCGAAGGTGGCCACCGAAGTCGCTGGTTTGAAGAAGATCGATCACCTCGTCACCACACACTTTCACGTCGATCACTTCGGCGGCGCGGCGGAACTCTCCGCCCTCATCCCCATCGGCCAGGTGCATGACAAAGGCATCCCCGAGACGGACCCGGACGCTCGCGCCGACAACACTCGCTGGCCGATCACCATCGCGCCGTATCGCAACTTCAAAGCCGACGGCCGCGACACCATCCGCGCCGGCACCGAGATCGCCTTGAAACAAACCGCTGGCCCGAAACTCACGCTCCGCTGCCTCGCCGCGAATCAGCAGCTCATCGATGCGCCCGCGGGTGCGCCGCCCAATCCGCTCGCCGCGAACAACGTCGAGCAACCGAAAGACGCGAGCGACAACGCGAACAGCGTCGCGCTGCGGCTCGACTTCGGCGGCTTCCGCTTTTTCGACGGCGGCGACCTCACGTGGAACGTCGAAGCCGCGCTCGTCACCCCGGTCAACCGGGTCGGACAGGTCGATGTCTATCAGGTCGATCACCACGGCCTCGACGTGAGCAACAACCCCGTCTTCGTCCACAGCCTCGCCCCGACCGTCTCGGTGATGAACAACGGCCCAAAGAAAGGCACCGAAGCGTCCACGGTCGCGGCGCTGAAGTCTTCGCCCGGATTGCAGGCGATGTATCAACTTCACAGAAATGTGCGCGACGATGCGGAGAACAACACGACCGAGGACTGCATCGCGAATCTGCTCGAGGCCTGCGACGCTCACTACATCAAGCTCACCGTTGCGCCTGGCGCGAAGACTTACAACGTCGCGATTCCCGCCACCGGTCATACCCGCTCGTTCGAGACGCGGGTGAAGTAGCGCCGGCGGATCGGCGGACGCGGAAAATTTTTGTCCAAAGCCGGTCTTCGGCGGACTTATCTAACAGACGTTCCCATGTTTCCCCGCCACGCATTCCCGTTTGCTGTCGTGCTCGCCTTGAGCGTGCGCGGATTTGCCGACCCCAGGACCGAGTTTTTTGAGAAAAAGGTGCGGCCGATCCTCGCCGAGCGCTGCCTGGAGTGTCATAGCGATGCGAAGAAAGTGAAAGGCGGGCTGCATCTGGATTCGCGCGCGGGCTGGGTGAAGGGCGGAGACACGGGGCCGGCGCTCGTACCGGGCAAGCCGGAGGAAAGCCTGCTCGTGACCGCGATTCGCTGGAAGGATCGCGATCTCGAGATGCCGCCGAAAAAGAAGCTGCCGCCGGAGGAAGTCGCGGTGCTGGAGGAGTGGGTGAAAATGGGCGCGCCCGATCCGCGCGAGGGTGCGGTCGTGGCGAAAAAGCAGCGCGGGCTGACGATCGAGGAAGGGCGGAAATTTTGGAGCTACGTGCCAATTCAAAAGCCGTCGGTGCCGGCGGTGAAGGACATGGCGTGGCCGCGCAGCGATCTCGACCGCTTCATCCTCGCGAAGATCGAAGCTGCGGGCGCCAGTCCCGCGCCGGACGCTGCGCCCGCAGCGCTCGCGCGTCGGCTTTACTACAATCTCATCGGCCTGCCACCGACGCCGGAACAGCTCGATGCATTCGCTGCTGCTTCAATCCGCGATCCGCAATCCGCAATCCGCAATCTCACCGACGAGCTGCTCGCCAGTCCGCAGTTCGGCGAAACATGGGGCCGCCACTGGCTCGATGTTGCGCGCTTCGCGGAATCCAGCGGCGGCGGGCGCACGCTGCTCTTCAAGGATGCGTGGCGGTATCGCGACTACGTGATCGAGGCCTTCAATGCCGACGTGCCTTTCGATCGCTTCATCCGCGAGCAGCTCGCCGGCGATCTGCTGCCCGCGGCCACGCCCGCCGACGCGCGGCGACAGCTCACGGCCACCGCATTCCTCGCGCTCGGGCCGACGAACTACGAGGAGCAGGACAAGCAGCAGCTCCGCTTCGATGTGATCGACGAACAGCTCGAGACGATGGGCCGCGCCTTCCTCGGCCAGACCATCGGCTGCGCGCGGTGCCACGATCACAAATTCGATCCCGTGCCGCAGCGCGACTACTACGCGCTGGCCGGCATCTTTGCGTCCACCAAGACGCTCTTCAATTACACCGACAACGTCGCCCGCTGGATCGCCGCGCCGCTGCCGGGCGACGGGCCGACCGAGATCGCGCTGCGCGAACACGAGCAAAAAGTGGTCGCGCTGGAGCGGGAGATCGAGAAGGCGAAGGCGGCGCAGGCCGAGGCCTCAAAAGCACTGAGCCAGGCTACGACGCAGCCCGGCATATCGATTTCGCCGAAGGAGCTTCCCGGCATCGTGATCGACGACGCGGATGCAAAAGTCGTCGGCCAGTGGAAGCACTCGACGTTTGTGCGGACCTACATCGGCGAGTATTACCTGACGGACGAAAACGAGGGCAAAGGTGAGAAGACCGTGACCTTCACGCCGACCGTGCCAGCGACCGGCAAGTACGACGTGCGGCTCGCCTATTCGTCGCATGAAAACCGCGCGAACAACGTGCGCGTGACCGTCTTTCACGCCGACGGCGAGGAGACGATCTTCGTCGATGAAACGCAGGTGCCGCCGATCGATGGCCGCTTCATTTCGCTCGGAAAATTCCGCTTCGAAAAAGACGGCGCGGGTTACGTGCTGGTGTCGAATGAAGGCACGAAGAAATATGTAACCATCGATGCGCTGCAACTGCTGCCGGAGGGCACAGAGGTCGCGGAAAAAAAGGACGCGCCGCCGGCCGAGTCCACCGCGGCGCAGCAAGTGAAGAAGCTCGAGGCGCAGCTCAAGAAGCTGACCAAGGAAGGGCCAGCGCGTGAGACGGCGATGGCGGTGGCGGATGCGCCGGAGATCGCCGGTACGCAGATCCGCGTCCGGGGGATCGAGAAGCAACGTGGCGAAGCGGTGCCGCGCGGTTTTCTACAGGTGGCGCTGCGGGCGCCGCCGGAGTTGCCCGAGAAGGAGAGCGGCCGCCGCGAACTCGCCGACTGGATCGCGAGCGCGGACAATCCGCTAACGGCGCGGGTCTTCGTGAACCGTGTTTGGACGTGGCTCTTCGGCACCGGGCTGGTCCGCACCGTGGATAACTTCGGCACCACCGGCGAGAAGCCGTCGCATCCGGAATTGATCGACCATCTGGCGACGCGCTTTGTCGCCGAGGGCTGGAGCGTGAAGAAGCTGGTGCGCGAAATCGTCCTCTCGCGGACCTGGCAGCAGGCGGTCGCGGCGCCTTCGGCTGCCGATCCGGAGAACCGCCTCTTCGCCCACGCCAATCGCCGCCGGCTCGATGCGGAGCAGATCCGCGACACGATGCTCGCGGCGAGCGGGCAGCTCGAGCTCAAGATCGGCGGACTGAATATCGGCAGCGCGGGCGATATCGACGCGAACAGCTTCACCGCGCAGAACACGGAATACAGCTACGTCTTCGCGGACAAACGCCGGAGCGTTTACACCCCGGCGTTTCGCAATAAACGGCTGGAGCTGTTCGAGGTCTTCGACTTCGGCGACATCAATCAATCCGCCGGCCAGCGCAACGTGAGCACCGTCGCTCCGCAGGCTCTCTTTTTCCTCAACCACCCGTTTGTCATCGAGCAGGCCAAGGCCGCCGCCGAACGCACGCTCGCCGTGCCGGGCACCGATGATGAGCGCATCGCGTCCGCCTTCCGCCGCACGCTCGGCCGTGCGCCGTCCGCCGCGGAGCGGGAGAAATGCCGGAGCTTTCTTGAAATGAACGCGACGCCGGACGCCTGGGCGGAGTTGCACCAGATGCTCTTTGCCTGCGTCGATTTCCGCTACCTCGAGTGACCATCGATTCACCCAGGCAGCTTCGTATCACGGTCGATGCAGGCGGAAGAAACGGCGTACGCTCGCGGGGCCCCAGGTGACTTGATTTTCCGGGCCGACGGTGACCGGCGGCGTGGCCACGTCGAGCCACGCCGGTGGCAACAGTTCGGGCGAGGTCTGCAAGAGAAAGCCGGTCGAGGGATACGGCCACGCGAGAACGACATCCGCATCCACGCGAAAGATCCGGAGCAGTGGCAATGGCTCTTCAGGCAGACTCCAATAGCCGCCGAAAAACGCGAAGCTACCTGCCGCGCCGAAAGCCGCATCGGGCTGGCCGAGCGTCGCCTCCATGGCAAAGGCGCCGGCGCTGCCGCTGCCTGCGCCGGCGTCCATCGTGGACCAGTCGACGAGGTATTGGGCGGAGGTCTGGCAGATGCTGAGCAGGAGAGCGAAAGAGGCGGCTTTCATGGCGGATTGATCGTGGCGGTGCCGTTGTATGAGCGGATCACGGCGGGATTGCGGAGGACGATGCTTTCGGGGTAGTTGCCGCCGCGGACGAAAATGCGGCAGCCGGTGAACGACGCCTCGTCGCCTTGTTTCACGGTCGGAAACGGACCGCCCCAGCCGCCGGCGCAAACTTGATCTCCGAATGGCACCGCGCAGAGCCCCTCCCAATCCACGTAGATGTCGCGGCCACCTTGGTAAACACCGAGGTTAAGGGTGTAATTCACCGGCGCATTTCCCGCGGGATCGTAGCGCGAGACGCACAGATAGTACACGCCCACCGGCAGGCTCGCGATGATCGTTTCGGGTCGTGCGAGCGACTTGCCCGCCGCGGGCAGTACGGCCTGCAGTTTGGAATCGTAGAGCAACACGTCGAGATCGTTGCCGGTAGTAAAATCAAGCCGCACCCAAACCGTGCCGGCCTGCGTGACGTTGAAGCGGTACACGTCTTCGATTACATCGCCGCCATCGGCCAGCGCAGTGCCTAGGGTGGAGCCGATGCTGCCTTGCACGCTCACCGGCGGCACGAGCCGCTGCACGGTGGCGACGGAATCATGCACGCCCGCGACCTCATTCACGAGGCCCGGCCCGTAGAGCGTGCCCGGTGAGGCAAAGGGGATGCCGCTCGGGTCGATCGTGATCACTTCACCATCCCGCGGCGCGGCGCGGAGCTGCCGCACGACCGGACCGCCGCTGGAGGTGGAAAATTTCGCGTCAATAAAATAGGTCGGCCGGCTCTGCGAATTCCCCCAGGAGGTCGCTCCCGGAGCATCCACCAGCCCGAAGTGCAAATGCGGTCCGTCGGAGCTGCCGCTGTTTCCCACCAAGCCGAGCTGGGTGCCCGCGATCACAAATTGGCCCGCCGTCACGGTCACGCTGCCCTTCTGCATGTGGGCATAGACGCCGTATTCGCCGTTGCCGTGATCGATCACCGCCGAGTTGCCTGCACCGTCGCCGAAGGTCTTGTCGTGGATGGGAAAGTTGTCCTCCTTGTCATTGAACGACCGCACGACCGTGCCCGATCCCATCGCATAAACCGGCTGGCCCCAAGCGATCTGGCAGTTCGGCAATTCCCCGGCCGTGTAGGCCTTTGCGGTGTCGTAGTTCCCGCTCGGGTGCCCCTCCCAGAAGGTCTGCGCGGTGGCGGGATCCGCGTCCGGCAAGCTGGAGTTGCCGCCGATCTCGGCGTGAATGTCCCAGTGAAAACGTTGCGAGCCGATATTGCCATGCGGCGTGCCGCGCTCGTGGCCGCCGCTGGCCACCCACTTCGCACCTGCCACCGTGGGATCATGCACAGGAAAGCGATACGCCTGCGCATTCTGCGTCACGGTCCGCAACGCGATGCCGGTGATGCTGAGCGGCTGCGCGAAGCTCGCGAAGTTCAGCTCCACGTCCATTTGCGCGGGCGTGTGCTTTGGGTCGAAGCCATCGAACGGGGTTTCGTTGATGTCGGTGGTGAAGGGAAAGTCCGAGAATTCGATCGTCACCTCGGCGCCCGGCGGCACTGTGGCTGAGACGTCCGGCGTGCCGTCTGGATTGTAGCGCGCGAGCACCCACCGCGCGACGCCGTCAATCGTCGCAGAGCCGCCCGCCACGATGTCGCCGACGGGCAGGGTGACGATGGCGCCCATCGCCGCGGTGTCCGCGAGCGCCTCGCCCTCGAAAAGGTTGATGTTCAGTTTTCCATCGTTGGAAAATTGCGCGTTGAGCGCGCCGGTCGCATCGAAGCGCGCGACCGAAAAGTAGTCCGTCTCGCCGCCCCCGCCGCGCCCCGCGGCATAGACTTCATCGCCGAAGGTCGCGATCCCCGCGAAGCCTTCATCACTAGTTCTCGCGAAGTCGATGATCGCCTGCCCGTCGCCGCTGAAGGTCGCGTCAAACGCACCCGCCGCGGTGAACCGCGCCACCGCGAACCGTTGCTCCGCGGCGATCGTCGCCGCGCCACCGGCCACGATGCGCCCGCTGCCGTCGATCGCCACGGCGCGTGCTTCCACGTCACTGGCGCCGGTAAAGGCCGACACCACGACGCCGGTGCCGCCGAAGGCAGTGTCGAGTTGTCCGCCCGTGCGATAGCGCGCGACGAGCATGCGCCGCCGACCGCTCACCGTGGCCCAACCGGCAACGACGGGGCGATTGCTCGCGTCGATGGCCAGCGCCAGCGCGGCCTCGGAAGTCGAGGTGCCGACATCGGTGGTCACGATGCCGTCGCCGTCGAAAGTGGAGTCGAGCACGCCGGTTGAGAGATAACGCACGAGCGCGAGCTGCCACACGCCGCCGCTGTGGACGCGCCCGACGACGACGACGCGCCCCGCTCCATCCACCGCCACCGCCAATGCCTCCGCTTGCGCGCCTAAAGGAGTGGTGCGAGTGCCCCCGTTGCCGAAGGTGTCGTCGTCGCTGCCATCGAAATTCAACCGCTGCACGCGAAAGTCCGCGCCGTAGGTGCCGGCGACGACGATCTTCCCGTCGTTTTGCATCGCCACCGCGTTGGCCTGGCCGAAGGCGGCGGCCTTGAGCCCGTTCGTGTCGAAGCTGGCGTCGAGCGTCCCGTCGATCAGCAGCCGGGCGACGATGAATTGCCGGTTGCCATTGTCCACCCGATCGCCCCAGCCGCCCGCGACGATGCGGCCGTCGAGCAGCGAACGCGCGAGGCCGGTGAGGGTGACGTTGTTGTGCGAGGAAAAAAAGACGTGGACCTGCCCCTGTTGAAACCCCGGGGCCGACGAGAGCGTCGCGCGTTCGAGGAATTCCGACTTCGAGAGCGGCGCCGCCATGAGCGACTGGCCGTCGGCTGTGCGAAACGTCACGGTGCCGCCGGTGTAGGCGGCCAGTGCGCCGGTGTCGTTGCGGAAGCGCACACTGAGATCGAGGCGATTCTTCAGC
Organism: Chthoniobacteraceae bacterium; assembly: GCA_049690035.1. Taxonomy (GTDB): domain Bacteria; phylum Verrucomicrobiota; class Verrucomicrobiia; order Chthoniobacterales; family Chthoniobacteraceae; genus Chthoniobacter. The sequence continues at coordinate 32,917 of JBAVML010000310.1, forward strand.
GGCATCTGCTCGAGCATCGGCGTGAGCGGCGAGAGGGGCAGCGTCCCGAGATAAGATGAGGCATCGAGCCCCGGCGGACCGGTAACCACTTCGGCAGCGCGGGCGGCGCCGAGCAGCGCGGCAAGGAAGAGCGGCGTGAGTTTCATCGCGAAGTCCGCACGGTTCATTGCAGCGAGACGAGCACGAGCACGAGCCCGCGGCCGCCGGCGAGCGGCGTCATTGCCTTGCCGACGATCGCGCCCTGCGCTTGGGCGGAGTCCGCGGCCTTCATCCCGTGGCCCGCCGTGTCGGAGGTCGTGATGAGATCGCCGGGAGCGATCGCTCCGCGGTCCGCATCGACCAGACAATACACCCGGCCGGTGAGCGCCACGGGGTGCAGCCCATTCGCCGCCGTGCCGCGCTGGCCCATCATTACGCCGGGCTTCACGCCGCCCGCACCGCTGACCACTCCGGCCACCGCGCGATCGTAGGCGCGGTCGCTGACCGTGAGTTCACCCGGGTGCGCCGGATCGATCTTCACCAGCATGCCGGGCTGCGCGTCGGCCGAGGTGATGTCGAAGTTCTCGGAGAAATCGGCGCCGCCGGTGATCTCGAGCACTTGCGTGGTGACCTTTCCCTCGCCGGCCGAATCCGCGTCGATCCAGACCGTGCGTGTGCCATCCGCTTTGTACATTTCGAGAAGGCTGCCGGTCGTCGCGGTTTCGCCACCGCGGATGTTCACCGTCGTCGTCCCGTTTGCCGCCATGAGCACGAGTTCGCCGCCGCCGCTGGCGCCCTGACCGTCGAGTTCCGCGCGCTTCGAGCCGGATTGATTGTTCACCTCGATGATGCCGCCGATGCCGTTGCCCTCGTCGGCATCGACCAGCACCGTGAGATTCCCGGCGTTGTTGTAAAGCGCGAGCGCGGCCGCATTGCCGCTCGCGTCCGCGTCGAGGCTCACGGTCGTGTGATTGAAGCCATTCCGCATCGTCAGCAGCGCACCCTCGCTGAACGCGGTGGCCGAGAGCATCTGCACCGTCGGGAAATTCTGCGCGTCGTGGAGCACCAGCGAGCCCGCGCCGCCGATATGCGAATCGAGCGTGACCGTCTCGATCCCGAAACCGCTCGACATCGCCAGCGAACTGCCGCGGCCCGTCGTGTCTGCATCGAGAACGAACGTGGATGCGCCGAGCCCGTTGCGAAACGTGAGCAGGCCGCCCTGCCCGGCGCCGGTCGAAGCGTTGAGCGCCATGGTTTCAGTGCCGCTGCTGTCGAGCCGCAGGTTCGTGAACGTCACGTCATTCGCCAGCGCCGTGCTGTTCACCGCGCCCGTGGCGAGCTTGCCGCTGGTGATGCTGCCATCCGCCACGCTTTGCGCAAAGAATGCGTAGCCGACCGAAGTGATCGCGTGATCGGCGATGACTGCCGGCGCGATGACGCCATCGCTGAACCAGATGCGCACCCGCAGGCTCGCGTTCGCGAAAATCGGCGACGGAACGGGAACGGTCATGCCCGGGACCGCGGTATCGCCGAGCCCCACGGCGAAGAGTCCGTTCGTCACCGGCAGCGATACCGCGGTCGCCGGCATCGCGCCGCTGAGGCTCGAACTGTCGTGGCTCCACAGGCTCGCTGGCGGCATTCCATCGCGGTAGATGAGAAACCGGAACTGCCCGGTGCCGCTGAAGCTTGTGCCATTGTTCGTAATGCGGCCCTGATAAGTGATGATGCCCGGCGCCTGAGCGTGGGAAATCGACGGTGTGAGCAACGCGGCGAGGAGGGAAATCCAGACGGCGATGGCGAAGAGGGTGAAGGAATTTGGTGGAGACGTTTTCATGGCGAGACCTGCGCTCACCATTTTCTACGCATTTCTCCGCGCGGTTGTTTCAGCGGTGGGTGAAAATCCTGCCTTTCCCGGAGCGGCGCTGATTCCGCAGTTGGATTTTCGCGTGGTGTGCCGCAGCGTTTTGTCCATGAACCGTTCGCGCGTCCATGGCTGAAATCGACGACCGGAACGCGCGGGTGCGCCGCGCGTTGGAAGCGGCGCTGACCCATGGCGGCGAGGGTGTCGCGTGGACGCCTGCCGAACCCTCGGCGATCGCGTCGCTGTTTCCCGGTTTCGAAGTCCAGGCCTTGATCGGGCGTGGGGGCATGGGTGCCGTCTATCGAGCGCGGCAGAAATCGCTCGATCGGCTCGTGGCGATCAAGCTGCTGCCGTTCGAACTGGGCGTGCAGGAGGACTTCGCGGAGCGGTTTCGACGCGAAGCGACGGCGCTCGCGAGGCTCACCCACCCGCACATCGTCGCGGTGCATGACTTTGGACAGGCGGACGACGGGCACTTTTTCATCGTCATGGAGTACGTGGATGGGACCGATCTCGCGCGGCGTCTGCAGGCGGGAAAGCTGCCGCCGGCCGAGGCGCTCGCCGTGGTGCGGCAGGTGTGCGCCGCGCTCGAGTTTGCGCACGCCCGCGGCGTGGTCCATCGCGATATCAAGCCGGGGAACATCCTGCTCGATGCGACGGGCTGTGTGAAGGTGACGGACTTTGGGATCGCGCGGCTCGCCGGTGAGGAGCCGTGCGCCCCGCTCACTTCGTCCGGGGTGCTGCTCGGCACGCCGGATTACGTGGCGCCCGAACAGACGCAGCCCGCGGCGGTGGTCGATCATCGGGCAGATATTTTCAGCGTCGGCGTGATGCTTTACGAACTGCTCACCGGTCAGCTTCCCCGCGGTGTCTTCCGTCCGCTCGCGCAACTCGCCCCGGACGCCCGTGCTTTCGATCGCGTCGTCACGCGCGCGTTGCAAAGCGATCCGGTGGCTCGCTACGCGGCGGTGCGTGAATTGTCTGCCGATCTGGCAAAGTGCGACCTGCGGCGGCCGCGACGACGTGCCTGGCTTGCGTTGCTACTGCTGATTCCGAGCCTCGCCGCGTTCGCAGTTTGGTTCGGGTGGCCACGACGTGAGACCGGTTCAGCGCCCGTGGCTCCCGCGCGAGGCGCCGATCGCTCGCCGCCGCCGGTTTCTTTCACCAACAGCCTTGGTCTGCGTTTCGTCCCGAGCGGCACTCCCGGCGTGCTGTTTTGCACGACGGAAACGCGGGTGCGCGATTTTTCCACCTATGCCAGCGCGCTCCGCATTTACACCGGCCCGTTGTCGATGTGGGTGAACTTCACCGGCGGCGACGAGGGATGGCAGGAGGTGCAGGCGAGCTGGAAGGATCCAGGCTTTCCGCAGACGGATGAACATCCGGTGGTCGGTGTGACGCGGACCCAGGCGACCGCCTTTTGCGCCTGGCTCACCGAGCGGGAGAGAGCTTCCGAGCTGATCGGCGCGGAAGATCAATATCGTTTGCCGACGAACCCGGAGTGGAATGTTGCGGCCGGGCTCGACGCCGGCGCGGTTTTTCCGAGTGGACGTTATCCGTGGGGCGCCGATTTTCCGCCGCGCGGTGCCGCGGGTAACTTCGCCAGCGAGGAACTCCGGGAGAGCGGAGGCAAATACGCCGCGCTGCCCGTGCTCGCGGGCTATCGCGATGGGCACGCCTTCACGGCGCCGGTGGGGAGCTTCGCCGGGAATGCCCGTGGACTGCACGATCTCGGCGGGAACGTCTGGGAATGGACGGCCGATAGCGAGGAGTCACGCGGCACGCTGCGCGGTGGAGGCTGGGGCGATACGAAGCCCGACAAGCTCGACGCGGCCCGCCGGATTTCCTACGACCGCGGCCTGCGTTGCCACACGTTTGGCTTTCGCGTGGTCCTCGCGCGAAAAATTACCACGACCGGCGGGAACCGATGAGTTAACGGTGGTGGTGATGCTGCCGACTGCCACGCCACCATCCGCTTTTCGCGAGACGCGCTGGAGTCTCGTGGCGCGTGCCGCGTCGTCCGCCGAGCCCGCGGCGCGAGCGGCGCTCGAGGAGTTGTGCCGCCTTTACTGGCAGCCGCTGCACGCGTTCGCGGTCCGGATGGGGCTGAGTGCTCCCGATGCGGAAGATGCCACGCAATCCTTCCTCGCCGAGTTCCTGCGTCGCGAGCGCTTTGCCATCGCCGATCCGCAGCGCGGGCGGCTCCGCACTTTTCTCTGCACGGCCTTCGCCAATCACCTGCACGACCTGCATCGACGCCATTCGGCGCAGCGCCGCGGTGGCGGGCAAAGCCACGTTTCGATTCATCCACCGGACGGCGACGGAGCACTTCCGCTCGAACTCGCCGATCCCCACGATCCGATGCGCGAATTCACCCGCGCCTGGGCGCTCGTCACGATGGATGCCGCCGTCGCCCGTCTCGAAGCAGCTCTCGACGCGCGGGGAGATTCCGGCGCGCTCGCGCCCTATCGCCGCTTCCTTGGTCTCGATGCTGGTGACGGCGGAGACTACGCGGCCACGGCCCGCGAGCTGGGCGTGGGGGAAGGTGCGGTGCGGGTGAAAGTTTGCCGCTTGCGCAGGGAGTTTCGCACTGCGCTTTTTGCCGTGATCGCCGACACGCTCGATGAGCCCACCGAAGAAAAGATCCGCGCAGAGGTGCGCGCGCTCATCGAGGCCCTGGGACCGTGACGCGGCGGCGAGAAGCCGAAAAATGTTGTCCAAGAATTCGCCCCGCGGGACTTATCTGGTTAAACCTTGCTTATGTTTCCCCGCCTGACTTCCGCCGCCCGTCCCTCGGGGAATCGCCCAGCCTGCGAGCATCCGATGAAGCCGCCTGGATTCACGCGCCGCTCCGCGCTGCAGACCCTCGGCTGCGGCTTCGGTTACCTCGCGCTGGCCGGGCTGGCGGCGCAGGAGAAGGCGCGCGCGGCGGTGGTGAATCCGCTCGCGCCGAAAGCGCCGCATTTTCCCGCGCGGGCGAAGCGCATCATTTTCCTCTTCATGCAAGGCGGGGTAAGCCACGTGGATTCCTTCGACTACAAGCCGCGCCTCGCGCAGGACGACGGGAAGATGATGGACTTCGCCGATCTGCGCAGCCTCGCGAAGACGGGCACGAGCCCGCAAATGCGCGTGATGAAATCGCTCTGGGATTTTTCGCAGCACGGGCAGAGCGGGCTGTGGGCGTCGAGTCTTTTCCCGGAAATGTCGAAGCACGCCGACAAGATGTGCGTCATCCGCTCGATGCACACCGAGGGCATCGCGCACGGTCCGGCTACGCTCTTCCTGCATACCGGCACGACGACCTTTGTCCGCCCGTCGATGGGTTCGTGGGTGAACTACGGCCTCGGCACGGAGAACGAGAACATGCCCGGCTTCGTGACGCTGAGCCCGAGTCTCGGCAATGGCGGGCCGCGCAACTACGGCAATGCCTTCCTCCCCGCGATCTACCAAGGGACGGCGATCGGCCGCGCCGGTGTGCCGGCGAAGGAAGCGAGCATTCGCAACTTGCAGTCGGCACGTTCGGGTGCGGAAGCCGCGCGGCAATTCGATCTGCTGCGCGAGATCAACGCCGAGCAACTCCGCGCCAAGCCGGGCGAGAGCGAACTCGAAGCCGTGATCAACAGCTATGAACTCGCCTGGCGCATGCAGGGCTCCGCGCCCGAGGTGCTGAATGTCGATGCAGAGACGCCGGAGACGCACGCGCTCTACGGCATCGGCGAAAAGGAGACGGACAATTTCGGCCGGCAGTGTCTGCTCGCGCGGCGGATGTGCGAGGCCGGCGTGCGCTTCGTGCAGGTGAACTATGGCGACAACACGAACAACCCGGCGTGGGATCAGCATTCCAATTTGAAGAAGCACGGCGAGCACGCGAAGGCCGTGGACAAGCCGGTCGCCGGCCTGCTCGCCGATCTCGCGCAGCGCGGCTTGCTGGAAGACACGATCGTCTGGTGGGGCGGCGAATTTGGCCGCACGCCTTACGCCGAGAAGAATGGCACCGGCCGCGATCACAATCCCGCCGGCTTCTCCGTGTGGCTCGCCGGTGGCGGCTTCAAGCCGGGCATCACCTTCGGCGAGACCGATGAATTCGGCCATCACGCGATCATCGACAAGGTCCACATGCACGATCTCCACGCCACGCTCCTCCACGCGCTCGGCCTTGATCACGAAAAGCTCACCTACCGCTATGCCGGCCGCGATTTCCGTCTCACCGATGTGTACGGAAATCTGGTGCGGGAAATCCTAGTTTGACGCGGCTGGCTCGCCCGACGCGGCCGGCTCGCGGCTGAACCACAGCTCGTCGCACTGCTTGCGCACTTCTTTCAGCAGCTTCGAGTAGTGGAAGGAATAGAGCTGCATGCGGCGGTGCTGATCTTCAAACGAAACATCGTGCGGATCGCGCACAACGTAAGGAATGCAGCGCACGCGATAAAGTTCCTCGCCGTTGGAGGCGATCGTCACCTTCGCGCGCTGCGTTACCTCGCCTTCGTTCCAGTCGCCGTAGAGCACCTGATCGGTCTTCGTCGCCTTGCGCTCGAAGGTGACGCCGTCGCCCGTGCGCAGGATCGTCTGGTAACCTTCATCGACAAAGACGCGTTCGACTACGTCCGTCACATTGAACGCCGAACGCGCCTTCACCGTGATGGCCGCTGAAGGGCCGCCGGGCTCGAAGAGGGTGCAGGAAGAAAGGCACGCTGCCGCGACGCAGAGGGTGGCGAGCAGACAGTGGAAACGCGGATTCATGGCGCGCAGTCTATGGCTTCGCGCGGGAGCGGGAAGTGCAAGTTCAGGCCATGCGTCCAGTGGCGGTCTCACTTTCGCTGGGCTTGGAGGTGCGGTGTCGGCTCCGCTAGTTTCACCGCCGCGCATCATGACGAAATCCTCTCGCTCGCCATCGCGCTCCCGAGGAGGAAGACGCGCGGATCTACGACAACTTCGCCGCGGCGCTGGTGCAGGTCGTCCTCGGTGGCCTGCTCGTCTTTGGCGCGGGAATCCTGATCGGGAATTCCTGAGCCGCCTACTTCGCGAGCCGTACCAGCGTCGAGACCATTCCGCGCGAATCCACGCCGATCCCTGACTGCTGGTAAACGATCTCACCCGCGCCGTTGATACCGGTGATGAGCAGCGAATGAGCGAACTGCGTGCTCGATCCCGGGAAGTAGCGGAAGCCGAGCATCTCCGCGAGACGCTTCACGGAGTCGGCGCTGCCGCGCAGCAGCGTCCAATGCTCCGTCCCGAGACTGTATTTCTCGCGAAAGGCGTGCAGCGCCGCGGGCGTGTCGCGCTCCGGATCGATGCTGACCAGCAGGAAATCCACCTTGGCCCGTGCCTTCGCGGGCAATGTTTTCTCGATGTGCTTCATGTCGGCCACGATGAGCGGGCAGGAGTGCTGGCAGTTGGAGAAAAAGAGCGCGACCACCTGCGGACGACCGCGCAGTACGTCGAGGCGGATTTCTTTTCCCACGTCCGAGGTCCACTTCGCATCCAGGGTGAAGATGGAGTTTTCCGAGTACTTGCCGGGCGGCAATCCCTCGCGACAGCACGGTGGCTTGGGTTCGAGTGTCGGCGCGGGCTTTTTGCTGGGAACGGCAACGGCGCTGGCGGCGAGAATGAGCCAAAGCAGGAGGGAAATCTTCATAGTCCTAAGTTGAACCGCATCCATGCGACCCGCTCCCCTTCGCTTGGCGAGGGCTGCGCGTCATTTGCCCTCGAATCCGTGGCTCCCGACGATGCCGGGGTTGCCGATCGCACCAAACTGTGCGGCAGTCACTGCCATGGAAGTCGCCACGCCTGAAATCCCGTCGCTGCCAGTGCTGCCGGCGGAACCGCGGGAGGATCACGGACGCGAGCCGATCTTTTCCGCCCGCGGTCTGACCAAGGTGTATCCGAGCGGCGAGACGGAGATTCGCGCGCTCGACGGCGTGGACCTCGATCTTTACGCGAGCGAGTTGATCGTGCTCCTCGGCGCCTCGGGCAGCGGAAAATCGACGCTGCTCAACATCCTCGGCGGGCTCGATGTGCCGAGCGCGGGCACGCTCAGCTATCGTGGCGAGGATCTCACGGACGCCGACGAGGCCGAACTCACGCGTTTTCGCCGCGATGCGGTCGGGTTCATTTTTCAATTCTACAATCTCATCCCGAGCCTCACGGCGAAGGAGAACGTCGCGCTGATCACCGAGATTTCCCGCGAGCCGATGACGCCCGAGGACGCGCTGGCTCTCGTGGAACTTAGCGACCGCATGGACCATTTCCCTTCGCAACTATCGGGTGGCCAGCAGCAGCGCGTGGCCATCGCGCGAGCCATCGCCAAGCGCCCGGAGGTCTTGCTCTGCGATGAACCGACCGGCGCGCTAGATGTGAAAACCGGTATCACCGTACTGGAGGCGATCGAGCGGGTGAACGTCGAGATCGGCACGCTCGCGGTGGTCATCACGCACAATGCCGTGATCGCCGACATGGCCGATCGAGTCATTCATTTGTCCGACGGTCACATCGTCGATATCCGGGAGAATCGTTCGCGCCGTCCGGTGCGTTCGCTCGCGTGGTGACGGAATAACCAATGACCAAGCCGCCGCTTCTCTGCTCGTGACGCGACTTCGACCACTGGTCATTTCCTAATGAGTCCGCTCGATCTCAAGCTGCTCCGCGATATTGGGAAGATGAAAGGCCAGACCGTCGCGGTCAGCGTCGTCATGGCCTGCGGGCTGGCGATGATGTGCATGTCGCGCAGCCTCATCCTTTCGCTCGAATCGACGCGCGACGCCTACTACACGGAACATCGTTTTGCCGATGTCTTCTGCGACTTGAAGCGCGCGCCGAATGCCCTGCGCTCGCGTCTCGCGCGGATTCCCGACGTGGCCGCGGTGGAGACCCGCGTGACCGGCGCGGCCAAGCTCGACCTGCCCGGCCTGCCCGAACCGGCCGATGCGACGATCCTTTCATTGCCGGATGATCGGCCGCAGCAACTGCACCTCCTTTACCTGCGCCGCGGGCGGCTGCCGGAGATCGGGCGGGCGAATGAAGTCGTCGTCGGCGAGGCCTTCGCGGATGCGCACGCCTTCGAGCCGGGGAACGAAATCGACGCGACGATCTACGGCGCGCGGGAGCGGCTGAAGATCGTCGGCATCGCGCTGTCGCCCGAGTACGTCTTCGAGGCGCGGCCCGGCGAGACGCTGCCGGACAACCGGCGCTTCGGCGTTTTTTGGATGAACGAGCGCGAGCTCGCGAAGGCATTCCAGCTCGATGGCGCGTTCAACAATGTGCTCGTGGACGTGGCGCCCGGCGGCGATGAAGCGAGCGTGATGGCGGAACTCGATCACGTGCTCGCGCCATACGGCGGGCGCGTCGCTTACAATCGCCGCGATCATCCCTCGGCCACGCGGCTCGCGGATGAATTGCGCGTCCTGCGCGGCCTCTCCGTCGCCTTTCCGGCGGTCTTCCTCAGCATCGCGGCGTTCATGTCCAGCGCCGTGCTCACGCGGCTCATTCGCCTGCAGCGCGAGCAGATCGCGCAGCTCAAGGCGTTCGGCTATTCATCGGCGCAAGTCGGCGGGCATTATCTGAAATTCGCCATCGTGATTGTCACGATGGCTACCCTCGTCGGTGGCAGCGCGGGCATGATGCTCGGGACTTCCGTGGTCGGCGTGTATCACCGCTTCTTCCGGTTTCCCGATCTGCACTTTCATCCCGACTGGCAGATGTTCGGTGTCGCATTCCTGATCAGCGCGGGCACTTCGTTTCTCGGCGTGATCGGCGCGGTGCGACAGGCCGTGCGGCTGCCGCCGGCCGAGGCGATGCGACCGGAACCGCCGGCGGATTATCACACGTCGTGGCTGGAACGCATCGGCGTCGCGCAGCTCTTCAGCACGACGTTTCGCATGGCGCTGCGCAATCTCGAGCGCAAGCCGTGGCAGGCATTTTTCACCGCGTTCGGCCTCGCGCTGGCGACCGGCATTCCGATCGTGCCGGGCGCGATGGGCGATGGAATCAACTACCTGCTCTCCGTGCAGTGGGATGTCGCGCAGCGGCAAAATGTGACCGTGAGCCTCATCGAACCCGGCTCCGCCGCGGCGCTCGCGGACATCCGGCGGCTGCCCGGGGTGATGATCGCCGAGCCGTTTCGCAATGTGCCCGCGCGCCTGCGCTTCGGCTCGCGCTCGCGCCGGCTGGGCATCACCGGGCTGCCGCGCGACGCGTATTTGAACCGCCTGCTCGACGATAAGGAACGCGCCGTCGAGCTCCCGCCGGACGGCTTGCTCGTCTCCGCGAAGCTCGCGGAAATCCTCGGCGCCAAAGTGGGCGATCGCATCATTCTCGAAGTGCAGGAAGGCCGCCGCCCTACGCTCGAAGCCACGATCCAGGGCACCATCACCGACTACGCCGGCATCGCCGCCTACATGGAGATCGGCGCGCTGCGGCGGCTGATGCGCGAAGGCGGGACGGTGAGCGGCGCCTATCTCACCGTGGACCTGGCGCGTTGGGGCGACTTCCTCGAGCGGGTGAAAGAAGCGCCGCGCGTCGCCGGCGTGTTCATCAAGGAAGCCGTGCGCGGCAGCTTCAAAAAAAGCACCGGCGAAATGATCGGCATGGTCACCACGATCTACCTCACCTTCGCGATCATCGTGTCCTTCGGCGTGGTCTATAACAGCGCGCGCATCGCCCTCTCCGAACGGAGTCGCGACCTCGCCACGCTGCGCGTCATCGGCTTCACCCATCGCGAAGTCGCGGGCGTGCTGCTCAGCGAACTCGCCATCCTCACGCTGCTCGCGCTGCCGGCGGGGCTGTGGATCGGTTCGCAGCTCGCCGCAGCCATCGTCCACACCGCGAGCACCGAGAGCGTGCGGCTGCCGCTCGTGCTCACGGCGCACACGTATGCGCGTGCGATCGTCGTCGTGCTGTGCTCTTCTGCTCTGTCTTTCGCGGTGGTCAGCCAGCGCCTCGCCAAGCTCGACCTCCTCGGAGTCCTCAAAGCCAGAGACTGATGAAATCCAGCATATCCGCCGCACCCACCCGCGCCCGCTCGCGCCAGCCAGCGCCGTGGCGCAAGGCCATTCCTTATCTCATCGGCGGGGCGCTCGTTTTTGTGTTGGTGAATGCGCTGCGTCCCCGGCCGATCGACGTCGAATTCGCGGCGGTGAGCACCGGCCCGCTCACCGTGTCCGTGCTCGAGGAAGGCAAGACGCGCATCCGCCATCGCTACCTCGTGTCGCCGCCGGTCATGGGATTTCTCCGCCGCATCGAACTGCGCGCGGGCGATCGCATCGTGGCTGGCGAGACCGTGCTGGCGCGCATCCAGCCGCAGCCCGCGAGCTTCCTCGATCCCCGCGCGCGGGCCGAGGCCGAGGCGCGGGTGCGGATGTCCGAGGCGGCGAAGATGCAGCGTGAGACGCAGGTCGATCGCGCGAAGGCGGCGCTGGATCTCGCGCAGAAAGAAGTGGTCCGCGCGCGTGAACTGAAGCGCTCCGGCGCGATTGCCACGAAGGACTGGGACACCGCCGAGAGCCAGGTGAGCGTGCTGACGCGCGAGCTGCACACGGCCGAGTTTGGCTTGCAGGTCGCGGAGTTTGAGCGCGTGCAAGCCGAGGCGGCGCTGATGCAGGCGAAGAACCCCGGCAGCGAGGTGTCCGAGCCGCTCACGATCCTCGCGCCCGTCTCCGGCTTCGTCCTCAATGTCCTGGAAGAAAGCGCGCGCATCCTTCCCGCCGGAACGCCGATCATGGAGGTGGGCGACCCGACCGATCTCGAGGCGGAAATCGAGCTGCTCTCCAGCGACGCCGTGGGCGTGCGGCCCGGCGCGGAGGTTTCCATCGAGCAGTGGGGCGGCGACGCACCGCTGCGCGGGAAGGTCACCGTCGTCGAGCCCGGCGGCTACACGAAGGTGTCCTCGCTCGGCGTCGAGGAGCAGCGGGTGAAAGTGCGCGTGGATTTCAGCGATCCGTTTCCCCCCGGCATCACCCTCGGCGACCGCTTCCGCGTCGAAGCGCGGATCGTCACCTGGCACGCGGACGACGTGCTGCAAATCCCCACCGGCGCGCTCTTCCGCCGCGGCGGCGAGTGGATGACCTTCGCCTTCGACGGCGGCAAAGCCCGGCTCGCGAAAGTCGAAATCGCGCACAACAACGGCATCGCCGCCGAGGTGCGCAGTGGACTGAAAGCCGGTCAGCGAGTCATCCTGCATCCGCCGGACGCCGTGGCGGACGGAGCGTCCGTGCGTCCGCGGAAGTAGAGCCCCCGAAACCGAGCCTTGCGGCCTCCCACTCTGTCGCGAAGCTTCTCGTCAACTACCGCACGCCATGAACGAATCCCTCGAGCCCCAGTCCCTCACCACGCTCAATTTTGAAGTCACGAAGGAGCCCGCGCTCACCGATCCGGCCGCCAATCCGTTCAAGCTCGTCGTCGATCCCGTGATGCGCGCCAAGCTGCGCCGCGCGATCTTCGAACTCATCGAAAGCCACGACACCGAACTCGCCCGGTATGTCGGCGAAGGCAGCCTCGCGCTCGACAGCTACAAGGAATACATCGAGCTCTTCGCCCACAGCCTGAAGCAAACCATGGGCACGCGCGACGGCGTGGCCTATCTGCTGCAGGCCTGCGGCTTCGAGGTCAACAAGGACGACATCAACTTGCTCCCCGAGACGCGCTGGAAGGTGCAGCGGTAGGCACGGCGGCGAAAGGGCACGCGCGAGATTTACTGCGGTCTTGGATGACCCACCGCGGAGAGGCGGCACCCGCTCGTGCACGGTGCCGCCTCGAGAGTGTGCGCGCTACGGCACGACGATTAGCGAGCCCGCGAGCGGCGCTGGGGCGAAGGCTGGAGCGGGGCTCTTCACGATGATGATGCCATCGATCGCCGTGTCGCCGTCGCCGAGCAGGAAAGCGCCGTTGCTCGGATGCGGGCCGGCGGGGTTGTCGGTGAAGTCGAAGGTGGTGTCGCCGTCGAGATCCGCGCCGAACTTCGTCGCGGTCACGCCGGTGATCGCGGTGACCGCGTTGGCGGTGGTGAGGTTGCTCGCGGTGGTCGAGCTGTTCGCGGCGAGGATCGCGGCGATGCGCGTGGCGCTCACGTTGGTGATACTGCCGGCGAGGCCCGCGATCGTGCCGGTACCGCCGGTGCCCGCGAAGAGCCCGCCCATCTTTCCCGCGCCGATGCCAAAGCTGGCGACGAAGTTTCCGATGTCGCCGGTGATCTTCGTATCCGTGACGCTGCCGCCCGAGCCGCCTGTGCCGGCGATTGCGCTGCCGCCGGCCCCCGCGCGCAGCGACTCGGCGTAGCGATTCGCGGTAAAGGTGAGCTTGGAGATATTGCCGCCCGCGCCGCCGAGGCTGCCGCCCTGGCCGCCCGCGCCGCCATGCAC
>JBAVML010000311.1:0-5727 GCA_049690035.1 Chthoniobacteraceae bacterium
GATCGTGACGCTGCCGATCGCGCCCATGTTTGCGTGGATGTAACCGGTGCTGCTGGTCGTGCCTCCGACCACGTCTCCCTTGACCGTCACCTTTCCGATATCGTTCGCGATGGACAGCGTTCCATTATTTCCCGCGGAGCCGCCGATGATGCTGCCGCCGAGCGTGAATGAGCCGTCCTTCGCGAAGACGCCGGTGACGTATCCAGCGAATCCCGGTAGGTCACCGCGAAGGCTGCCGGTAATGTTTACTGCCTTCACTTTCCCCGTCCCGCTGCCCATGTGCAGCTCGGTCGAAGCCACATCGCCATGCACAGTGAGGCTCGCGATCGAGCCGTCGAACTGACATTCGCCATCGACATTTCCCGCGTTGAATTTCGCGACGGGCACGGCGCCGAGCGTCGCGCTTTCGAAGGTCCCGATCGCCTTCGCGCCATCGCCGCAGTCGAATTCCGCGACCGTGGCCTTGGACGATTTCCAGCTCTTCAGCGGAACGCCAGTCGCGTCCACGTGCCCGAGATCGATTCGTCCGTCCCCACTCGCTCCTGCTTTCACGGTGAGCACAAAATCCGCGTTGCTGTGTTTGCCCGCGCTCATGGTGATCTCGTCCACGAGCAGACCGGCGCCCTTGTCGGTGGTCGCGAAAGTCGGCGCGTCAGCGCTGCTGTATTTCAAGGTGACGAGGTCGCCATCCCAGTCCATCCACGTGGCGGTTTTGGCGACGGCGTTGATCAGCACCGCGGCGGGTGCGATGCGCGGTTCGAGCGGTTCGGGAGAGGTGTGCGTTTTCATGCCGCCACTCTGCGCCGCCGCGCCGCGCCCCGGTATTGGCCGAAGGACGATTCGTCCTTTGGCGAATGGACCTCCTAGCCGAAGACCGGGAGCCGCACCGTGAACGTGGTGCCCGCGCCTTCGTGGCTGGCCACGGTGACCGTCCCGCCGTGCAACTCGCAGGAGCGGCGGACGACCACGAGCCCGAGCCCGGTGCCGCTGACCGCGCCGACGTTCGAGCCGCGGTGAAAGGCCTCGAACAACTGCGCCTGATCCGCCGCGGGGATGCCGATGCCTTCATCGCGCACGGTGAACACGGCGTCGTGGTCTTCGCGGGAAAGGGTCAGTTTCACCGGCGCGCCGGGTGGCGAATATTTGTGCGCGTTGGTGAGTAGGTTGTTGAGGATGTGGCGCACGAGCGTTTCGTCGGCGCAGGCCGGTGGCTCCGCGTCGGGCGCGACGGTGAGCTGCGCGGAAGAGCCGTGCGCGGAGTGTAGTTCGTCGAGCAGGCGGCGGCACAGATCGCCGAGAGCGAGCGGCGCGGGTTTGAAGTCCATGCGACCCGAGTCCATGCGGCTGAGCACGAGCATTTCCTCCATCATGCCGGCCATGCGTTTCACGCTCGCGTTGATGCTCTCCAAATGTTCGCGGCGCTCGTCATCGTCGAGGCGCGCGAGGTAGCGTTCGAGGATTTGCGCCGAACTGCTGATCACTCCGAGCGGCGTGCGAAACTCGTGCGAGACGAGTGAGGTAAAGCGGCTCTTCATCTCACCGACCTCACGTTCGCGCGACAACGCGGCGTTGAGGTCGGCGGTTCGTTCGGTCACGCGCTTTTCGAGATCGAGGTTGAGCTGGCGAAGATCGCCTTCGCGCGCGACCACCTTGTCCACCATCTCGCGGAAGGACGCGGCGAGTTCGCCCAACTCATCGTGCCGATCGATTGCCACGGGCACTTCGCGCGCGCCAGCGCTCATCGCCTTCGCCGCCTGGTTCAACTTCGCGAGCGGGCGCGTGACCTGGTTTCGCAGGACCGTGGCGATGGCGATCAACACGAGCGCGAGCGAGGTGAGTCCGCTCCACAGCACCCAGCGAGCGGACGCGGAAGCCTGCGCCTGCAAGTGATCGCGTGACATCGCCGTGACGTAGAACCACTCCGGGCCGGCCAACCGCGCAACGTTGTAGTAAGTCGCGCTCGCCGCATCGAAGCCGGCGAAGCGCCGTTCGCTGTGCGTGCTCGCGATCCGATAGAGGCTGGCCAGCGCGGCGTCGCCGCACGATTGCGCGGTGAGCAGTCCTTTGCTGGCGAGAATCTCGGAACGCTTCGTGGGATGCGCGATGAGGCGACCATCGGCGCGGAAAAGAAAATGCGACGCGCCCGGAATCTCGCTCCGCGCCGCGGCGTCGATCATCCGGCTCATGTTCATATTGTGCCCGACCGAGGCGAGGAAAACGCCGTCCTTCACCACCGGCAAAAAAACGCAAACGAGCGGCTCCGAGATGACGTCGTCGGATTGAATGCCCGTCCACCGAAACGCGTCCGGCTGCGCTACGTCCGCGGGCAGCGCCGCCGCGATCCATTCGAGGCCGGTGGTGTCAAAGTGCGCGGGCATTTTCCACGACCAATCGGCGAGCAGCACATCGACGCCGACATTCACCAGCCCCGGCGCGGGAAACTGGAAATAGTAGCTCGGGAAAACATCCACCCAGCCGGGCAGCATTTCGTCGCAGAGCTCCTGCGCGATCAGCGTCTGCCGGCGCATCTCGGACGTGGCCGGCCAGTCGCGATCGGCCCACATGCTGGAGGTTTTGCGCGCGTCACCGAACTGCTCACGGCTGCGCCACGCGCCGTCTTCGTAGCGGCGATACCAGTAGTTGAACCGCTCCTCGACCTGCTCCGGCGCGAGCGGCCTTTCCAGTCGTTTGAGAAACTGCCCGCGCACCAGCCGGAGGTTCGTCTCCACTTGCTGAAAACGCGCCTCCTCGCGTTGCGCGCGCTCGTTCACATAAGTCGCGAGCAGTTGCAGATCGCGCTGCTTCAGCGCCTCGTAGACCAGCGTGTAAGTCACCGCCGTGACGACCGCGATGACGAACGCCGCACCGAGCGCGACGTGGAGCAGGATGCGGCGCGCGACGGTCATGACACGAAGGCGGGCAGCCGCACGGTGAAGGTGGTGCCCGCGCCTTCGCGGCTGGCGACGCTGACGGTGCCGCCGTGCAGTTCGCAGCAGCGCCGCACGATGACGAGGCCGAGGCCGGTGCCGTTGACCTGACCTACATTCGCCCCACGGTGGAAGGCTTCGAAAAGCCGCGCTTGATCAGCGTCGGGAATCCCGATGCCTTCGTCGCGCACCGCGAAGACCGAGTCGTTCCCTTCGCGAGTCAGCGTCAGTTTCACCGGCGCGCCCGGCGGCGAATATTTGTGCGCGTTGGTGAGCAGGTTGTTGAGGATGTGGCGGAGGAGGTTTTCGTCGGCGAGTGCGGGTAACTCGGTTTCGGGCGTGACTTCGAGTGCGGTGTCGCCGCCGTGGGCCGAGAGCAGTTCGTCGAGCAGGCGGCGGCAGAAGTCGCCGAGCGCGAGCGGCGCGGGCTTGAATTCCATGCGGCCCGAGTCCACACGGCTGAGTACGAGCATGTCTTCCATCATCGCGGCCATGCGCTTCACGCTCACGTTGATGTTGTCGAGGTGTTCGGCGCGCTCGTCATCGCCGAGGCGCGTGATGTAACGATCGAGGATTTGCGCGGAGCTGCCGATGATCCCGAGCGGGGTGCGAAATTCGTGCGAGACGAGTGAAACGAAATTGCTCTTGAGCTGCACCAGCTCGCGTTCGCGCTCCAACGCACGCTCGAGCTTGTCCTGCGCGCGCTGTCGCTCGGTGAGATCGCGCATGATCGTCGCGCCGTACTCCGGCTGGCCGTCCGATCCACGCAAGATGATGCACGCCGCGGAAACTGGAATCTCGCGCCCGGTGTGATCGCGCAGCGCGGCTTCGCCGGTCCAGATGCCTTCGCGCAGCGCGGTTGGAATCGCCTGCTGGTCGATCACTTCGTAAGCCCACTGCGGGTGAAAGTCAGAAACCTTGATGCCGTTCAATCCGCCGTCGGGCGGAAGATTCAGCATCTGTCGGCCGGTGCGGTTCACATAGACGACGCGCTGCTCCATGTCGCAGATGCCGACGAAATCCGGTGTGAGATCGAGGATCGTGCCGAAGCGCGCGAGCTCGGCGGTGCGCTCGGCAACGCGCTTTTCCAGATCGAGATTGAGCTGCCGCAGCTCGGCTTCGCGCGCGACCACCTTCGCGCCCATCTCGCGGAAGGAGCCCGCGAGTTCGCCCAGTTCATCGGCGCGATGCGGCGCGAGCGGCATCTCGGAGGCACCGGCGGTGATCGCTTTCGCCGCGCGGTTCAGCTCGGCGAGTGGGCGCGTGACCTGGCGGCGCAAAATCGTGGCGATGAAAATCAGCACGAGCCCGAGTGAGATCAGCCCGCTCCACAAGACCCACTGCGCCGACGCCGACGCCTGCGCCTGCAAGCGGTCACGCGGCATGATGATCACGAAAAACCAATCCGGTCCTGCGAGCCGCGCCGCGCTGAAGTAGGATTCGCTCTCGCGATCGAAGCCCGAGAACTGCCGCTCGGTGCGCACGGTGCAGGCGCGGTAAAGACTCTCGACCGTCGCGTCGCCGCACTCCCACGCCTTGAGCATTCCTTTGCTCATCAGGATCGGCTTGCGCAAGGTCGGGTGCGCGACGAGTCGGCCGTCGCCACGGAAGATGAGATGCGTCGCGCCAGCGATGTCGCTGCGCATCGCCTCGTCGAGCATACCGGTCATGAACATGTCGTGGCCAACCGAGCCGATGAACGTGTCGCCCTGGTAGATCGGCAGGAAGATCGAAACCATCGGCGCGTTGATCAGCGGATTCTCCGTTTGCAGATCCACGTCCTGCTGCACGCCGGTCCACAGGAAGCAGTCTGGTGGCGGCGGCGTCTTCGGCAGCGCGAGTTGCACCCATTCCATTTTGTCCGTGTCGTAATCCGCCGGCATGTCCCAGACCCACGACGGAATTCGCGCGTCGAATCCGACGTTCGCGGGGCCGGGGAAATTGAAATAGACGCTCGGAAATGAATCGACCCAGCCGGGCAGCAGCTCCTCGCAAAGATCCTGTGCGACGAGAATTTTTCGCTGCGCGTTGGGCGTTAGCTCCCAGCTCTTATGACACCAGAGCTGCGCGTCCTTCCGGCCATCGGAAAACTTCTCGCGGCTGCGCCAGGCGCCGTCGTCGAAGAACCGGAACTGCTCGTCCCAGCGCGCGGCGATCTCGACGGGATAAGGATTTCCGAGCCGCTTGAGGAACTGTCCGCGGACGAGCGTGAGGTTCGACTGGATCTGCTGAAAGCGCGCCTCTTCGCGCTGCGTGCGCTCGGTGACGTAGGTGGTGAGCTGCTGGAGGTCGCGCTGCTTCAGCGCATCATAGACCAGCGTGTAAGTCACCGCCGTGACCACCGCGATCAGGAACGCCGCGCCGATGGCGACGTTGATCAAGAGACGGCGGGCGACGGTCATGGGCGCACGCTGCCAGTTTTCGCGGCGCGTGGCTATTCGTCGAAAGGCGAAGGTCCGCCGCACTTCCCGCTACGCCGCTGGACGAGGTAGAGAAACGCCGGAATGCTGAACGCAAGGCTGCCGACGAACGACATGATCACAAAGGCGAACCAGCCGGGACTGCGGAATTGGCAGCGCTGGATCCACCAGGCAAAGAACGCCGTGAGCAGGAAGGCTTCGCCGATGAAGACCAGCGCCACGGGATTTGCCAGCGCCGCGCGGAGAGCGGTTGGATCACGAAACGCGTGATAGAGGAACACGCCGTTGGGCACGACGAAGCCGAAGGTCGCGAGAACGAGAAGCGGCTTTTGCGGGAGATTCATTCGGTGCGCTGGGAGATCCGGCGAGGTGGCTATTGG
>JBAVML010000312.1:0-6627 GCA_049690035.1 Chthoniobacteraceae bacterium
GCGCCGCGGCGAACGATTTCAAGATCACGCTGACCGATGGCAAGGTGATCAACGTCGATCTCACCGCGAGCGAGACCACGCTCCAGGCGGTGATCACGAAGATCACGACGGCGGCGAATGCGGTGGAAAATGGCCGGCTTACGGTGACGATCAATCCGGACTCGAAGAATTCGCTGGTCCTCAAGGATACGAAGGACCTCGGCGGCGATCTCACGGTGACTGCGCTGAATGGCTCGTTCGCCGCGCAGGATCTCGGCATCGAGAAGGACGGCAGCGGCGCGGTGCTGATGGGCACGTCGATCACCGATCTCTCGGCCGATCTGCGCGTGACGCTGCGCGATGGCACGCGGTTCGACATTGAACTCACCGGGCTGACATCGCTGAATGAAGTCCTCGACACGCTGAACTCGCAGGACGCGAGCCTGGTCGCGCGGATCAACTCCGCGGGCACCGGCATCAACCTGCGTGATACTTCGACGGGAACGGGAACTTTCACCGTGCTCGCGCGCAATGACTCCGAAGCGAAAGCCGATCTTGGCCTCGGCGCGGCGGCGGTGGGCGGAACGATCACCGGCACGAGCATCGTGAGCGCCACGGCGGGCAGCTTGCGGCTCGATGGGCGGAACGATGCGGACGTCCTGATCGGCGGCGCGGGCGACGATTTCTTCATCGGCGCGGGCGGCAACGACACGATCACCGGCGGTGCTGGAACGGACACGATCATCGCCCGGCGCGACTCGGACATGACGCTCACCGATACGTCGTTGACCTACGGCTCGGGCGACGTGGCGACCATCAGCGGCATCGAGCAGGCGCACCTGACCGGCGGTGACAGCGCGAATACCATCGACGCATCCGCCTTCACGCTCGGCTCGGTGACGCTGCGCGGCGAAGCGGGCAACGACACGCTAAAGGGCGGCTCGGGCGACGACTTCCTGACCGGCGGCGCGGGCATCGACTCGCTCGACGGCGGCGCGGGGACGAACACAGCGATCGAGCAGGGCGCGCGGGCGATTCTGAGCGGCGACGCGACGAGCGCGACACTCGACCTGGCTGAAGGCACGGATGAAGTGGTGACGATCGCGCTCACGGGCACGGTGACGGGCGGCACTTTCAAGCTCACCTTCGACGGAAACAGCACCGATCCGATCGCGTGGGATGCCAATTTCGAGGACGTGCAGAATGCGCTTGCTCGAGTGAAGGGCATCGACTCGGGCGACATCTCGGTCACGCAAGCGACGGACGGCGGCCCGTGGGTGATCACCTTCCGCGGCAAGGCCGGCGGCATGGATCAGAACGCGATCACGGCGACCTCGATCGATCTCACCGGCACGACGCCCGGAATCGGCGCGACGAACACGACGCAGGGCGCGGTGGCGACCAACACGCTCGCGAAGATTCAGAAAGCAGAGATCTTCGGCTCGCTCGGCGCGGACCTCCTCGACGCCTCGGGCTTCTCCGGCTCGGTGACGCTCCACGGCGGCGCGGGCGACGACACGCTCGTCGGCACGACGGGCGACGACACGCTGGACGGTGGCGCCGACAACGACCGCATCACCGGCGACACTGGCGTGGACACGCTCGACGGCGGCGACGGGATCGACACGCTGGTGGAAACGCGCAACGCGAACCTCGCGCTCACCAACACGACTTTCACCGCGGGGGCCGAAGTGGACGCGATCTCGGGATTCGAAGTCGCCGAGCTGACCGGCGGCGCGGGCGCAAATACGATCAACGTCTCCGCCTTCTCCGGACTGAGCGCCGACACGTCGCTCGATCTGCTCAATGGCGGCCTCGGACTCGGCGCGACCGCGGGTGTGAAGGTGAACCTCACCGGCATCACGGACACCACGCCACTTTCCACGCTGAACAACGGAGCGGGAATCCGCACGGTCAGCGGAACGGATTTCACGATCAAGCTGCGGGACGGCACGACGAAGAGCGTCGATCTCGGCGCGGCGGCGACGCTGGATGAAGTCTTCGCGGCGATCCACACGGCGGCGCCCACGGTCACGGCGTCGATGGACGCCACGGGCACGGCGATCAAGCTGGTGGACACGAGCGTGGGCGCAGGCACGCTCCAGGTCGCGGCAGCGGGCGGTTCATTCACCGCGGCGGATCTCGGCATCCTCGGCACGTCGAGCACCGGCACGCTCACCGGCACGCGTATTTCCGATGGCGCGAGCGACATCGTTGTCACGCTGAAGGACGGCGCGAAAGTGTATGTCGATCTGAGCAAGGCGACCACGCTCCAGGAGGTCTTCGACGCGCTGCATGCTGCGAACTCGAAGCTCACCGCGTCGCTCAATGCGGCGGGCACGGCGATCACCATCCTCGACGCGACGGCCACCGGCACGACGCCGCTTTCCATCGCGGCCTTCAACGGCTCCGCAGCCGGCGCGAGCCTCGGCATCATCGGCACCGGCAGCGCGGGAACCTTCACTGGCACAGGGATCGCGATCGCGCAGACCACGCTCGACGGCGCGGGCGGCAATGACACGATCACGGGTTCGGCGGGCGACGACCGTATCACCGGCGGCCTCGGCGCGGATACGCTGACCGGCGGCGGCGGCAAGGATACGCTGGTCGAGCAGCGCGACGCGGACCTCACGCTCACCGCCACGAAGCTCCAGGTGAATGGGGCGGACGAGGACACGATCAGCGGCTTTAGCTTGGCCGAGCTGACCGGCGGCACGAGCGCAAAGACCATCGACGCATCGGCCTTCACCGGCGACGTGATCCTTTCCACCGGCGGCGGCCTCGACATGCTGAAGGGCCCGACGAACCACAACGCCGAGTACCGCATAGACGTCTCGAACCTCACGACCGCACCGACCTCTGCCGGCGACACGGCGCATCAGGTGAGCGTCACGGTGGGCACCGGCGCGACGGCGCAGTCCACGCTCACGGTCGATCACCCGGCGGACTCCGTCGTGCAGTCGGATCTCTGGTGGGTCCACGTCATCGGCAATACGGCGAACACCGACTACAAGCTGACGAAGCGGAACTCGTCGTTCGATGTCGGCCACAGCACGGACGAGACGCTGACGGTGACCCAGGACCTGATTTTCCACGGGCGGAATATCACGCTCGAAGCCGGCACGGTGAAGATCCTCGGGCACACGCTCGACACGAGTTCGAATGCGGGCAGCGGCGGCAACATCACGATCAAAGGCAAGCACATCGTGATCGACAGCGGAGCGAAACTCGACGCGACCACGAGCTTGACCGGGACGGGTATCGAGGCGGGCAAGATCGAGATTTCCGCGGTGGAAGATCGCGGCCAGATCACGGCGCTCGGCTTTGCGAACGTCGATCTCCTCGACACGGACATCAACATCGGCGACGCCGAGATCAAAGGCGGCGAAATCTCAATCACCGGCACCGCGGACAGCAGCGCATTTTTGAAGGAGGAAGACTTTGGGGAGAAGCCGTTCTTCTCCCTGCTCGGCTCGGAGCTGCTCGGCGGCATCCTCAAGTCGATCGAGAAGCTCGCGTTCGGCGCGGCGGTCAGCTACTCGCGCTCGACCACGCACATCAACATCGGCACGTCGGCGACGCACCAGACGAAGATCACGGGCGACAGCCTCACGGTGGAAGCGAGCGCGGTCGTGGACGTGAGCGCGGCGCCACTGCCCTTCAATCTCGCGGTCGCCGTCGGCATCGCGAAGACCGCGGCGACGATCGACATTGGCAATGCGGCCATCACCACCACGGGCGACATGATCTTCCGCAGCTCGGCGGAAAACACGCTCGGCGTGGAGGCCTCGGCCAAGAACACGCGCTTCCAACTGCCGGTGCTCGCGGTGGGCGTGAGCGTGATCGATTCGGAAGTGCGCGCGTCCGTCGGGCCGAATGCGGTGCTGATTTCCGGCAACGATCTTTTCGTCCACGCCGAGACCACGGACTCGAACGAGAACAAAGCCGAGGCGGCGGTCGATTCAAAGGGGCCATTCGGCGCGGCGATCGGCATCAGCGTCGAGCACGGCGACACGCTGGCCAGCCTGGACGGCACGGCGACGGTGAAGCGCAACGTGGTCGTGTCCGCCGAATCTGCGAGCGAGGATTCGGGCCTGGAAGTCGGCGCATCAGTCGGCGAGGACGAGGAGGATTCGACGCGCGACGACGTGGTCGATTACCTCGCCAGCACGAAGAACGACGGGGGCAGCGCCGCGGAGGCGACCGCGCCGTTTGCGCAGGGCATTTTCGACAAGGTGCTGGGCGACAAACTCGAGGATGCGATCGGCGACAAATTTGGCAGCAGCGACAAATCCGTGCAGCGCAAGAGCTGGCAGGGCGCGATCGGCGTGGGCGTGGTGGAAGACACGAACAACGTGACCGCCCGCATCGGCGACGGCGTCTCCGGCCACACGGCGAACGTGGGCGCGGAGGGCTTCATCGACGTGACGGCGAGCGTGGACAACCGGCCGAATATCACGGTGACAGCTTCAACGTCTTTTGATGCGGAGGCCGCGGACAAAAAGGCGATGGAAGTACCGGCCGAGGATGAGGTGAAGGTGACGGGCGACGTGAAATACGGCGTCTCGCTCGCGGTCGGCGTCAGCGGCTACCACGACAGTGCGGACGCGCACATTGCCGGAAACGCGACGGTCAACGCTGGCGGCGATCTCACCGTCGATGCGCAGACGATGAACGAGTTCGATCCGTCGAGCACCTTCGGCACGAACCTCGCCGAGCCTTTCAAGAACGAGCCGCCGACCTACACGACCGCGGACGGCAGCCAGAAGATGGAGAAGGACGACACCGTCGAGGTGCCGGCGAACTACGGCGGCGCGGATGGAGCGAAGACGGTTTACAAATTCGTCGGCCTGACCGGCACGCAGATCGATCTCAGCAAGGAAGACTACACCGACAACACCCGCTGGGAGGAGGTCAACGCCGGACCGGAGACGACGTCGAAATTCATCGGCACGCTCACCGATTACCTCGACGACAACCTCGGGCTCGACAACAACCTCGTCGATTCGTGGACGCAGGCCACGGCGGAGGGGCAGAAGAAGGCGTCGATCGCCGGCTCCGTGTCGGTGATGAATCTCGATCACACCGCGAGCGCCCGAATCCAGAACGGCGCGCAGATCAATCAGGACACGGATACGAAGTACATCAGCGGCACGCAGGAGGTCACGGTCAGCGCGGCGAGCGAGAACGACACGATCGACCTCGGCGGCAGCTTCAAGACGCTTGGCTTCGGCGACATCGCTTCCACGGAGTGGAAAAAGAATCTCGGGGAATTCAGCCCGAGCGGCTCCGGCGGCGAGGATGGCAAAGGCGCCGCGGGCGCCACGGCGCTGCTCTACTTCTACGCAAACAACGTGTCCGCGCAGATCGAGGACGGCGTCACCCTTCGCGCGAACGCGCTCGATGTGTCCGCCGAAAATGGCGTGCTCGGCGTGACCGTGGGCGCGTCCGGCAGCGCGGCGCAGAAGTACGCCTTCACCGGCGTGGGACTTTACAACTCGATCAAGAACGTCACGACCGCGAGCGTGGGCGGACGCGCGACGGTGGATATCGACGGCGACGTCGCGATCTCCGCGTCGGACACGAGCCATCTCATCACCTTCGCCGGCGCGCTGGCCAAGTCCGGCAAGGTCGGCGTCGGCGCCTCGGCGGCGATCAACAACGTCTCGCGCACCACGCTCGCCTACATCGGCAACCCGCTCGACAACACCACGCTCTCGTCGGGCGGTTCCTTCACCACGACCGGCGCGGTGGACATGAGCGCGGCGAATGATGGTTTCTTCGGCAGCTTCGCCGCCGCCGGCGCGAAGGCGACGAACGCGACCACGGCTGAGGAAGGCGAGGAGCTTCAGACCACGGCCATCGCGGGCGCGGTCGGCCTTTCGCTCAATCTCATCGCGGACAAGACGGAGGCGTACGTTTACCACGCCACGATCAGCGCGGATGGCGACATCTCGCTCACGGCGACGAACGACACGATCATCGACGCGGGTGCGATCGGCGGCGCGATGGCCTCCGGCAATGTGAACAGCGTCGCGCTCGCGGGAGCGGCGGCGGTGAACACGGTGAACAACGACACCGAGACTTTCATCAAGGACAGCAACGACACGGTCACGACTGATGCGCGTAAGGTGGAATCCACCGGTGGCGACATCGCGTTGAATGCGACGGACTCCACGCAGGCCTTCACGCAGGCCGGTGCGGTGTCGATCGCGTGGGGCAACACGGCGTCGAACACCAACAACTCGCGCTCGCTCTCGATCGGCGCGTCCGTGTCGATGAACGAGATCGGCCAGGGCAGCGGGAATTTCGTCAAAGCCTTCATCAACAACTCGGCGGTCACTGCGGACGGTTCGATCGAAGCGAACGCGGCGACTTCGGGCAAATATCACGCGCTCGGCGTGGGCGGTTCCGTGGCGGCAGCGCCCGGCGGTCCGGTCTCCGGCACGTCGCTCGCGGGCGCGGCGGCGGGTGCGTTTGCGTCGAATGTGGTCAAGACCTCGGTGCTGGCTTACGCCGATGCCGCGAGCAAAGTTACTGCGGGAACGGTCGGCACGCTGACCATCACCGCGAAGGATCTCACCAAGCTGATGCGCGCCGATGCCTTCGGCCTCGCGCTCGCTTATGCGGCTTCGATGAAGCCGGGAT
>JBAVML010000313.1:0-6585 GCA_049690035.1 Chthoniobacteraceae bacterium
TCGCGGACAGCAAGAAACTCGAAGGCGAAGCCACCTGCGCCAAGTGCGACCTGAAAACGGCCGACAAATGCCAGGCGGTCCTCAAAGTCGGCAACGACGTGTATTACTCCGAAGCCGGCGCCGAGGCCAAGGCGCTCCACTCCGAGATCTGCAAGGGCGGCAAGCCCGCGACGGTCGAAGGTGAAGTGACCGAGAAAGACGGCAAGAAGATGATCAAGATCACCAAGTTCGAGATCAAAAAGTAACGCCGCCGCTCACCTCCAAATCACAAAAAGGGACGCTCGCGAGGGCGTCCTTTTTTGTGTCGGCGCATTACTTCACGAATCCCTGCGCCTTGAGCCAATACAGGCAATCCGCCGCCCACGGATGACGCGGTCCGCCGGCGCGACCGCCGCCGAGACCCATGCCGTGGCCGCCTTTTTGATAGACATGCAGGTCAAAGGGCACGCCCGCTTTGCGCAGCGCGGCGGCGAAATCGAGCGAGTTCTCCACCTTCACCGCGGCGTCCTCGTAGGTGTGCCAGAGAAAGGTCGGTGGCGTGTCCTTGGTCACCTGTTTTTCGTTGGAAAGCAGTTCGACCAACTCGGGCGCGGGATTTTCGCCGAGCAGATTCTTCTTCGAGCCGGCGTGCGTATTCGGCCCCATGCTGATCACCGCGTAGCACAGGATGCCGAGGTCCGGCCGCGAGCTTTCGCGCTCGATCGGGTCGGCGTCGCCGGCCTTCCCCGCGTCGAAATGCGTGAGCAACGTGGACGCGAGATGCCCGCCCGCGCTTGATCCCATGATGCCGACGCGTTTCGGGTCGATCTTCCACTCCGCTGCTTTCGAGCGCGTGAGCCGCACCGCGCGCGCGGCGTCGTTGAGCATCGCGGGATGGCGGTAGCCTTTCGAGCCGAGTCGGTACTTGAGCACGATGCCGGCGACGCCATTTTCCGCCAGCCACTCCGCGTAGCCGGCGCCCTCGTGCGGCGCGAGCCCACCGTAGCCGCCGCCGGGGCAGATTACGATCGCCGCGCCGGTGGCCTTGTCCGGCTCGGGAAGAAATGCGGTGAGCGTGGGCTTGTCATCGTCCTTGTCGCCGAGGGCACCCGGCGCCCCGGACGGCCAAAGCAGGACGGGTTCGAGGGGCGCGGCGAGCAGCGTCGCGGTGGTGAGGAGCAATGAGGCAAGGATCGGGAGGCGCATGTTATTTGATGAGTCGGAGGGAGAGATGTTTGAGCGCGAACGAAGCGTCCGGCGCGGTGAGGCGAAGACTGAGCGTTTGCTCGCCGGCCGACAAGTCCACCTGCCCGACGGAGAGCGACTGCCAGACCATGTCGCGCGATTCCGAAGTTTGCACCGCGCGATTCGGCTGCGGGATCTCCTGCACCGCCGTTTGCGGCAGGCTCGCCTCCGCCGTGCGGCCGCTGATTTCCAAGCGGAGCTTCGTCGCCGGGTCCGCATTCGCTCGAGTGAAGGAAACGCCGAGTTCGTAACGTCCCGCCTGCACGGGTTCGATCTTCCACTCGGCGCGTGCCGCCTCTCCACCCCAGCCGACGATCCACGCATTGTTCGGCGCCTTCGCGGAATAAGTCAGCCCACCGTCCAGCTCCGCCTGCGCGGCGCTCGCCTCGACGATCGGCTCCTGCGCGTGGCCCACCGGAATCGGCGGCCGATCGCGCGTCACACCTTGCGAGACCTCGGTCCACCACGCTTCAAACTTCTTTCCAAGCTCAGCGGCCACGTCGGGCTGTTTCGCCGCGAGATCCTGCTTCTGTCCCGGGTCCGCGTTGATGTCATAGAGTTCCCAGCCCTTGCCCGGATTCACCGCCGTGAAGTTTTGCGTCACCACAGCACCTTGGGTCCGCTTGAGATCGCGCTGCGCGAGATTCTGGATAAAGAGCGTGCGCTCCGGCCAACCGTCTGAGCGGCCTTCGAGCAGCGGCACGAGGCTGCGTCCGTCGAGCGGGAACGCCGTCTTCGCCGGCACGCCGCAGAGCTCGCAGATCGTCGGCAGGATATCGAACGCCGCCGCCAGCGTCGGCACCACGCGCGGCGCCTTTCCGGGAATGCGCACCAGCAGCGGCGTGCGCGAACCGCCTTCGTAGAGGCTCCCCTTTTTCCCACGCAGGCCGGAGGTGAAACGCTCGGTCGCCGGCCCGTTGTCGGTGAAGAAAATCACGATCGTGTCCTCCGCGAGCTTCCATTCATCGAGCTTCGCGAGCACCCGGCCGATGTTGGTGTCGAGGTTCTCGCACATGCCATAGACGCATGCGGTGGTGTCATCGAGGCCCATCGCCTTGTACTTCGCGAACTCCTTGTCCGGGCACTGAAACGGAGAGTGCGGCGCATTGTAGGCGAGGTAGCACAGCCACGGCTGCGCACGGTTTTTTTCGATGAAGCCAAGCGCCGCATCCGTCAGCACGTCGCTGATCCAGCCCTTTTCCTTCACCCACTCCGCGTTGTGCCGCAGGCGCGGGTCGAAGTAGTTATTCCAGTGCCCGAGGTTGAAGCCGAGCGCTTCCTCGAAGCCCTGACCGTTCGGCGTGTAGGGATAATTTTCGCCGTTGTGCCACTTGCCGAAGAGCCCCGTGCGCCAGCCTGCGTCGCGCAGCAGTTCGGCGACCGTCGTTTCCTCCGTGCGCATCGTCTCCTGCCCGCGCGCGACTCCATGCACGCCGGTCCGCAGGCCGTAGCGGCCGGTGAGCAGCGCCGCGCGCGTCGGCGCGCAGAAGGGCGTGACGTAAAAGCGTTCGAACCGCGCGCTTTGCTTCGCCAGCGCATCGAGCACCGGCGTCTGGAGCTGCGGATTGCCCGTGAAACCGAAATCGCCGTAGCCCTGATCGTCGGTGACGATGAGCAGGACGTTCGGTTTTCCGGCGGCGGAGACAACGCTCGCGAAGGCGAGCAGGATGAGGAGGGAGATAAGACTGCGCATCGCTAATTCATTGGGAACGCCCACGCGCCGATTTCCTCGGCACGCTAAGCGCGGACGCGGTCAAACGCCGCAAGACGGCGGGAGTCGCGGACGAATGCGCCTGCCGGGAAGGACCGACGGGACGAAGATCAGACCTTCTCCGGCACGACGTAGGGCGCGCGGTACTCGCGGGTCAGCATCTTGTCGGCGGCGGCGTTCCCGATGAACTTTTCGGTCTTCGGATCCATCTTCAGGAACTCGCCGAGCGCGAGTTGGTCCACTTTGATGTCCACGTCGTTCGCCGCGAGGTGCGTCGCGAGGCGCTCGAAGGAATCCATCGCTTCCTTGTCGCCCTTGAGCTTCTCGCGGATCGCATCGGGCGCCGTTTTCTTGCCGAGCCGGTACGAGATGTTGCCCGTGTGACAGAGCGCGCTGGAGATGTGGCCGTCGATGATCTTGCCATGCAGGTCGCTGGTCTTCCGGCTTTCCACGGCCTTAAGGAAGTTGGCGAAGTGGTTCTCGCGCTCGGGATCGGGATCCTTCTTCGCCTCTTCCTTCGGCAGGTGGTCGGTCACGCCCGGAGGGATCGGCGGCTTGCCAAATTTCTTCACCGCGTTGCCATCGTTATCGATCGCGATGGCGTTGTTGTAATCCGGGCAGACGAGGTAGCCGTTTTCGTATTGCACGATCACGCCGACGCCCGCGCCGCGGTACTTGTCCATGTCCTTGGCGCCCGTCTTTTCGGGAAGGCCGCGCACTTCAAAAATCAGCGGCGCCTTCTCGTAGCCGTGGACGATGAACTGCGAGTTCGCCGTCTCACCGTCGTCGATGTAGCCGACGCGTCCGCCGATCGAGAACACGTTGGGCGAGAGCGCTTCTTCGCCGAGGAATCGCCGCGCGATGTCCATCTGGTGAATGCCTTGGTTGCCGAGATCGCCATTGCCCGTGTCCCAGATCCAGTGCCAGTCGTAGTGCAGCTTCGCGCGCATGATCGGCTTCACCGGCGCGGGTCCAAACCACAGATCCTTGTCGATGCTCTCCGGGAAAGGCGTCGGCTCGGTCACCTTGCCGATGCTCGGGCGGCGTTTGTAGCACAGCCCGCGGACGTATTTGATTTTGCCGAGCGGCAGCGACTTCTGCCACTCGAGCGCCTCGGCGATGCCCGTGGCCGAGCGGCTCTGCACACCCATCTGCACGATCTTTTTGTATTTGTCCGCGGCCATCACGAGCTGCCGGCCTTCCCACACATTGTGCGAGACGGGTTTTTCGACATACACGTCCTTGCCCGCCTGGATCGCCCAGATTGCCGCGAGCGAATGCCAGTGATTCGGCGTCGCGATCGACACCGCATCGACCTCCTTGCTCTCCAGCATTTTGCGAAGGTCCTGATACGCCTCGACCTGGAGGCTCTTGTTCTTGAGCTGCGCGGTGCCCTTGTCCAGCACCGTGGTATCCACGTCGCACATCGCCGTGATGCGCGATTCTTTCGCCGCAAGGTAAGCGGAAATATGCGCCTGACCGCGACCGTTGAAGCCGACCATGCCGATGCGGATCGCGCTGTTTGAGCCCGGCGCTTGCGCATAAACGCGGGCGGGCAGCGAAAGCGCGGCGCCAGCCAACGCGGTGCGGGAGAGGAAGGAACGACGAGTGAGTTTCGTGGACATGTTTTTTGGAGGGTTGGGATTGGTGGAAAGTTACTTTGTCTTGGCGGTGTAGTCGCGGTAGTGCTCGGCCACCTTGGCCTGCTCGGCGTCGCCTTCGTGAAAGTAGAAGCGATAGCGGAACGTCGCGCTTTGGCCGGGCGCGATCTTAAAGGCGCCCGCCTCCTTGTCCGCCAGCTTTTCAAACTGCGCCTGCCCGAACGGATTCGCCGCAAAAAGTCCATACGTCCGCACGTGCCACCAGGTCGGGAAGCGCGGATTTGCCGGATTGTCGAACATCGCCACGCCCACCGTCTTGCCTTCCACCGGCCCGTAGTAGTCGCACCACGCCGCCTTCGTCCCCCACGCGTCGCCGTCCTTCTTGCCTTCGCTGGTCACGATGTGCCCCTCGCCCTTCGCCGCGGTCTTCTCGCCTTTCGCCTTCCCCTTTTCCACGCGCATCGTCTCAGCCACGCGGATCGCCATCGTGCCGTCCTTGTCGTCGCCGAAGACCACTTCCTTGTCGCCCGCCTTGATCGTGATCTCAAAATCCAGCAGCCGCCCGTCCTTCACCGGATGAAAGCGCATCGTCCGCTCATCGGTGGCGAGTACCTCGCCGCCGTCGTCGAGCACCCACTTGTTCTTCGCGCGGATCACGCCCTCGTCCTTCCCGCCTTTCACTTCGAGGAAGCCATCATGCACCATCTGCCCCAGCTTCGTCCCCGGCTTGCCCGAGTCTTCCCAAAAGCCCACGCCGTTCACGCTGCGATGGCCAAACCACAGGCCCTTGTGATGCGGATGATCCGTCTCCTCGCCCGGCACGCCTTCCTTCAAAGGCCAGTTGCGCGTCATGCCCGCACCCGTCGGGCCGATCACCGGATACAGGTAGGGCCGGCGTGCGCCGGTAAAATGATACTCCGTGAAAAGCTGGCCATCGATTTCCACGCGCACGAGGTCGGATTGCTCCGTGACTTTCACCTCGGCAAAGGCGGCAGCGGTGAATGCGACAAGGGCGAGCAGGAGCGGAGTGAGTTTCATTGGGAGGGGGAAAATGCGGCGGTGGCTAATCAACCGGGAGCGCTGCCGGTTTCTTGGCCGACATTTGGAAAACCACCCGCCGCCCCGCGCGTCAATCGCCAAACTGCCCATCGCCCAGACATTTCCATCCCACGCCGCCACTCCACCGTATAATCTTCCTCTCCCGCTCATGAAACCCGCTCCCCTCCTCCGCGTCCTTTGCGCCCTCGGCGCGCTGCAGCTCCACGCCGCCGAAGCGCCGAAGCCGCCCATCGTCAACGATACCGCGCTCAAGATCGAGCTGCTCGTCAGCACGCCGGATGTCGAGGCCTGCACCACCGTCTGCGGTGCGCCCGATGGCTCCTTCTACGTCGGCAACGACCCGCGCGACGGTCGCCTCGCCACCAGCCAGCCGATCAATCAGATCGTCCGCTTCTCCAGCATGGGTGCGGAGAAAAAGCGCACCGTCTTCGCCGACAAAATCTACTCCCCCGCCGGCAGCGCGTGGCACGACGGCTACCTCTACGTCCTCCACGATCCCCTGCTCACGCGCTTCCGGGACACCGACGGCGACGGCATCGCCGACGTGCGCGAAGACCTCGTCACCAACCTCGGCATCCCGCCCAATGAAGGCCTCAACGACCACGTCGTCAGCGGCTTCACCCTCGGCATGGACGGCTTCTGGTACATCAGCGTCGGCGACCGCGGCATTTTTGAAGCGAAGAGCGTGAAGGACGGCAGCA
The DNA here is from genome assembly GCA_049690035.1 of Chthoniobacteraceae bacterium. Taxonomy (GTDB): domain Bacteria; phylum Verrucomicrobiota; class Verrucomicrobiia; order Chthoniobacterales; family Chthoniobacteraceae; genus Chthoniobacter. The sequence goes on from JBAVML010000313.1 coordinate 6,297, forward strand.
CCATCACCATGCGCGGCGGCGGCATCGCGCGTTGCCGCACCGATGGCACCCAGCTCGAAGTCTTCTCCACCGGCACGCGCAATCACCTCCAGGTCAATCTCGACGCCGAAGACAACGCCTTCACCCGCGACAACACCGACGACGGCAACGGCTGGTGGACCCGCCTCACCCACCACATCGAAGGCGGCTACTACGGCTATCCGTATGACTACCGCTCCGCCTCGAACTATGGCGTCGTCCAGCCGAGCCAGCAGACGCTCGATGCCATCAAGCAGCATGGCTATACGCC
>JBAVML010000314.1:0-2282 GCA_049690035.1 Chthoniobacteraceae bacterium
GCGGAAATGCAGACCGGCGTGCCGGTGTTTCTCGGCACCTTCGCGTCGCCGACCGGCACGCGTCCGGCGTCTCTCGTGCAGACCGGAGTGTTCGGTTTCGGCGGCGCGACTTCGCTGCTCGTGAAGACCGGCGACGCCGCCGCGGAGACGCAGGGCGCTACCTTTCTCAACTTCCGCGACCCGATCGGCAATGGCGGCACCGCCTTCACCGGCACGCTGCTGCGCGGCTCGGGTGTGCCGAAGGTCACCGCGGCCGACGAGCGTGGGCTGTGGAGCAATGCCTTCGCGGACCCTGACGGCGCGCTGCACCTCGTGGCCCGCGTCGGCACCGCCGCGCCGGGCGGCAGCGACCGCTACGCGAGCATTCAGGACATCGCACTCAATGACGGTCACCATCTTTTTTGGACGGCGACGCTCACCGGCCCGGTCGCGAAGAAGAATGCGCTCTTCACTCAATCGAGTCTCCAGGCGCCGGCCGAAATCGTTCTCCGCGCCGGCCAGACGCTCGCGCCCCGGGCGGTCGTGAGATCATTTGCGGCGCTGCACTCCGGCGGGACCCTCGGCGACAACCTGCCCGGCGGTTCGGCTGGTTTTGGCAGCGGTCGGCCAAACGGCGGCGCGACCACTCCGGTGCGCGTCACCTTCACCGACTCCACGGTCGCGGTGGTCAATGCGGGCAGCGGCGTCCTCGATCTGATCGCGCGCACCAATGAAGCCCCGCCGGATTTCCACGGGCTCTGGAAAACGCTCGGCCTGCCTTCCGCCGGCGGCTCCGCCATCGCCTTCCGCGCGACGCTTAAGCCGCTCCCCGGAAGCAAGGACGTCACGACGAAAAATGCCGGCGTGCTCTACGCGAAATCGGAGGACCAAGCGCTCACTCGTATCGCGCGGCAGGGCGAACTCGCGCCCGGTTTCGCGCCGTTGACTTACGGTGCCTTCAGCGACCCTATCCTGAATGCCGCGGGCGACATTCTTTACTTCGCCCAGCTCGCCGGACCCGGCGTGACCGTCGCCAATCGCGAAGTGCTCTACGTGGCCCTGCACGACTCCGGCGGCAGCGTCATCGTCCAGCGCACCGGCGAGGAAGCGCCCGAGTTGCCCGGGATCCTCGTCGCCGCCTTCACCGGCGCCGCGCTCCCGCGCTGCGCCGATCCGAACGATCCGCGCGGCCCCGTCTTCACTGCGAAACTGCAGAGCGGCGATGTCGCGGTCAAAACGACCAACAACTCCGGACTCTTCGCGGTGGACAGTACCGGCGCGCTCCGTCTGCTCGCCCGCACCGGCGAGCAGGTGAATGGAAAAACGCTGAAAACCGTGGACGCGTTTTCCTACGTCCTCGGCTCGCCCGTTCAGGCCCGCACCGCCGCCGCGAGCCCCGAGGTGATCTACCGCGCCACGTTCACCGACCGCTCGCAGGCACTGGTCAAGGTGCCCGTTCCGTAGCCCCGAATCCCACCGTCCCGCACGCCAGATTGCCGCTGCGCGTCCCGGGTTTTCCCGCTCTCTCCCGTTGGTTTCCCTACCGGGAAAATGCGGGTTCACACACGCCCGATCGGTCTCTGAGTTGCTCCGTCTCCGACCGCGAAACTCCACTTCTTCAACTCTGCTTCCACCCGCCACCCAAGCCCTCACACCCATCCATCAACCCATGAAAACCATTCCGAAATTCATCCTCGCCGTCACCATCGCCAGCCTCCTCGTCGCCCCGGCGCGCGCGCAGGTGCCCGGCCTCCTTAATTATCAGGGCAAAGTCGCCGTCGGCGCCGCTCCCTTTTCCGGCACGGGCAAGTTCAAGTTTGCGCTCGTCGATGCCACCGGCGCGGTCACGTACTGGAGCAACGATGGGACGAGCAACGCGGGCAGCGAGCCCACGGCCGCGGTGTCGCGATCGGTCGCGAAGGGCGTCTATTCCTTGCTCCTCGGCGATACGACCGTGGCGAACATGACCGCCGCGGTGCCGGCGAGCGTCTTTGCGAATGGCGACGTGCGGCTGCGCGTTTGGTTCGACGACGGCACGCCGAATGGCTCGCAACTCCTCTCGCCGGATCAGCGCATCGCGTCGGTCGGCTATGCGATGAAGGCGGGGAACGCGGAGACCGTCGCGGATAACGCGATCACCGCGGAGAAGATCGCGGCGGGCGCGGTGGGCAGCGCGCAGCTCGGGCAGAATCTCACGCTCAATGGCACGACGATCGGCGTCTTCACCGGCACGTTTTCGGGCAACGCGACGAGCGCGGCCGGCTTCAGCGGCGCGCTCGCTGGTGATGTCACCGGGCTGCAGG
>JBAVML010000315.1:0-9665 GCA_049690035.1 Chthoniobacteraceae bacterium
ACCAGCCCGCAGCGGCGACAATGGGTTGCAACAGTAGTTCGATCATAATGGTGTTGAATGGATTGGGTGGGTCGGCGCGGAAACGGTCTCGAACTGACCTCGTTTCGCCCTCACCGACTAATCGCAACGCCACGCAACTTGGATGTGAGGGCTTGCCAGGGAATTCGCAAAGCGCTCGCGCACCGTTCCATCCACAGCGCCAACGATTGATTCCGCGATGCGCTGCGCCTCGGCGAGCGGGAGCGGGTCGAAGGCGGAGGCGATGCCGTTAGTCGTGGTCATCGGATAACACTCTCGCGCGGCGCGGCCGATCGCTGAGAAACGGCGTCGTTCGGGCGGGTGGAAGAAGGTGGCTCAGCCTCCCGTTGCTTTGGCATTTCCTGAAGCGCGAGCCTCGCTTCGAAGAGCACGCCTTGGAGTCTATTGCACCCCCGCAGCATTGAGTCGAGCATCACTTCCGCGTGGCGAAACTCTGCTGCCTGTCGATATGCCCGGTTGGGATCATGGGAGCCGCTCATGGCCTGATGCCCGTGCTTCACAGATCCGCAGAAAGTCGATGACGCTCTGGGTGTAGATCAACCTTGTGCAGCAGCGCTGGCCTGGGTCATCGGACCCGATGAAAGCCAGTGGGCCTGCTCCTGGATAATTTCAATTGCGAGCGCGAGCCGTTCCTCGGGTGCCAGCTCCTGAACAGCAAGCTCGACTGCATGAAGATTCAAGGGCACCTCCCCTTCCCGATCGACCTTCTTTCGTCCATAATATGCAGCATCGCATCGAGCGCCCCGCGCTTCGCCTCACTCTCGATGTGCGTGTAGTGTGCGCTGACGGCTGAGGAATCACCGAAGACCGGTCTTGCCTTCGATCTGGGCGAAGGCGTGGATACGGATGAACCCATCCTCAGCGCTTTGGCGCACTCGTAACCGATGAGTCGCAAAAAGAAAAAAATCACACCCCAGCGAGGCAAGCCAGCCGCGGAAACCCAGACGTCTCGTGCTTTTCCACAAATGGCGTTGCCGCTCGCACTGTGCATGGTTGTGATCGTTGGCGTATTTGGATGGGGGCTCGCACATCGGGAGAAAAATCGGCCGGCAGGCGCCGCTCCGGCAGCGGCGGTGGGGGCAAAGTTCGCGCTGGAGCCGGAGGCAAAGGTGTTCGCACGATACGCCGGTGCGGAGAGCTGCCGGGAATGCCATTCGGCGGCGTTCGATAAATGGAAGGGATCGCACCACGGGCTCGCGGAGCGGAACATCGATCCACAGTTCGACCGCGTCGCATTCGAACCGCCGCGGGAGATCAAGGCCGGCACGCAAGTCTCCAATGCGCGCTTGGAAGGCGGAAAGTTCCAGCTCATCACGACCGGACTGAAATCACCCGGCGAGACATTCATGCCGGATCGGGTGATCGGCGTCGATCCGCTGCGCCAGTTCCTGATTCCCTCGGAGCGGGGACGCTGGCAGACGGCGGAACTCGCCTGGGATCCGCACCAACAGGAGTGGTTCGACATTTACGGCAACGAGGATCGCCAGCCGGGCGAATGGGGACACTGGACTGGCCGCGGCATGACTTGGAACCAGATGTGCGCCTCCTGCCACAACACACGCGTGAGGAAGAACTACGACCCCGCGACCGATGCCTACCACACGACGATGGCGGCGATGACGGTGGGATGCGAGGCCTGCCACGGACCGATGCGCGCGCACGTGGACTGGCAGAAGAAAAATCCCGGGCAGAGCGGCGACCCGACTCCCCTGAAGCTCACCCGCGACCAGATGCTCGACACCTGCGGAACGTGTCACGCGCGGCGCGGCGAACTGACCGGAGACTTCGTTCCCGGCGAGAAATTCTTCGATCACTTTGCGCTGACGATTCCCGACGAGACTGACACTTTTCACCCCGACGGCCAGGTGCACGACGAGGACTACGAATTCACCTCCTTTCTCAGCAGCAAGATGCACCTGGCCGGGGTGCGCTGCGTGGATTGCCACGACCCACACACGAGCAAGAACCCGCTCGAGGGCAATGCACTCTGCCTCCGCTGCCACGGCGCGCCGGTGGCGCCTGCGCCGAAGATCGTCGATCCCGAGCATAGCTTTCATCAGGCCGGCACCGCGGGCAGTCGCTGCGTCGATTGCCACATGCCGGAGACGACTTACATGCAACGTCATCCGCGTCGCGACCACGGCTTCACCATTCCCGATCCGCTGCTGACGAAGGAGCACAACATCCCGAATGCATGCAATCGCTGCCACGCCGACAAGTCCGCGGATTGGGCGCTGGAATTTTGCGACAAATGGTATGGCGAGAAAATGAATCGCCCGACACGGACGCGCGCGCAGTGGGTGGCGCAGGCGCGGGCGGGAACCTCGGGCGCATCGGCAAATCTGCTGCGCATGCTCAGCGAGGAAAAGATTCCACTCTGGCGCGCGGTCGCGACGAACCTGTTGCGCAATTCGCTGCGCGAGCCGGGGGTGATTCCTGCGCTCAACAAGGCGACGCATGACCCGAGCGAGTTGGTGCGGAGCATGGCCGCGCGGGCCATCGGCGGACTGGTGCAGCCGTCCGAGCCGGCGAGCGGCTGGAACCTCACGCCGCTGCTCAATGATCCGACACGCGCGGTGCGCATCGACGCCGCGTGGGCTCTGCACCGGACCGTGGATACCAGTGTCGGCGCGGGGAGCGAACTGCTGCATTACCTCAATTTCAATCGCGACCAGCCGATCGGGCTGATGCAGTGGGCGGATTTCCTGACGGAACACGGAGACCGCACGGGCGGGCTGGAGGCGCTGCGGCAGGCGGTCGAGTGGGACAAGGGCTCACCGCCGCTGCGGCAGAACTACGCCGTCGCATTAAGCCAGGCCGGCCAACCCGGGGAAGCCGCGAACCAACTGGCGGAGGCCGTGCGCCTCGCCCCGCGCGATGCGCAGATCCGCTACACCTATGCGCTCGCCTTGAATGAAATGAATCGACCCGCGGAAGCGCACGCAGAGCTCGAACGGACCGTGAAGCTCGACCCGCAGTTCGGCCGCGCCTGGTATAACCTCGGACTCGCGCGCAATGCGGCCAACCAGATCGAACTGGCCCTCATCGCCCTCGCCCGCGCCGAGGCGCTCGACCCCGGCAATCCCCAGGCGCCCTATGCTGCGGCGACCATCCTCGCCCGCCAGCAGCGCACTCGCGAAGCGGAGCAAGCGGCTCGCCGCGCCCTTCGCGTCGCGCCGAATTACCCGGAGGCGGCGGAATTGTTGCGCGTGCTTTCCGCCGGCGCCGAAAGCAGGTGAGTCGGCTCCACGCTTTCGCACCCTCACATCGCATGGATTCTCGACCGCCGAATGACTTAACTCCCGAGGAGCGCTCGACCTACGAGTGGCAGATGTGGCTGCCGGGATTCGGCGAAGAAGGGCAGCGCAAACTCAAGGCGGCATCGGTGCTGGTCTCACGGGTCGGCGGCCTCGGCGGCCTCGTCGCTTACCAACTCGCGGCGGCGGGGGTCGGCCGTCTGGTGCTCGCCCACGCGGGAAATTTGCGCGCCGATGATCTCAATCGGCAGTTGCTGCAAACGCACGGTCACATCGGCAAGCCGCGCATGACGAGCATCGAACGGCGTTTGCGCGAGCTGAATCCACGGATCGAAATCGTGGGCGTGGCGGAAAATCTCTCCGATGAGAATGCCGCCGCGCTTCTCTCGCAGGCAGACGTGGCCGTGGACGCGGCGCCGGTTTTTGAGGAACGCTTTGCGTTAAATCGCGCCGTGGTCGCCGCCGGCAAGCCGATGGTGGAGTGCGCGATGTATGCGCTGGAGGGCCAGATCACGGTCATCCGTCCGGGGCAGACGGGATGCCTCGCGTGCCTCTATCCCGAGACGCCAGCGCACTGGCGGCGGGAGTTTCCAGTCCTCGGCGCGGTTTCCGGAACGGTGGCGTGCCTCGGTGCCGTGGAGGTGGTGAAGTTGCTCACCGGTCTCGGGACGCCGCTCGCGGGAATCCTGCTGACGATGGATCTCGGCGTAATGCATTTCCGCCGCCACCGGCTGCGGCGACGGCCGGAATGCCCGGTGTGCGGCGGACTGTTTGCAAAACCGGAATAACCCGCGCCGGAGGCCGCTGGAGAACCCATCTCCCCCGGCTCCGATCTCCGTGGCTCTGCGCGCCGCGGGTAAAATGAAAACGCGTCATCGCCGCGGCCCGTGTCCTGCTTTCTTCACAGCGAATCTTTCCCATGATCACTTCCGCTATGAAGAAACGTAATTCGGGTTTCAGCCTTCTCGAGATCATGATCGTCGTGGCGATCATCCTGGATATCGCGCTGATCGCGATGCCCTCGTACATCCGGTCGCGAAAGTTTGCCCAGGACACCCGCTTCATGACCGATCTGCGCGCCGCCGTGGACGGCTTCGATATGTACGCCGCGGAGCGCAGCTCGTACCCTCCGAATGCCGGCCCGGGCGTGATCCCCGCAGGCATGCAGCAGTATCTCGCGGGCATGGACTGGACCGGCGCGACACCCATTGGCGGCACTTGGAACTGGGACAACAATCGCAATGGCTCGATCGCGGCGGTCGGAGTTCTCTTTAGCGGCGGGAGCGGCGACGACGTGCGCATGGCGAGCATCGACGAGCGACTGGACAACGGCATTCTGACGACCGGCGGCTTCCGCAAGAAGACGGACGACATCTACGCCCACGTCACCGAGTAGGCCTTCAGCCCTCCTCGGCGCTCGCTTAATTGCGAGATTTTCCCGGCTATGCGAGTGACCGGTAAAGGTCCACGTAGCGATCGACCATCGCCCGGTAGCCAAAACGCCGCAGCGCATGATCGCGCACTTCCCGGCGATCGATCCGCAGCGCCGGCTCAACCATGGCGGCGAGTCCATCGATGGAAATTGAGTGAAAGCCGGTGACGCCCTCGTCCACGACTTCCTCGACCGAGCCGCGGCGATGCGCGATCACCGGCGTGCCGCAGGCCATGGCTTCGATCATCACGAGGCCGAACGGCTCATCCCACTGAATGGGGAAAAGGAGCGCCGCCGCATTGCGGAGCAGTTCGTTTTTTTGCGGGTGATTTACCGGGCCGATCGCGCGCACCATCTCTCCGTCGATGAGCGGCTCGATCTTTTCGTGAAAGTAGGCGCGCTCGCCGGCATTTTGCGGTTGTCCGGCGATGACGATCGGCATGCCGACCTCCTGCGCGATGCGGATCGAGTCGAGCGGGTTTTTTTCCGGCGAAAGCCGGCCAAGAAACGCGAGGTATTTTCCCGGCTCGAAGCACGGATCGTAAGCACCGAAGTCGCAACCATTGTAAACGATGGGAAACTCGCGTCCGAGCTTCACACTGGCACCGTGCATCTGCGCCTTGCTGATCCCGGCGACAGCGACCTCGGGCCAGCGCGTCATTACGAATTCGTCGTCGAAGTGCGGGCTCGTGTGCATCGTGAAAAGCCCCGGCGCCTCCACCGTCGCGGCGAGCGGCAGCCACGCGGAACTGAGGTGGTAGTGGATAATGTCGAACTCGCCCGATGCGCGCAGCACCTGGGCCATCGCGGAGCTGGCGTAATATTCAAACATGTACATCTCCCCACGCGTGATCAGCTCGGTGAGATTCGCATCGCACACGGGGACGAGCTTCCCGGTGGTCTGGCAGTCCGCGGAGGAAAAGAGCGTCACCTCATGGCCGCGCTCCACCAGTTCGTCGATGAGCAGCTTCATCAGCAACTCGATGCCGCCGTAAGTCGTGGGCGGAATGCGCGTCCAGAGCGGAGCGACTTGGGCGATTCGGAGCGGGTCTCGGGTCATCAGTTGGGTTGCGTGCGCGGTCGCGTGATGGTAGCTGCAACGCTTCCCGCGCCAATGCCCGATGCGCTGATTGCATGAAAAAACTCCTCCTCGCCCTTTCCCTCACCTGCGCAGTCCTCCACGCGGCCGAAGAGCCACCCGTGGCCAAGGCCATCCCGATCACGCAGCGCGACGTCACCACGCAGCTCCAGATCTTCCTCGATCAACAGCTCTTCGGCCCGGGCAAAATCGACGGTCGCCCCGGGGAGTTCGTCACCAAGGCGCTGGTTCGCTATCAGCGCGCGCACGGGCTCGCGGAGACGGGCAAGCTCGACGAAAACATCCCGCTCGATTCCGTCTTCCCTGTTTACACGACCTACACGATCGAAGAGCGCGATCTGAAATTCATCGGCGAGGTGCCCACGGAGCCAAAGGATCAGGCGACCAAAAAATATCTACCCTACGGCGATCTGCTGGAATTCCTCACCGAGCGCTACCATTGCGCGCCGGAGTTTCTGGTGAAGATCAACAAGGGCCGAAATCTCGAAAAACTGAAGGTCGGTGACCCCGTTCTCGTGCCCAATGTCGAGCCATTCAAAATCGAGGAGCTGCCCAACAGCTCGGGCAATCTTCCCGAACTCCCGCAATTCAAGGAACGCGTGATCAACATCCACCGCGCGCAAAAGATGCTCGACGTTTACGACGGCGAGAAACTCATCGCCGCCGTGCCGATCACTCCCGGCGGTGGCCGACTGGAGACGCCCGCTGGCAAATGGAAAATCCTCGGCATCGCCGCGATGCCCACCTTCCGCTGGGACAAAGGCGTGCTCGAGCACGGCGTGCGCACGGAGAATTTTTACATGCTCCCAATCGGACCGAACAACCCGGTCGGCGTCGCCTGGATCGGTCTGAACAAACCGGGCATCGGCATTCACGGCACGAACAGCCCGCAGACCATCGGCCGCAGCCAGAGCCACGGCTGCATGCGCACCGCAAATTGGGACGCGGTCCGCCTGAGCAAGCTCGTCACCAAGGGCGTCGTGGTGAATATCGATTAGCCGAAAACTTCGGAGCGCTTCCCCTGCCACGTCACCACCACCGCGTGCTTCTGGCACCCGGCCACGCTGGACGGACGTAGGGAATGCACATGGACGTCGAGCGCGCGCGCCCTCGCTGTCAGTTTCGCGGTAGTCCGAGTAACGGTGCTTTTCAGCTCAGGGGCCGAGCGTGAGCGTGACGTTCCCGCTGTCGGTGGTGCCGAGGAAGTAGCCGGCGCCGCGGCTGGCTTTGGAGAGGACCACGCCGCCGAAAGGCGTTTGTTTGCCCGTCGCGGGATTCAGGAATTTGCCGGCAAAGGCGCCGGATTTGGTGGCAAAGGTGAGGGTTAGTTTGTCCGCGGGGGAAGTGGGGTGCGGGTAGGTGGACGTGTTTTTTGTGGAGATGGTGACGGCTTTCGTGAGGGTGCCGCCAACGTCGGCATCGGTGAAGTTCAGCGTGGCGGCGCCGTTGATCCCGGTGGGGAGGACGCGCTGGTTGGGGGCGGCCGGTGCGTAAGCCGAGCCGAAGGCGGTGAGCGGGGTGTCGAAGCCTTCTTGGAAAAGGCCTTTAGTCGCCGACGGTTTTTTCCAACGCAGCATGCCGGTGACGTCGCTCGCCGAGGGGTCGGCGGCGAGCGGGTCGGGTGTGAGGAGGGTGAGTTCGCCGCCGATCAGGCCAGCGTTTTTGTAGAGGCGGGCGAAGGCGTCGAGCGCGTTGTCTTTCGAGAGCGAGCCGCCGGCGCTAAAGGCGGTGCCATCGGCGAGTTTGCCGACGAGTTGGACCAAGCCGGTCTTGCCGATCGAGGCGGTGGCCCAGCCGGTAGCTTGCGGGCGCGGGGCGTTCGGGTCGGAGTTGTCGGCATCCGATGGCAGGGTGATGGTGTAAGCGGAGGCGAGTTGCAAGAGCGCCGATGGGTCGCCGGTCCCGGCGCGGTCGCCGTTGATTTGATAGTTGACTCCGCCGAGCGCGATGGTGCCGGTGACGGTGTCGGTACCGCCATCGAGGTCGGCGGTGAGATCGATCATTAGGGTCTGGCCGCCGGTGGTGATTTGCTGGGTGAAGTGCCCGGTGTTGTCGAACGCCGCCTTGAAGGAATAAACCTTCGCCCCGAGCGTGAATTTCGCCGTGAAGTTGCCGCTTTCCTGCAAGGTGAGCGTGAAGAACCCGGCTGCCTCGTCGCCCGGCGCGAAGCGCGGTCCGCCATTTGCGAGCGGGGCCATTTGCGGTGCGGGCGCGCTGGCTAGGCCGCGATAGGTGCCGGCGGCGTCGCCGATCGAAGGCGCGGCGATGGTGACCACGACGGAGTTGGCGTTGTAGGTCACGGTGCCGCCGGTGACTTCACTAAATTTCCCGACGATCGAACTGGCATCGAGCACGGTGAAAGTCTGACCCGCGCTCGGGACGAAACCGCCGAAGCGCCGCATGTGCAAACCTCCCTGCAAACTCGCCTGCCCCGTGACGTGCAGCCGGCTGTAGCCGGTGCCAGGCGCCGTGCCCGCGATGCCGATGTTCAAGAATGCATTAGCCGCCTGCTGATATGTCCCATCGACCGTGAGCGTGCCGATCGGCCGGCCCTTGAGATAGCCAGGAGTGACGCCAGACCCGGCGGTCACGATGACGTCGCCATGGATGGTGCCATCACCCGCCAGGGCGCCGCCGCCGCTGACCCGCACGGTTCCCGGCGTGTAGGCGGTGCCTCCGACGGCGATGCTTCCGGCGTCATCCAGCGTGATCGTGCCCCCTGCTCCAAGCAGGAGGATGCGGCCGGCGTGAATAAATCCTTCGTTGGTGACGGTCACCGATGCGGTGCCGCCCTGCACGTTCGCGTGCACGTCGCCGCCGACGACGAAGCCTTTCGAGTCGAGCCAGCGCGAGCCTTTGCCATCGACCACGACCTGGCCGGTGCTCCCGCTGATCACGGCGAGTTGCGTGCCGGCGGTGGTGGCTTCCGCACCCGCGCCGACGCCCGCGAAGCCGGAACCGGCAAGGCCGATGACGAAGAGACTCTGGATCGAAAAGGAGGACTTGGCCGCCTGGACGGAAAGACTGCCATGGCCGGACGCGGTGAAGCCGATGCCGATGGCGCCCCGGCCGGAGACGACGATCTGGCTGCCGTCGCTCGCGACGATCGAGCCGCTGCCGTCGTAGCCGATAAAGCTGTCCTGTCCGAGAAGCAGCCGGGCGCCGCTTGTGAGCAGGATCGTGCCCGTGCTGTTCGCCGCCGCGCCAAGGCGCGTTTGCGCGGCAGTGGCGTCGATGAGGGTGCCTTTGCCATCGGCTTCCACCCGGCCCTGCCCGCCCGATGCCACGCCGAGACCGAAGGCGATCGGGTCGTCGCTCGAGATGGAAAGCAGCCCGCCATTTTTGACGGTGACTTTGCCCGTCCCGCTCACGCCGGCGGCGAGTCCCGTGCCGATGAGTTGCCATGAACTCTTCGCGCCATCAATGCCGAGATTTCCCGTGGAGCCCGGCCCAAAGCCGAGGTGGCCTTTCGCCGCCCGCACAGATGCCCCGTCGAAAATGGAGAGCGCGAACGAGCCGATGTCGACGCCGACCCGCATCGTTTGGTTGACCCTGACCGAGGTGTTCGCACCGCCGATGCCGCCGCCGCCGCCGACCGCATTCCCGTCGAAATCCGTCCCGCCATCGAGCAACAGATCGCCGCCCACAATCAAGGACGGCCCATCCTTCACATCGAGAAAGCCGGCGCGCACTTTCAGATCTCCATCGACTTGAAACTCCGTGTCCGCATCGTCGAGGCGGACGGTGACGTCGCGGCCATTCGTGACGCTGCCGCCGCGAAACCTGGAGCCTTTCTTCACCCAGATGTTCAGGTCGTTCACCCCGGCCGGGGTTGTAA
>JBAVML010000316.1:0-16165 GCA_049690035.1 Chthoniobacteraceae bacterium
TTTTGTCGGGACCGTTTCGAATGTTGCAAGCCTCATTTCTCAAATCGCCAGATCAATTGGACACGACGGCGGACCGGCGCGAGGTCCGGGCGGCGGCAAAGCACCGCATCGCGATCGCGTCGCGAAAGCGAATGATCACCGGGCGCCGCGGGTGGTTTTAGAACGACCCCTCCTACTTCACCGAAAAGCGATGCACCGTCGTGGTGCGGTAAGTCTGGCCGGGGCGCAGCACGGTGCTCGGGAAGCCGGGTTGATTGGGCGAATCCGGGAAGTGCTGGGTCTCGAGGCAGAGGCCGAAGTTCTTCTCGTAAGCTCTGCCGCCTTTGCCGCTGACCGTGCCGTTGAGGTAGTTGCCGGTGTAAAGCTGGATGCCTGGTTCCGTGGTCGAGATGGTCATCACGCGCCCGCTCCGTGGTTCGAATAGTTCCGCGGCTTTCGTGATGGCGCCGTTGTGCGGGCGATCGATGACGAAGTTGTGATCGTAGCCGCCGGGCGTGCCAGCCATGTGCGCGAAGTCTTTCCCGATCGACTTCGCGCGCGTGAAATCCATCGGCCCACCGGAAACCGCCTCGATCACGCCGGTCGGGATGCTCGTGGAATCCACGGGAACGTAGCGGCTTGCGTGGAGCACGAGTTCGTGATCGAGAATGTCGCCTTCCCCCGCGCCGGCGAGATTCCAATAGGCGTGGTTGGTCAGGTTCACGATGGTCGGCTTGTCGGTCACCGCCTCGTAGTCGATGCGCAGTTCATCGTCTGGCGTGAGCGTGTAAGTCACCGCGACCGCGAGCGTGCCGGGGTAGCCTTCCTCGCCATCGGGACTCGTGTAGGTGAAACGCACCGCCGTTTCCCCCGGCATCCGCTCGCCCTTCCAGAGCCGATGGCAAAAGCCGCGCGCGCCGCCGTGCAGATGGTGAGCCCCATCATTCGTCGCAAGCGAATAGGCGACGCCATCGAGAATGAATTTCCCTTGCGCCACGCGGTTCGCGAAACGGCCCGTCGTCACGCCAAAATGCGGATGCGGCACCAGATAGTCATCGAGCCGATCGAAGCCGAGCGTCACATCGGCGAGCACGCCCCGCCGATCCGGCACGTGCATCTCCACCAACCCCGCGCCCCACGCGCTGAGCCGCGCCTTGAGCCCGCGGGCGTTCGTCAGGGTGAAGATCTCGACGGGTTCACCGTCGGTCGTTTGGCCGAAGATTTCGTTTTGCACGTTGGGGTTTGAAGGCGAGCGGTTCGTCGCCGAAGACGCTGGCGGATAGCCCGATGAGGCAGAGACCGCAAGTCAGAACCTGAAGGTGGGCGGACCGTAAGGAACAAAGAAGCGAGGAGGAGGATTGACCGGGCAAATCGAGAGTCAACTTCAAAGCGGCGCTTGCTGCTGCGCCGAAATTTTTGTTCCCACGTCTCGCGCGGTCAGTATGCTCCCTGCCCACTTCTCTCCCGCCTCGCCGTGCGTCGGGAGACACTACTTTCGAATCGACCGATGAGTTCTAAAACCATGAAAGGCGTCGGCGTCGTTCCCAAAGCCCGGGAACTGCGCCTGATCGACCACCCCGAGCCCGCGATCACCGCGCCCAACGAGCTGAAAGTCCGCTCGATCGAGGTGGGAATTTGCGGTACCGATCGGGAAATCTGCACGTTCGCCTACGGGCAGGGACCAGCCGGCTCGGACTATCTGCTTCTCGGTCACGAGTGCCTGGGGGAAGTCGTGGAAGTGGGCTCTGGCGTGAAGAGCTTCAAGCCGGGCGACCTCGTAGTGCCGAGCGTGCGCCGGCCGTGTGGCGATCCGAAGTGTGTGCCATGTCGCGAGGGCCGGCAGGACTTCTGCGAAACATGGAATTTCACGGAGCGCGGGATCAATCAACGGCATGGATTCATGACCAGCTACTGGGTGGAGGAAGCGGCCTATCTCACGCCAGTGCCTGCGGAGTTGCGCGACGTGGCGGTGATGGCCGAGCCGCTGACCGTGGCGGAGAAAGGCCTCGCCCAAGCCTGGCAGGTGCAGCAGCGCGTGCCCGGCTGGGAGCACCACAATCGCGATGGCAAAGGCCGCGGTCACGGCCGCACCGCCGTGGTGCTCGGTGCGGGCCCGATCGGTCTGCTCGGCGCGATGAAGCTGCTCGTCGAGGGCTTCAAAGTCTTCGTCTATTCGCGTTCGCCGAAGCCGAACTTTAAGGCGGAACTCGCGGACTCGATCGGCGCGACTTACGTGTCTTCGGTGAAAATGGGGCCGGACGACTTCGGCCAATTCGTCGGCAACATCGACCTCGTCTATGAAGCCGTCGGCGACGGCGCGATCGCGTTTGATCTCATGCGCGTGCTCGGCATCAACGGCGTATATATCTTCACCGGCATCCCGGCAGTGCAGGCGCCGATCCCCGTGTATGCGGACAACCTGATGCGCAACATCGTGCTCAAGAACCAGGCGATCGTCGGCACCGTGAACGCGAGCCCACAGGCCTTCATCGACGCGATCCGCGATCTCGGTGAATTCAAAAAGCGCTGGCCCGAGGCGCTCGGGAAACTGATCACCGGACGGCATACGATCGACGCGCACCGCGAGCTGCTCGTCGGCAAGGCGACGGGTATCAAGAACGTGATCCAGTTCAGCTAGGCGCACGCTTTTCTACTCATGAGCAAAAATTCCTGGATCGACGTTTCCGTTCCCATTCGCAGCGGCATGCCCCACTGGCCCGGCGATCCGCCGACCTTCGTGACCATGCACGCCGGGACCGCCAAGGGCGACGTGTGCAACGTCTCCGCGATCTACATGAGCTCACACATGGGCACGCACATGGATGCGCCGCTTCACTTTCTCCCGGACACCAAGACCATGGACGATCTGCCTTGGGACGCAGTGATCGGCCCGGCGCGCGTCGTCGAGATCAAGGACAAGACCGCGATCAAGGTGGCGGAACTCAAAAAGCTGAAGCCGCAGAAGGGCGAGCGGCTCCTCTTCAAAACGCGCAACTCGGCGGTGAGCTGGAAGAAACCGGAGTTCGACAAGGACTTTGTCTATATCTCGAAGGAAGGCGCGCAGTATCTCGTGGACTGCGGCGTGCAGACCGTGGGTGTCGATTACCTGAGCGTCGGTGGCTTCTACAAGGATGGCATCGAGACGCACCACGTGCTGCTCGGCGCGGAGATGTGGGTCATCGAAGGGCTCGATTTTTCCAAGGTGAAACCAGGCGACTACGACCTGATCTGTCTGCCGATCAAATATCACAAGGGCGACGGCGCTCCGGCGCGCTGCCTGATTCGTCCGCGCTGATTCCCGCGGCGGCGGGGGGAGTTCCGGGCCGGCGATTGCGAAATGCGGATGTCGCATGAACTTGCGGCATGTCCGAATCGCCGGCACCTCCTCCCGGACAGCGCAAATCTGAGCGCCTGTCGCACAGCATTCTTTGGTACGAAGGCTTTGGCTTCGCGATGATCATCCTGCTCTGTTGGGCCGACGATCTTCTGCACCTGCCTTACTATCTTTTTGGCGGCGAATATCAGTCGCACTGGCGATCGAGTCTGCTCCAGACGGAGGTCGTCGTGCTGGTGTGGGTGGTCGTTCATCGCCTCACGAGCAAGGTGCTGGGCCGCCTGCATTACCTCGAGCGGATGCTGCGCATGTGCGCGTGGTGCCGCAAGGTGAACGACGGCGAAGACTGGGTCGTGATGGAGCAATATTTCTCGACCAAGTTCGACACGCGCACCTCCCACGGAATGTGTCCGTCCTGCGCCGAGACGATGCGAGCTGAGATGCGCCCCGAGGCGCCGGAACTCGACGAGCGCTGACTTCGTCGGCTTGTCATCGGCCGTGCGAAACGGCGCAATGGGACTCATGGCCGCACGTTTTTTTCCCCTCGCCGCATTCGGCTCCGCGCTCCTGCTCGGTGGCTGTGGGAAGATTCCGCGGGACGCGAGCCCGCTGCCGCAGCGCGCCTACCTCTGGCAGCGGGAATGGACCCCCGAAATCGCCACGAAGGTCCGCGAGGCGTCGCCGCGTCTCGATGGACTCGTCGTCCTCGGCGCCGACTTCTCGTGGAAAGATGGCCAGGCGCGCGTCCTCAGGCCGGCGTTGGATTGGGCGGCGCTGCGCGAAGGAGGCAAGCCAGTCGGAATCGCCATGCGGATCGATCCATCGGCTGCGGAAAAGACCTCGCGCTGCGCGGAGATAGCGCGGTCGCTGATCGCGGAAGCGGCGACGCACGGGATCGCGTGCGCGGAGTTCCAAGTGGACTTCGACTGCCCGGACCGGAAATTGGCGCAATATCGAATGTGGCTGCGAACGGTCCGCGAAGCGGTGCGACCGGTGCGCTTCGTCATCACCGCGCTGCCCTCGTGGCTGGATGAACGCGAGTTTCCGCGACTCGCCAGCGAGGTGGATGGCTACGTTCTGCAGGTTCACTCGGTGCAAACACGAGCAGCTAGCGAGCGGGCGGCGTTGTGCGATCCGGCTTGCGCCGAGCGGTGGGTGGCGCAGGCGGCGAAGCTCGGCCGGCCTTTCGTCGTCTCGCTTCCCACCTACACCGCGCTCGTCGGCTACCACCCGGATGGACGTTCGCTCGGCATGGCGCTCGACGGCGTGCAACCGACGTGGCCCGCCGGAACTCGGGTCGTGGAATTTTCGCCCGAACCCGCCGCGATGGCGCGCCTCGTTGCCGGCTGGCGCGCCCTTCATCCGACCGCGCTGACCGGCATTATCTGGTACCGCCTCCCGGTGAGCGAGGTCGCGCGCAACTGGCGGTGGCCGACCTTCGCCGCCGTCATGGAAGGCCGCGAACCCGCGCGGCATTTAGAAGTTCTCGCGGAGGGCGAAAATCCCGTGGACCTCCGGCTCTCCAATCAAGGTGAGGCCGAAGAGTCCCTCGATCTCGCGGTGCTCGCGCGCTGGGAAGGGTCTGCGCCGGTCGCCGCCGAAGCACTGCGTGGATGGTCCGTGACACAGTCCGCGCGCGAGGCCCGCTTCACGCGCACGGACGTCGCCGTTCCGCGATTGCTGCCCGGGAGCCGCCGTGCTATCGGCTGGATCCGCTTCGCCGAACCCGCCTCCATCCATGTGGAAATCATTCGCTAGCTTCGTCCTCACCGCCGCCATCGTGACGGGCCTCGCGCCCGGTTCCGGCGACTTCGCTCCCGACCGCTGGCTCGCCAATGGCGGCATCGCGTCCGAGATGTCGCCGGAGTTTTTTTGGGAATTGGAACTGCGGCGCATGGCGAAGGAATTCAGCGCCCCGGAAAAGCGAATCGTGCCCGACGGGCCGCGGCCGGAATACGGTGCCGATCTGCCTCCGGGCGAGTTGCCGGCTGGCGCGAAGTTCACCGGGCAGGGCGACGTAAAGGATTTCCACGACGCGATCACGACCGGCCGGATCAAGCCGCCCGACGTGGCCAAAGCCAAATCTCAGCACGAAGCGGCGCGCCTGGCGGTCAGCACGGCGACACCCGAGAAGGGCGAACCTTTGCCGGAAGAGTTTGCCTCCGAGTTTTCCGACTATCATCGCGGCGCGTTTGCCTTCCGCCGTGGCGCGGCCCACTTTGAAGAAGCGCGCCTGGCCTGGAAAGCCGTGCTCGAATGCCCGAAGGAGCAACGGCACTACCGCTCCGTGTGGGCGGCCTTCATGCTCGGCAAGCTTTCACTTAAGCAAAAGAATCCCGATGCCGTGGAGTGGTTCCGGCAGACGCGTAGTTTGGCCAAGGAAGGTTTCGCCGACTCGCTGGGTCTCGCTGCCGATAGCTACGGCTGGGAAGGCAGGAGTGAGTTAAAACAGGGCCACGCCGAGGCGGCGGCGAAGCTATATCTAACTCAGTTAGCTCTCGGTGATGATAGCGCGATCGTTTCCCTCAAGGCGGTCATCCCGGATCGGCCGCGCGTGGAGGAGTTGGTGAACTACGGCGAGGAGCCGCCGGAGAACGCCACTCCAGAGCAACGCACGAAGTGGGAGCAGGAGCAGGAGTTATCGATCCAGAAGCGTCTCACGGACGCTGCGCGCAGCCCGCTGCTGCGCCGGTTGATCACCGCGCACGTGCTCGCCACCGAGACTCAGGCGGGAATCTGGAGCTACGGTGCGGGCGGCAACGACGCGGTGCCGGCACCGCGTGAACGCTGCCTGCGCTGGCTGGCCACGATCGAAAAGTCCGGCCTGAAGCAACTCGATGACGCCGATCATCTTGGCTGGGTCGCCTACACCGCGGGCCGCTACGAGGAAGCCGCCCGCTGGCTGAAGGTGGCGCCGGCGGAAACCGCCACCTCCTCGTGGCTCCAGGCGAAGCTGCTCCGGCGGCAGGGAAAGCTGCGTGAAGCGGCGGAGTTCATGGCCAAAGCCTTGAAGCTGGTCCGCGCCGAGCCGAATACTTTTGGGCAAACCGAGTTCAGCACCGTGCTGCCTAATTATACGCCGGATCAATCGGCGGCTGGCGATCTGGCGGGTCTTCATCTCACGCGAGGTGAGTTTGTCAGTGCCATGGCCGTTTTTCTCGAAGGTAACTTATGGGAGGACGCCGCGTTTCTCGGCGACCGCGTGCTCACGGTCGAGGAATTGAAAAAGTATGTGGATGATCACCTTCCCGAGTTAGCGCCGCCGCCGAATACGGAGCCGGGGAACGATTCTTCCACCAACACTCGCGTCCGCTGGATGCTGGCTCGCCGCCTCGTTCGGGTGGATCGGTATGCCGAGGCTCGTCCCTATTTTCCCAAAGATCAGCGCGCTGTGCTCGATCGCTATGTGGCCGCACTCAAGGATGGCGACAATCTGAAATTACCGAAGACCCAGCGAGCCCGCGGCATCTTCACTGCGGCATGGATCGCACGCTACGATGGCATGGAACTCATGGGTGCCGAGGTGGAGCCGGATGGTTTCGTCTCCGGCGGTAACTTTCCGCCCGGCAACCTCGACACCGAGCGCGCCGAAGGCGTGCGACTGACCGGCGAGGACGATCGACTTCAAAGGGCGCCCGTGAAGTTTGCGATCCCCGCGACAGCCGGGGAAAAAAAGCGCATCGTCCAAATGCAGCCGCATCCATCGAAGCGCTTCCATTACCGTTACGTCGCGGCGGCGCTGGCCTGGAAGGCCGCGGGTCTTTTGCCCGATGGCACCGAAGAGCTCGCGGACGTCCTGAACACAGGCGGCGGATGGATCAAGGACCGCGACGAGACTCTTGCGGACAAATACTATCAGGCGCTGGAGCGCCGCTGCGTAGGCACGAAGATTCGGAAGGCGGCGGCGGCGCAACATTGGTTTGTGAATGACCTGAGTGGACCATGGAGCGCTTCCCTGATTCGAGAGCGAGAAGGCAACGCCGGACGGTAGGGGGCGCGTCGGACGTATGCGGACACGGTAATTTCTCGGAACGGCAATTTACGCTTGCTACCGCAAGTGAAAGATCGATAGATGCAGCAGTTACGAGAGCAGCGCGCTTCGACCCCTCGGGAACCCTGAATGTTTCATCAGGGATCCCTCGCGCCAGCGATCGGATCCCCCCATAAATCGCGTTCCTTCGCCCAGCCCCTTCCCCAAAGCTTTTGCTCGGGAAGATCACCGTGGCGGGGAGCCTGACCCTCCAGCCCCCCCCTTTGCATCGATGAACCCCCACGCTACCTGCCCAATGCGCGCTAGCGCGCTTCTGGTCAGTCTCGTGTTTTTTCTGCTCGCCTCAGCCGAGAGCTTCGCCGGCCCGTCGCACGAAGTGGTTTCCGGGTTCGATGTGCTGCCGCAGAATCCCAACGCGGGAGCGTTGCTTCTGGGGCCGGACGGTTACTTTTGGGGGACGGCCGAGACCGGCGGCGCCTTTGGCTACGGTGCGATCTACAAGGTCAGAGTTGACGGCACGGGTTGGCAGACGGTGCTCTCCTTCAGCGGCGCTGGGGGCTCAAACAAAGGTCGTACGCCGTACGGCGGCCTGGTTCTTGACGATGCGGGCGCGTTCTGGGGTACCACCCAGCTGGGTGGCGCGCAAAATCGTGGAACGATTTTCAAGTTCGACGCCATCACGGGAGAGTTCACGACGGTCGTCGAATTCACCGGCGACGGCGCGACCGACAGGGGGGCGCAGCCTTACGCCGGGTTGGTCAGCGATGGCGCGGGCTTCCTTTGGGGCACGACGCAGCGCGGTGGGGCGGCGAATTTCGGGACGATCTTCAAGGTCGATGTGGCGACGGGAACGTTGACCACGGTCGTGGAGTTCACGGAGAATGGCCCCACGAACAAAGGCAGTTTGCCGCAGGCAGGGTTGCTCTTTGACGGGGCTGGTGGGATGTGGGGCACCGCTTTTGCGGGCGGCAGCGCCGGGTGGGGCACGGTCTTCAAGGTGAACGTCAACTCGGGCGCACTCGAAACGGTGGTGGAATTCTCCGACAAAGGCGCGATCAACCGCGGCTCCGCACCTGCGGCTGGCCTGGTGAACGATGGTGCCGGCACGCTGTGGGGCACGACCACCACGGGTGGGGCACTCGGCCATGGCACCGTCTTCAAGATCGACACGACCACGGGTCTGCTCACCACCGTCGTCGAGTTCACGGACAATGGACCGGTGAACAAAGGTCGCACGCCGGTAGCAGCGTTGATCTTCGATCCCTCCGGATTGCTTTGGGGCACGACGTATAACGGCGGATCGAGTGGCGTGGGCACCATCTTCAATATCGATCCGGCGACAGGGGTGCTGAGCACGGCCGTGCAATTCACCTACAACGGCGCAACGAACAAAGGGGGGTTTCCTTCGGCGGCGCTGGTCTATGACGGCGACGGTTCAGTCTGGGGAACGACGCGATACGGCGGGCGCGCGGCACTCGGCACGGTGTTTCGGTTGAATGCCACTTCCGGAGAGCTGACTACCTTGGTCGATTTCACCTATGCCGGTTTGATCAACCGAGGACGCGGCCCTTATGGCGCGCTCGTCGGCGACACGGCTGGCGCCTTGTGGGGCACTACTTCCAATGGTGGCTCTACCGGTGCGGGTACGGTGTTTAGGTTAAAGCCCGGTGAGGCGGCGCCGGTGACCGTGGCGGAGCTGGGCACTAATGCGCAAACCAATAGTGGCGCCTATCCGTACGACGGATTGACCAGCGATGGTGCCGGATATTTCTGGGGAGTAACGCAGGGCGGCGGAACCAGTGGGGTGGGGACGATCTTCAAGTTGAACGCGACGACCGGTGCCCTGGCTACCGTTCTCGCTTTCACTGGGAACGGGGCGAGCAATAAGGGATCTTATCCCTCAGCCGCATTGGTGAATGATGGTGCGGGCTACCTTTGGGGAACCACGGTTTTCGGTGGAGCCAGCGGCAAGGGCACGGTCTTCAAGGTGAATGCGAGTACCGGAGCGCTGACGACGGTGGTGCATTTGACCGGAACGAGCGGGCTGAATCGAGGTGCAAATCCGTATGGCGTGCTGATCAGCGACGGCGCGGGGAACTTCTGGGGCACGGCCTCTGCCGGCGGAACCGACGGGTTCGGGACGATTTTCAAATTGAACGCGAGCAGCGGGGAATTGACGACCGTAGTGGACTTCACGGATACGAGCGGTCCCAATCTGGGATCGAGCCCCTGGGCGGGGCTGGCGCGCGACGGCTCGGGATCTTTGTGGGGCACTACAAAGGCGGGCGGGAGCCTCGGCTTCGGGACGTTGTTCAAGGTAAATGTGAGTACCGGGGCGCTCACGACGGTTCTCGAATTCACGCGCAGCGGCGGCACGAACGACGGTTCGAACCCCGTTGCGCAATTGACTTATGACGGCGCGGGTTCCTTCTGGGGGACGACGCAGCAAGGAGGAAGCAGTGACTGGGGGACGGTCTTCAAAGTAGATGCGGCCACCGGTGTGCTGACGACGGTGGTGAATCTCACCGGTGTTGGAAGCCAGGAGGCGGCGGGCGCGGTGCCCGGGTATGGCGCGCTCTACCGCCATATCGATGGCCATCTTTATGGCGTCACGGCGAACGGCGGTTCCGGCGGAGGCGGCACGCTCTATCGGCTGCGCTTCGGGCCCGCTCCGCAGACCGAACCGGCGAGCTCCGTCACTGCGGTCAATGCAACCCTCAACGCCGTGGTGAACCCGAACGACGATGGGGATACTGAGGTGGGCTTCGAATACGGGACGAACCCGAACTTCACCGGCGTACTGCAGACGGCGAGCACGACCATTCTCAATGCCGCCACCGTAAGTCCGGTCGCCATCCCCGTTTCCGGCCTGTTGCCCCAGACGACGTATTACTTCCGGGTGCGGGCTTCCAACGCCGGAAATGCCGCCCCGCAGACCGGCTCCCGAATGTCCTTCACCACGGCCGCAAACACTCCGCCCACGGTGGCGCTCGTCGGCCCCAGTCAATCGACCTTCGAGGCGGCGGCCACCTACGCGGATGCCGGAGCCACCGCCATGGATCCCGACGAAGGCCTGCTAACGCCGGTAATCGCCAGCAGCACTGTGATTCCGAACGTGGTTGGCACCTATTCCGTGACCTGGCGGGCGACGGACAGTTTCGGAGGCACCGGCAGCGC
The DNA here is from genome assembly GCA_049690035.1 of Chthoniobacteraceae bacterium. Lineage (GTDB taxonomy): Bacteria > Verrucomicrobiota > Verrucomicrobiia > Chthoniobacterales > Chthoniobacteraceae > Chthoniobacter. Next base: position 10,482 of record JBAVML010000316.1, read on the forward strand.
GACCAGGACGGTGACCGTCGTCGATACGACGCCACCTGCCGTGACTCCTCCCGGCGATGTGACGGCGTACGCCACCGGTGGCAACGGTGCGATAGTCAACTACGGTGCGGCCCTGGCCACCGACGCTGTGGGAGTCGCCTCGGTTACCTATTCGAAGGCCAACCGGACGCTTTTTCCGATCGGATCGACCGCGGTGGAAGTGACTGCGCTGGACACCGCCGGCAACTCCACCACCCGCACTTTCACTGTCACCGTCTCGCCGGGAATCGCCAGTTGGCGCGAGGCCACTTTTGGGACCGCGAGCAACGTCGGCGTCGCGGCCGATCTCGCGGACCCGAACCGGAATGGCTTTGTGAATCTTTTGGAGTATGCGCTCAACGGGAACCCCCTGGCCCCGTCAAGTGCTGCAACCACGACGCAGTTGGGGCGGAGCCCGGGGAATCGTTTGCAACTTCGCTTTAACCGCCAGCTCGACCGGAGCGACGTCATCCTCTCCGTCGTGGCCGCAGACTCGCCTTCCGGGCCATGGACCGATCTCGCGACGAGCGCGGCGGGGAATCCATTCGTCGTCGTGGCGCCCGGTGCGACTGCGGTCGAGACCGGCACGGCGGCAACGCGCCAGGTGACGGTGACCGATCTTTACACGATGACCGATCCGCTGCATCGGCGTCGCTTCCTGCGGTTGAAAGTGCGGCTGGCCAACAGCGTTCCCGACGTGCTGCTCGCCGGCGCGAATGTCACGACCGTCGAAGCGGCGGCCACTTACACGGACCCTGGCGCCACCGCCACCGATTCGGAAGACGGTCCGCTCACCCCGGTGCTGACGGACAATACCGTGATCCCGAACGTCGTCGGAACTTACTCCATAACCTGGCAGGCGGCGGATAGCAGCGGAAGCATCGGCAGCGTGACCCGGACGGTGCATGTGGTCGATACCACGCCGCCGCTGGTGACGCCGCCCGCAAATGTGGTGGCCGAGGCCACCAGCAGCGGGGGAGCGGTCATCAACTATCCCGCGGCGACGGCCACCGACTTCGTGGGGGTAACATCTCTCAACTACAGTCAGGCGAGCGGGACGACCTTCCCGATTGGCATCACCACCGTGTCCGTGACGGCGAGAGACGCGGCTGGTAACGCGGCGACGCGCACATTCACCGTCACCGTGGAGGACACAACACCGCCGCTTGTGACGCCGCCGGCTCCGGTCGTGGCTGAAGCGTCGAGTGCCGCGGGCGCCATCGTGGGATACGGAAGTGCTACCGCGACCGACCTCGTCGGTGTGAGTTCCCTGACCTATTCCCAAGCGAGCGGAACCAACTTCCCGCTGGGCACTACCGTTGTGGCCGTGACGGCGACGGACGCGGCCGGCAATTCCGCCACCGGCACGTTTACCGTCACCGTGCAGGATACCACGCCGCCTGTGGTGTTCCCGCCGGGCAATGTGCTCGTCAATGCCACCGGCGCGGGCGGCATGGTGGTTAGCTATCCGCCCGCCACCGCCACCGACGCCGTCGGTGTCACGGGCATCTCCTACTCGCACCCTAGCGGCTCGCTCTTCCCCAGCGGAACGACTGTCGTGGTGGTGACCGCCTCTGACGCCGCGGGCCACACCGGCACCGGCTCCTTTGCGGTCACCGTGAATCCGCCGCCGGTCGGGGGTGTTCTCGCGGTGTCACCCGCGACCGGGATCGTGGCTGGCGCGCCGATGCACCTCGCCGCTACCGGGTGGACGGACGCGCAGACTCCGCTGACTTATCAATTCTTCCTCGAAAGCGCCGCACTCGGCGCGCCCGCGAGTTCCAGCGTTTTGGACTTGGTCGCGCCTACGACGCCCGGTGATTACACGGCACGCGTGCGCGTCACCGACGCGCTCGGTGCGTTCGCCGAAGTGACCCGCGCGTTCACCGTTTTTGCGGGCATCGCCAGTTGGCGCCAGACGCACTTTGGCACCACGGACGACGCGGGCGACGCGGCCGAGCTGGCCGACCCGAATCACAACGGCATGGTGAACCTTGTCGAGTATGCGCTCGGCGGTGACCCGGTCGGCCCGACGACTCCTTCGGCGCGAACGCAGTTGGGTTGGAGCACTGGGAATCATTTGCAGCTGACCTTCCCGCGCTACCTCGAACGCACCGACCTCACGATGACCGTGGTCGCCGCAGACTCGGCTTCCGGTCCGTGGACAGATCTCGCCGTAAGTGTGGGAGGCGCACCTTTTGTCGCCGTGGCTCCCGGCGCCGATGCCGTGGAGACGGGCACGGGTCAGAGCCGTCTGGTCACCGTGGTCGATTCCTATGCGAGGAACAATCCGGCGCATCCCCGCCGCTTCCTGCGGCTGAAGATCTCGCACTGACGACAGCGGCGACGCCCGTCTAAGTCGAACTTCGCGCTATGAACAGGCGCGCGAAATTTTCCGCAACGAGCGCCTCGAGGGCGGCGGGCTCCAGTCCGCGCACCTCGGCGAGTCCGGAGTAGGAGATGGCGATGTTCGCCGGATGATTGATTGGCAGCCCGCTGGCGTCGGTGAGCGGGTGGGCGTTGCGTTCGTCGGGCGGACGCAGATCCGGGGCGTCGGTTTCGACGAGCAGCCGCTCGGGCGGGATCTGGCGGAAGATGTCGCGCTGGGCGGACTTTCGCTCGTGGAGAAAGTAGGGCGAGAAGGAGAAGTAGCCGCCGCGTTCGACAAACCCGGGCACCATCTCCGCCGGGCCGCCGTAGGCGTGGATGAGGAAGCCACAGGCGGGCAGCGGATGTGTGCGAATGATCTCCCACAGCGCGCCCCAGGCCTGAATGCAATGGATCGTGACGGGGCGATTTCTCTCCGCGGCCACGGAGAGCTGTGCGGTGAAGACCACGCGCTGGTCGTCGAGGTCGTGGTCCTTGATCCAGCGATCGAGGCCGATCTCGCCGACGCCGGCGAGCGGGTGGGCGTCGAGCTGATCGCGGAGCTTGTCGAGCCAAACCACCGAGCGCGTGGAAACTTGCCACGGGTGGAGACCGAATGACGGCATGATCCAGGAATGATCTGCGGCGAGGGCGGCGACGGCTTCCCAGTCGTCTTCGCGCGTGCCGTTCACCACGGCCCCAAGGAGGTCGATCGGTCGGAGCGTTTCGAGGATCGCCGGGAGATGCGGCGCGAGCCGCGCGTCGTGGAGATGATTGTGTGCGTCGTAGAGCATCGGAAAATCCGTCCTACGGTTCCAGATGGGCGGTGGCGAATTCCCGGATTACGCGGCGCACATTGGCGAGGCCGTTCAGGCGGGTGGGGGAGAGTTGGCGTTCGAGTCCGAGTTCGTGCATTAGCTCCGGTTCCACGGAGGCCACTTCGGCGGGCGGCTCGCCGTCGTAAAGTTCGCAGAGCAGGGCGGCGAGACCTTGCACCAGCGAGGATTCGGCGGCGACGCGGAAACGGCAGCGACCGTCTTCAATTGATCCCGCAAGCCACACCGGAGAGACGCAGCCCTGCACGCGGTGGGCCTCGGTGCGTTCATCGTCGGATGGTGCCGGCCACTTGCGGCCACGGGCGGTGATCGCGGCGAGCCGCTCGTGCGCGTCTTCGATGATGCGGTACTTTGCGATGAGCTGCCGCTGCTTTTCCGGGAGATGCATCGAGTGCCGCGGCGGTGCGGCTACTTCTTTTTCAGCGAAGCGAGATACTCGACGAGGTTCACGAGGTCGCCCTGCGTGAGCGCTTGATTGAGCCCGCTGGGCATCATTGAGGTGGTGAGCTTCTCGCGTTTGGTGATCTCGCTCTTGCGGAATTGCGTGGTCACGCCACCGGGCAGCGCGAGTACGAGTTCATCCTGCGTCTCGCTGCGCACGATGCCCATTCCGAGCGTGCCGTCCTTCATCGAGACCTGCGTCGTCTCGAAGCCCATGCTCAGGCTGGTATTTGGATTGATGATGGCGTCGTAGATGGCTTCCTTCGGCAGCTTCGTGCCGATCTCGGAGAGCGCAGGCGCGAAGTCCACGCCCTTGTCATTCACGCGATGGCAGGTGATGCAGCTCGACTCGGCGCGCTCGAAGATGGCGCGTCCTTTGGCGAGGTCACCTTTCATTTTCACGAGCTCCGCAATCGGCGCGAGCGGCTGGCCGCCGAGCGTGGCGGGTGCGGGGAAGAGCGTGGCGATGTCCGCCTTCAGGGTCGGGTACTGCACGAGATTCAGCGCGGTAGTCGCGGCGGGTTTCAGGTCGGCGGGCAGTTCGTTGTTTTTCGCCAACTGCACGAGCGTCTGCGCGCCGGTTTGCGTGCGAGCGAGTGCCTGGATCGCGGCGGTGCGGCGGGGCAGGGGATTGGTGAGGTTCGTGGAGATTTTCGCGAGGGAATTGATCACGCGGACTTCGCTCGAGGTGCCGAGCAGTGCGACGAACGTCTCCGCCTGCGGGCCGGCGAGCGCGGCGTCGAAGAGCGCGGGAAACTGCGGGTCATTGAGGACGAGCTTGAACGCGACCGCGGCGCGCGCGTCCTGCGGATTTTTGAGCGCGGCATCGAGCAGGGCGGCGCCTTGTCCGGCGACTTTCAGGTCGCTCACCAAGTCGATGAGTTGCGGCGTGCCCTTGGCGCGATCGAGGGTCTTCTTCAGCACGGCGGCGAGCGCGGGATCGGTTTGCAGGTCGCTGGGTTTCAGCCGGGTCAACGCCTCGCGGACGATGCCATCGGCGTTGCCGAGGCTGGCGAGTTCGGCGAGCGCGCGGGTCTTTTCCGCCGAGGCGGGAAGGAAGTCGAACTCGCGGAGGAAGCGCGGTTTCTCCAGCGCGGGGATTTTTTCGTCGGCGATGATCTTCGCGAGATAACCGGCCGCCTTTGCGGTGCGCATGCGCCAGATGATGTCGCGCCCGCCGGGCGTGTTCCATTTGTCGCCGACCATCGCGAGCCAGGCGTCGAAGCAAGCGTCTTCATTCCCGATCGCGCCGATGCCGAGCGCTTCGAGATACCAGCGGTCGCTTCCATCGTGCTGCGCCGCGAGCGCGGCCCAGAGCGGGGCGATCTCCTTGGTCCGGTAAAGTGAGAGCGCGATCTGCCGGCGCACCTGCGGGCTGGAATCGCGGAGGAGCTGGCCGACGAGCGCGCGGTCTTCTTCGAGCGGCGTGGTGTCGAGAATGCCGGAGCGTTCAAGCGTCGAGCAGAGGCGCACGGCGGCGACGCGCACGTCGCTGTCGGCGTCGAGCAGGCCATCGCGCAGATGCGCGGCCTGCCGGCCGGGAATGCGCGCGAGCAAGCCGAGACCCCGGGCGCGTTGGCGGGGATCGTTGCTTTTCCAGAGCGTCGTGAGCGCGGGCTCCGCTTTGGCGCCGAGCGCGTGGAGCGTCTGCCACGCGGCATAGACGGTGGCGCGATTCGGTGATTGCAGCGCCTTCACCGCGCCGTCGGCGGTGGAGAAGTCGGGCGTGGCGGGCTTGGCCGAAGCTCCCGTCGCCGCGACGCGATAGATGCGGCCCATAATCTTCCCGGCTTCATGATCGCCCATCGCGTGACCACCGACACCGGGGTCGTACCAATCCGCGACGACGAGCGAGCCATCCGGCGCGATGGCGACGTCGGACGGGCGGTACCAGTTGTCCGTGGACGTGAGGATATCGACCATCGTGGCCTTGTAGCCCGCGCCGCTTTTTTCCACCGGATAAGCGCGGACGGTACGCGGACCGGCGTCGCAGTGGATGAGTTGATTGGTGAACTGCGGTCC
>JBAVML010000317.1:0-28735 GCA_049690035.1 Chthoniobacteraceae bacterium
GAGCGAGGTGCGTCACGGGCGCCGCCTCCTTCGCCGGCGCGTGGGGCGCGGGCGCGGTGACGCTGCACAGGATGCGATCCTCGAAGGTTTCCAATAAGAGTTTGCGGCGGCTCATGAGTGTGTTGGGAGACCGACAGACAGGCGCGGGAAGACGCGCCCGCTGGTGGCGGATTCGGTGTGCGGGAAGCCAGGATTCAAGTTCAGCGGATGTGTGGTGCGGCGGTTGCCTCAGGCATGGAAATAGCAACCTCCATTCCCCGGCTGCTTCGCCCTGCCCGGCTGAAGTGGCCCAGAACCGCCCATGAAAAAAACACGACCACAATACGGCCGTTGGCTCGCAACCCTTGTCTTTATCGGCATCGGCGGCGATCTCAGCGCGCGAGATGCCGCCCTGAAACCGACGCCCGCCGAGCAACAAATTCTTTCCGAATATGAAAGCGAGGTTGCGAGAAACGGTCAGCCAGTTCGCAACTTTGCGAAGATCGGAGACGCCAAAATCCCGGAAAACTTCGCGCCTTGGTGGATCCGCGGCCAAAACAACACGATCGGCGACGCGAGCAAGAGCCAGTCAGTAACGATCGACGATTTGCTCGCCCGCGCGCTGCGCCACTCCAGCCAGATTCGCGTCTTTAGCGATCTGCCGTTGATCCGCGAGACCGGCATCCTGGAGGCGAAAGGTGCCTTCGATACCAACGCGTATCTCCAGGGAAAATTCGACCGGACGAACGATCCGGTCGGCAACACGCTCACCACCGGCGGCGCGAGCCGCTTCAAGCAGGACGAGTGGTCGTTCGAGGCCGGGGCAAAGAAAAAGTTCATCACCGGCACCGAGGTCACCGTCTCGCAGCAACTCTCGCGGACGGATAACAACTCGATCTATTTTGTCCCCAATCCGCAGTCGAAATCGACCCTCTCGGTTTCGGTGGTGCAGCCGTTGTTGAAGGGCGCGGGCGTAGGTTACAACCGCTCGGTCATTCAAATCGCGCGGCTCGATTCTGACATCGCGATGCAGGAGTTCATCCGCCAGAGCGAATCGCACCTGCTCGAAATCACCCGCACTTACTGGGCGCTCTATGCCGCGCGCATCACCTATCTGCAAAAGGCGCGGCTCGTGGACGACACCGCACGGGTGACCGATGAGCTGCGCGCACGGCAGAAGATGGACGCGGGCCAAAACCAGCTCTTTCGCGCGGAGAGCGCGCTCGCTTCGCGCCGCTCCGATCTCGTGCGCTCGGAGGCCGCGGTGCGCAATGCGCAGGACCGGCTCCGCGCGCTGACTAACGATCCCGAGTTGCTCGCCAATGTGAATGCCGAACTCATCCCGCACGACCGGCTGGTGCTCGCGAGTTCACCCTTCAATGCTCAGGACGCCGCCCGTTCTGCACTCGAGGCCCGCCCCGAAATCAACCAGGCCTTCCTCCAACTGCGCGCGGCCACCATCCGCGAAAATATGCAGCGCAACGAACTCCTGCCCGAGCTCAACCTCGTACTGCAAGGCTCGCTCGGCGGGCTCGACGACGGTGACTACGGCGGTTCGTATAGCCGCCAGTACAATACGGGCTCACCGGCCTTCGGCGCCGGCTTTGTCTTCAGCATCCCGCTCGGCAACGACATCGCCCGTGCGCGGCTCGAACGCCGCCGCATCGAGCTCCGCCAACAGATCGACCAGCTCCGCACGACGATCGACACCGTGCTGCTGGAAGTGCGGATCAGCGCGCGCGAAGTGGCCACGGCTTATCGCGAGACGCAGGCCAAATACGCGGCGGTCAAAGCCTTCACCGAGGACCTCGAGACGCTCAATGCCCGCCGCGCGCTGCAAGCCATCGGCGAGGACGCGCTGATGGCCAGCTACCTGAGCACCCTGCTCGACAGCCAGGATCGCCGCGCGAATGCCGAGGAGGAATTCATCCGCGCCGCCGCCAACTATCAGATCTCGATCGTGAATCTCGAGCGCGCGAAGGGAAAGCTGCTCGCCTACTCCAACATCAACGTCGTCCGCGGCAAGGATGACCGTGGCCTGCCGCAACTGCATCTCGAAAAGGGCGGGCGCGAGGGAAAGTGAGCTGACTCGCGCCGCGCATGTTTCTTCTCCACTCGCTGTTCGCTTTTCAGCCGGAGCGCCGCGCGGCGCAACGCTACGCCGCGGCCTTGCAACACGCACGGCAGGTCGCGTCGGGCTTTCGCGAAGATTCCGATCAGCGCTTGCGGGAACATGTGCTGTCCTTGCGCGACGAAGCGCGTTCCGGCGTCGCGCGGCCGTTGCATTCCGCGGAGGCGGTGGCGCTGATCAGCGAAGCGGCGCGCCGGAGCCACGGGCTCGTGGCCTATGATTGCCAATTGATCGCGGGCCTGGCGCTCGCCGATGGGCGCCTCGCGGAAATGGCGACGGGTGAAGGGAAGACCCTTGTCGCGCTGCTGCCGGCGTTCTGCTTCGCCCTGCATGGTCTCGGCGCGCACGTCGCCACGGTGAATTCTTACCTGACGGAGCGGGACTTCGCGTTTGCACAGCCCGCCTTCGAGCGGCTCGGGATGACGATCGGGCTGCTCCCTGAAAAGCAGGAGCACGAAAAGAAGCGCGCCGCCTACGCCTGCGATGTGACCTACGGCGTCGGCACCGAATTCGGCTTCGACTACCTCCGCGATCAACTCGCACTCCGTGCCACCGGCGGCCGCGAGCCACGCTTTCACGAGGTGCTGCTCGGGAGCGCCCAGGCAAAACCCCGGCTCGCACAGCGCGGCCATGCCTTCGCGGTGATCGATGAAGCGGACAGCGTGCTCATCGATGAGGCGCGGAGTCCGCTGATCATTTCCGCCGGCGGCAAACAGCCGAGCACCACGCCGCACGTTTACCTGCTGGCCGACGAGGTGTCGGCCCAGTTGCTCGCCGACGAACACTTTCGTCGCGACCCGCAGACGCATCGCTTCGTCCTCACGCCCGCGGGGGAGCAGAAGGCGCTCGAGTTGCTCACGGACGACGTGCTGGCGAGTTTGCGGCGGCTCTGGCCGCACTACGTGGAATCGGCGCTGCAAGCGCGGCTGCAATTGCGGCGGGACGTGCAGTACGTGGTCCGCAAAGGCGAGGTGATCATCGTTGATGAATTCACCGGAAGACTCTGCCCCGACCGGAGCTGGCGCGGCGGGCTGCACCAAGCCGTGGAGGCCTTCGCCCGCGTCGGGATCACGGAGGAAAATGGCAGCGAAGCGACGATCACGCGTCCATCTTACTTCCGACTCTATCGCCGCATCTGCGGAATGACGGGGACGGCACTCGAAGCGGCCTCCGAGTTGAACGCGAGCTATCGACTGGCGACGGAGGTGGTCCCGCGCAATCGGCCGTGCCAGCGCAGCCTTTTGCCCGATCGCGTCTTCGTCACTCGCGCGGCCAAGCTCGCCGCGGTCGCCAAAGAAATCGCCCAGCGGCAGCAACGCGGGCAGCCCGTGCTCGTGGGCACGCGCACGATCGAGAACAGCGAGGCTCTTTGTGAAATGCTCACGCCGCTCGGACTCGCCTATCGGCTTCTCAATGCCAAGCAGGACGCGGAAGAAGCGCACATCATCGAGAAGGCTGGTGAACCGGGAACCATCACCATCGCGACCAACATGGCGGGCCGCGGCGCGCACATTCCCGTTCCCGAGGAGTCGCTCCGGCTCGGTGGCCTCCACGTGATCGGCATCGAGCGGCACGAATCGGCGCGCATCGACCGGCAGCTCACCGGACGTGCGGCCCGCCAGGGTCAGCCGGGGAGCGCGCAGTTCTTCCTTTCGCTCGAAGACGATCTCCTCGTCCTCCACGCGCCGGCGGTGGCGGAACGCCTGCGCCAGGTCTCCCCGAACCAGGAGGGCGAGCTGCCGGCCAGAACGGCCGCGCACTTCCGGCGCGTGCAGCGCCGCGCGGAATGCGCCGACCGAGACCAGCGTCGCCAGCTCACTCGCTATGATGAATGGCTCGATGAACTCAAACATGCGCTCTAACCCCTGCCTGCTGATCGCGGCGCTCACCGCTTCGCTCGCCCTCGCCGGCGCTACTTTGGCCGAAGATCCCGCGATCCTCGGTTACACGGAACCCAGCCGGATCATCACCGTTTCGGCAGGCGACGTCGGAGTCATCGCCGAGATGCTGGTGAAGGAAGGCGATCGCGTGAAGAACGGACAGGTCCTGGCGCGGCTCGACACGTCCGTCTTGGACGCCGAGCTCGAGATTGCCCGGGCCGAAGCGAAGCTCGCCGGGACGCGCAATCAGCGTGTGCTCGATCTCGCGCAGTCCACGCGCGTGACGCCCGAGGAGCTCGAAAAGGCACGGACCGAACTGACCATCAAGCAAGCGCAGGTGCGCCGGATCGACGCGATGATCGAGGTCCGCACGATGCGCAGCCCGGTGGACGGTGTGGTGACCGAAATCAAACGCGATCCGAGCGAGAGTGTCTCCGCCGCGAGCCCGCACGTGCTCACGGTGGTGCAGATCGATCGCCTGAGCGTGAATCTCTTTTTGCCACCGGCGCGCGTCGAAAAGCTGAAGAACGGCGACCAGGCGGAGTTGCTGCTGCTCGATCCCGAGCGACGGGTGCCGGCGACGGTCGAGTTCGTCAGCCCCATCATCGACGCAGCCAGCGGCACGGTGCGGGTGAAGTTTTCGATCGCGAATCCGAAGGGCGAAATCCGCAGCGGTGGCCGCTGCACCCTGGAAGCAGACGAAACGCGGTCACTCGCGCGCGGTGTAGCGCTTGAGCCAGCGCGCGAAAGCAGCCTGCGCTGATTCCCACAGCGTGACGCCGCGCTCGCTGCGCAGTTTCACCCGCGCGAGCTGACCGGAATCCATCGCCTGACTGGTGACAAGACGCGCCAGCGCGACGAAGTGAGGCTCGGCCAGCTCGAGTCCGTTCGCGGCCTCGCGGGAGGAATCCGCGGGCGGCTCCTCAGCGCGGCGCAGGGTGAGCGGGCCGCCGGCCGCGGCGGTGAGCGCAGGATGAATCAAGTCGCGTGTCGCGCGGGATTCCATGCGCGTGAGCGTCGCGTCGAAGGCCTGGGCGCGGCCCTCGATCAGGACGCGCACGGGCCTGCCGATCGCTCCGCGGAAATGCGCGGCCGCTTCCTGGTCGAGGGCGATCTTCACATCGCAACCATCGGAGCGGCCGAACTGCGCTATCTCATCTCCCGTGTGCAGGAAAGAACCGGGAAGTCGTTCGAGCTGGCGACCCGTGACCTGGCCGGCGAAGGGCGCGCGAATCTGCAGCGTGGCGAGATAGGTTTGGTGATTGGCGACCGCGGCCCGGAGCGCTTCGGTCTTGGCATTCTCGGCCTGAAAGAGAGCGAGCTCACCACGGGTGTAGGCGACGCGAGCGCGCAGCTCCTGCTGCGCGAGGTCCAGCCGGCTGCGTTCCAGCTCGGCCACGGCTTCGTCATTGCGCAATTCGACGAGCAGAGCACCGGCGGCGACGACATCGCCATCATGGACGTGGACCGCCTGGACGAATCCGGGACACTCCGCGCGGAGCACGGCGGTGTCCGCGAGTTCGACCACAGCCGGGCTGGAAATCGAGCGGCGGAGCGGCACGAGCAGCAATCCTGCGCTGAGCAGCACGAAGAGCCCGAGGCGCAGGGAGATCGCGAGCCAGCGGTCGAGCGCGGATCCTTTCGCCTGCGTCGCGGACTTGATCATCTGCCAGAGCGGGACCCCGAGCCAGAGGACCGCCGCGATGACCGCGAAGAAAATGCCTCCGCCGCGCAAGGTCACGCTCGCGGCCACGAGCAATCCGGCGAAGACCACCACCTGCCACAGCGACGAGGCGACGCCGTAGGCGGCCACGATCCAGTCCTCACCAGAGCGCAGCGGCGCGGGGCTGGCCGCGCGGCGGCCGAGCAGCAGGCGCGCAGTCACGGTTCGCACCCAGGCACGGCCACGGGTGGCGAGATTGGGAATGCCGAGCAGATCGCCCAGGATGTAGTAACCGTCGAAGCGCATGAGCGGGTTCGCGTTGAGTAGCAAGGTCACGACGGTCCCGGTAACGATGGTGTTGTGCGCGATCGTCGCGGCGAAGCCATCGGGCATGCGCACCCAGACGAGGGCGGCGATCGCGGCGATGAAAAATTCCGCGTAGATGCCCGCGCTCGCGACCATGATGCGGCGCCACTTCGAGGCGAGGCCGAGGCTCGCGGTGGCATCGACGTAGCCCATGGGAATGAAGAGCACGAAGATCACGCCGATCTCGCGGACCGCGGCGCCGAAGTGTTTGCAAAAGAGACCATGCGAAAGCTCGTGCGCGATTTTCAATCCCGCCCAGGCGACCAACAACCACAGCCAGTTGTCGCGCGCGAGAATGCCATCGAAGCCGTGCGCGAAGCGCGCCCAATTCATCGCGAGCGACGCAGCGCCGGCGACCACGACGGCGCACCAAATGACAAACCCGATGCGACCGAGAGCCCACCGCAGCGCGCCTTCCGCCGCGGTAAAAAAGGAATCGGGACGCGCCAGCGGAAGCTTGGCGACGAGGGGATTCAGCCAGGTGATGGCGGCGAGCAGGGAGCGCTCGGCGCGCGCGTTTTCACCGCCGCTCCTCGTGCTCTCGATCTCGAGGAGATGATTGTCTTTCAGCCACCGCAGCATCTGCAGCGCTTCGCCTTCGGTGAAGGCATCGGCGGTGTGGTCGCGGGCGAATTGGGCGAGGATCGAGGCGACGGTGCGCGTGCCATCGAGCGCGCGGATGAAGCGATATTCTGCCAGTCCGACGCGATGGAAACTCCATGCCTGTCGATCCTCGATCACGCAGACGCGGTCTCCGCCCTGCTCCTGAATGCTGAAACGGAGCCCTTCGCGCAGCCGCGGACGCAAGCCCTCGGCTTCGACGACGGAGCGATTTTCGTCCGATGTTTTCAATTCACCAGAAAAGGGAAATGACGATGAACTCCCAAAGCCGGTGGCCGATGATCCAGATGAGGGGCCGGCGATCGCTTCGGATCACCGCGCGGCCGCGCATGCCGGGCCGGAGTTCGAGCTGGCGGTCGGCATTGCGCACGGGCACTTCGGCGATGAAGACATTGCGGCCGTCACGCTGCTCGCTCTGCGGATGCAGCTTCGAGACTTCCCCGGACCAGGGTTCGCCGGCGAAGGCCTCGAGACGGAAGCGCACCGGCAGGCCGGTTTCGACGCGGCTGATCTCGCGATCGGGCACGTCGATTTCGAGAATCATTTCGTCGAGCGGCGCGACCTCGAAAAGCACCTGGCCCTGCTGCACGGGCTGACCCTCGGCTCGCCGCAGATCGCCGGAGACGACGACACCGGCAAGGGGCGCCTTTACCTCGAGCAAAGCAATGCGCCGCTGCACGAGGTCGACCTCGCGGCCGACGGATTGCGCTTCGAAAGTCGCGAGTTGCGCGGCGGCAAAATCCGCGCCTTCGCCTTCGTTGGTCATCGCCTTGTCGCGCTGCTTGAGCGCGCGTTCGCGGGCAGCGGTGAGCTCGGCCTCTTTGAGCTTCAACTCGCGATTGTCCATTTCCGCGAGCGGCTGGCCTTCGGTGACGTGCTCGCCGGGGCGGACGAAGCTTTTCTTCAGCGTCCCTTGGAAAGGCGCGGCGACCACCCGCTTCACCGTCGGCGCGAGCCGGCAATCGGCGCGGATGGAATAGTGAAAGGGGCAGCCAAGCAGCAGCACCACGGCCGCCGCGCCGATGATCGCGGCGCGCTTGCGATTCTCGGAGGATTGCTGCCACACCCGCGTCGCGGCGAAGAGAACCGGATTGGGGCGCGCGCGCTCCAGCACCTCGAACAGCGCGGGCAGCAGCGGCGCGGCGGCGTCGATGAACGTCGCAAACTCTCCCGACGGAGGCGCGCTGGCCGTCCATTCGAGGACGAGCGCGCCACGTTTGCCGGGAAACGGAATCGTCGTGAGCTGCGCGGCGGCGGTCTGCTGCTGGAGCAGTTCGTGGGCGACGTTTGCGGTGGTGCGCAGCGAATCGGGGCGAAAATCGATGCGCTCGCCGAGCAACAACGCTTCGTGCATCGCCGCCTCGAAGGGCTGATGCGTGGGGCTCTTTGCGTCCACGCGGGCGACGCCCGAGATCGCGCGGAGGTGAAAGCCATCGCGGCGCCGGGTGCCCAGCTGGATGCACGCGCAGTCGAAGTATTCGCGCAAGCCATCCACCGCGATGCGCGCCGCTTTTTCCGTATCAACCTCAGCCGCCGCGCGACGGAAGACTTCCAGCAGACTGGACGTGCGCTCGAGTGCCCAATGGACCTCACCGGTCAGCCGCCGCTGCTCGCGATAGAGGAGGAAACCCGCGAGCGCCTGGAGGAGGACGACATAGGCTTGAAGATCGCGCGGATTGGGAACGCTGAGCTGCGCGAGCAGCCACCCATAGGGCGAGCCCTCCCGCGCGACCGGGACCGCGACGGTGTAGCTCTCGGCGCCAAGTTCGGGCGCCGGCAGGACCGCGACTTCGCGGGAATCAAGCCGCGCGACGACGGCCGCGAGACCGCTGGCGAGGATCCCGCGCGTGGTGACGACGCAGGCGTCGAAGCCGGCTTTGTCGCCGAGGGGAAAGACACCGACGGCCCGCGCGCCGAGCATGGCGCGCAGGAATTCGAGGAGCGACCGCATTTCGCCCGCAGGCGAGCCATCCGCTCCCCGTTCCACCAAGGCAGCGAGCTGCGTTTGCAGCCGCTTCGCATCTGGCAATCCTGACTCGCCCGCCTTCTCCGCGGTTGGCGCCACGCCGGGCTGAGTCGTAGGACTGCTCATGATGCGCGGAAGATTCCGCGTGATGGAACTATTGGGCGGCGACAGGCGCGGCCGGTGCAGCTCCCGCTTCGACCTGAGTCGGCGGTTCCTGCGGCGGCGGCTGGACCTGCACGACCTGGAAGCGCTGCACGGTCTGCGCGAGCAGCTGCGTGAGGCGAACCACGCCGGAAGGGGTCATGGCGATGCGGGTATGAATCGGCATCACGGACACGCCGGGGCGATCCGCGACGATGCCGGAGGTAAAGTCGAGATAGACTTCCTCGTTGCCGACGCTGACCAGCGCATGATTGGAGTAGCGCGCGGTGAGGTCGTCATACCGAATCTGGAGATTGATTTGCTGTTGGTTGGCTTGGGGTTCGTTGAACATGCGGGGGTTCTTAGCAGTGAGCCGCGACATTGCAATGGCTCAGTGGCAGGAAATTGTGCCTTTTTTGCGTCGGGGCGCTCACTGGGGAGCTGGCACGGATTTTTCACGCTAATTTTGAGTGGTTCCTGCGATTCATGCGTCAACTGGACAGACGCGCCCGCCAACAAAGAGTTGGCAAACCGCGCCGAAACCTGAAACCTCAGAATTCACCTACCCAAACAATCCCATGAAAATCAAAACCCTGCTGACCCTCCTCGCCACCGCCGCACTGAGCCTGAACGTCGCCTTCTCCGCCGAGGAAGACACGCCGCTCGCGAAGGAAATGAAAATCGTGAACAAAAGCCTGCGCACGCTGAAGCGCCAGGTGGGCGACGCCGCGAAGAAATCGGAGAATCTCGAACTGCTCGCCACGATCAAGAAGAGCCTCGCCGCTTCCACGAAGCTCGAGCCGGCCAAGACGAAGGACGTTCCCGCGGGCGAGAAGGCCGCTTACATCGAAAAGTATCACAAGCAGATGGCTGACCTCGGCAAGTCCTTTGACGAAGTGGAAGCCGCGGTCAAAGCCGACAAGCCGGACGACGCGAAGAAGGCCTTCGAGAAGCTCAGCGAGCAGAAGGAAAAAGGTCACAAGGACTTCGGCGCGGACGACGACAAGTAAACGCCGCCGACCAACAATCTGAACACGCGCAGCCCCGGAGCCATCTCCGGGGCTGCTTCGTCCTCGGCGGTTGCGCAGCAATCATGGGGGACGCAGATTTGAAGTCATGACCCGCCAGCAACTCCTCGATCTCTACTTCATGGACGCGCGATCGAAGCTGATCGATATCGCCGCGTTCCTCGATCGCGTGGATCGCGGGGAAGGCGAACCTGATTTCCGGCTCGCGGCCTTCCGCAAGGCGCTCGAGGAGTTGCACCGCGGACAACCGGACCGCGCGCGCAGTGTGTTGCTCTCACTCAGCGATCCGACGACCGAGCCCATCGCGGCGGCGCCGGGGAAAGGCGCGGTCGGTGCGTGGCCCGGATCGGCTGCACAATAGTATGCGCTACATCGAACCCCACGGGCACATGGTCAGCCGGGTCACGGATGACTACGAAGCGATGGTGCTCGCGGGTTGCCGCGCGGTCTGCGAGCCGGCGTTTTGGGCGGGCTACGATCGCGGCGGAGTCGAAGGGTTTCGCGATTACTTTTGCCAGCTCACGGATTATGAACCGAAGCGTGCGGCGAAATTTGCGCTGCCTCATTTCACCTGGCTCTGCATCAACCCGAAGGAATCGGAGGACACGGTCCTCGCGGCGGAGGTGCTCTCGATCATTCCTGAGTTTCTCGATCGGCCCAACGTCCTTGGGATCGGCGAGATCGGGCTCAACAAAAACACGCGGAACGAAATGAAGGTGCTCGAGCAGCACATCGATCTCGCCGCGCGGCATGGGCAAATGATCCTCGTCCACACGCCGCATCTGGAGGACAAACTGAAGGGCACGCGTCTCATCGTCGATGCGTTGAAGTCTGATTCACGGATCGATCGCGGCCGGGTGATCATCGACCACGTGGAAGAGCACACGATCCAGATGGTGCTCGATGAGGGTTTTTGGGCGGGGATCACGCTTTACCCGGAATCGAAGACCACGCCGGCGCGCGCGATCGACATGTTCGAGGTCTATGGCGGCCAGCGGGTGTGGCTGAACAGTGCGTGCGACTGGGGCCGCAGCGATCCGCTCGCCGTGCCGAAGACGGCGGTCGAGATGCGGCGACGCGGTCACACGGCGGAGACGATCGACGCGCTTGTTTTCCAAAACCCGATTCGGTTTCTCTCCCAAAATTCGCGGTTCACGGTCCACTGATCGCCCGGGAGCGCGGGCCTTGAGATAGCCGCGAATCGCGCTAACCTCGCCGACACCCAAATGTCCCGCCCCGTCCTCGTCGCGCTCGCCGCCTTCGCCGCACCGCTGATCGTTTCCGCACAGGAAACGGTGAGCGCGCCGCCACCGCTGGTCACTTCTGCCAGCACCACGGCGGTTCCGCGCGCGGAAGCTGCAACCAAACGAGCCGGGGACGCGACGCTCGCACCGACGTGGGAAACCCAAAAGCAGGCCCGCACCTACCTGCTCGGCATCCCGGCGCCGCGGGGCCAGATCGTGGACCGGAACGGCCTGCCGCTCGCGCAGACGCGGGTGAGCTTCAATCTCGCGGTTTCGTTCCCGACACCGCTGACGCTGACCGATCACGATGTCGGTCCGTTCGTGCAAAAGCAGGCGGCAACCGCGCAGGCGATGCTCGGCCGGCCGATCACGGTCTCGTCGGACCAGGCGCTGAAGCACTACAAGAATCGCGGGATCATCCCGTTCGTCATCGCCTATGATCTGAAGCCGGGCGAGATCGAGACGGTCAAGCGCGACGCGCCGCAGAACCTCGTGCTCCAGGCCACCTACCAGCGTTTTTACCCGAATGCCGGGCTCGCCGGACACGTGATCGGCTACGCCGGGCGCACCGGGCGCACCCCCGATGGCGTTTTGCAAAATAACGACCTGCTCTGGCCCGGCGCCGAAGGACGCGAGGGGCTCGAGCAGACCTTCAATGACCAGCTCCAGGGCAAGCCGGGGCAGTTGAATATTTCGTTCGACGCGACCGGCAAGAAGGCGAGCGAGCAGATCACCGTGCCGCCGCAACCGGGCTACAATGTCGTCAGCACCATCGACGAAACGATCCAGCGCCTCTGCGAGGATTCGCTAGCCAAGGGCACCAAACGCGGCGCCATCGTGATCCTCGATCCGACCAACGGCGACATCCTCGCGCTCGCATCGTGGCCTTCACTGAATCCGAATGCCTTCATCCCGAGTATCTCTACCGAGGACTACAAGGCCCTGAACGATGACAAGAATCTCCCGCTGCTCCCGCGCGCCTTTCGATCGGCGTATCCGCCGGGCTCGACCTTCAAGGTCTTCGTCGGCCTCGCGGCGCTCAATAGCGGGAAGATCAACCCGGGCGATGAATTCTCCTGTCCCCCCTCGCTGGAAGTGGGCGGGCTCACTTTCCGCAACTGGAAGAAATCCGACGCGGGCTCGCTCAACTTCGCGGAGGCGCTCACGCAGTCGTGCAACACGTGGTTTTACCAATGCGGCATCAAAATCGGCGCGAAGCTGATCGGCGATTACGCGAGCCGGCTCGGGCTCGGGATGCGCACGGGCATTCCTCTCAATGGCGAGGCCGAGGGCCGGGTGATGAACGACGAATACATGATGCGCGTGAACAAGCGGCACATGTACAACGGCGACGTCGCAAACCTCTCGATCGGCCAGGGTGACACGCTCATCTCACCACTCCAGATGGCGCAGGCGATGGGTGCAGTGGGAAATGGCGGCACGCTTTTTCAGACGCGCCTCGTCTCGCAGGTGCAGAGCGTGGATGGACAGATCGTCACGGCTTACAACGTGCGCGCCCGCGGCGAGATCGATATCAACGACGACGCGATGAAGGAGCTGCGCCGCGCGATGGTCTCGGTAGTCGAGAGCAGGCTCGGCACGGCAGGAAAGGCGCATGTCGATGGGATCCACGTGGCCGGCAAGACCGGCACAGCGCAGTGGGGACCGAAGAACAACGAACGGACAGCCGCGTGGTTCGCCGGATACGCGCCGGCCGACAAACCGCGCTACGCCTTCGCCGCGCTCTACGAGGGCGAGGCGAACAACGACGATGTCCACGGCGGCACGTTTGCCGCCCCGCTGATCGGGCGGGTGCTGCGGGATTTGTTCAAAGACGAGCCGAAGAAGAAGCGCTCCAAGAAGGACGACGATGATGATGAGGCGCCGGCGCGCTCCGTGCCAAAGGAAAAGGAGCCGTCCGTGACCGAGAATTCACCGCCGCCAAAGCCCGTGCCTACGGTCGCACCGACCGGGAAGCGCCCGCTCTTTCCGACCCGGCCGAACGGCCGGTAAAGGTTCAGCGCGCGAGGCGCCGTTCGATGTCCAGGAGCGGTTCGCGCAAGGTGGGGAAGCGATCGTGCGTCAGCCACTCGCGGGCCGTTTCTGCCAGCCCGGCTCGCCGGGTCGCGCCGTCATCGGGCGGCGCGGGATTCGCCACGAGTGAATCGCCGACGAAGCTAGCCGGCGACGTGAGCGCTTTGAGCAGCTTGGTTTTTTCCGCGAGCGAGATATCGGGACGCCCGAGATAGATCTCGATCTGCGCGCGCTGCGCCGGCTGCGAAAGATCGGCCTTGGCGAAATAGTCAGCGCGGAGGAAAGGACGATCGCTGAGCAGCGGGAGATGAGTGTTGAGATAAGTCAGCACGTCGAGCGGCGCCGCGTCGGCGAGGCGATCGAGGGCGATGTCGGCGGCGTGCGCGAGTTCATTGTGGGCGGTGCGCGCTTCAGCGAGATCGGGGAGGAGGCTGGCGTCCTTCGTGAAGACCACCACGTCGAGCGCTTCGAGCATTCCGGCCGAGGGCGCCGTCCGCCACGGTTCATAGCGCAGCATCTCGCGCACTTTGTCGGCGAGGAAGACCTGCGCTCGCGGCTGGGTCCAAGCGATGTTGCGGAGGGCGAGCGCCCATTCGTCGGCGGAGGATTTTTCTGCGAGAATTTCGCGGGCGACCTGCGCGGCCTCGTTGCTCCCCATCTTGCGCGCGATCTGACCGAGCGTGTCGAGCAACACCAGGCGCAAAGTCGGCGTCCCGCGCAACGTTCCGCCCGGACCGATGACAAACTCCTGCCCCGTGGCCGCGTCCCGACCCGTGCGAAGAAAGCTGCGAATGGCGGCGATCGCCTGCGTCGGGTCGGCGGCGAGCAAGCCCGCCTTCAACGCGGCGAGATCCGCGGCCGACGCGGTGCGCTTTTCGAGCAGGCCCAGCATCCTCTCGATCGCGCTCAACAGCGGAGCAAGCGGCAACGGCGCGGTGGGCTGGGTGCGATCGAACGTCGGAGCGGGCGCAGCTTCCACGCGGACTGCTGGAGCCGGGGAACTCGGCGGCGTGAGAATTTCCCGCGGCGCTCGCATGAGGTAACCGATCGCGCCACCGAACAGCGCGAGGGCCAGCAGGCCGACAGCGAAAAGCGCGCGCGATTTCACGTTCAGGCGCGACGCAGCGCGCTCATTTCATGTATTCGCGGAGGAAGGCCGCTGCCGTCGGATCGAGGATCCGGATCCCGCCGCCGTGCTGATCGTCGTCGCCAGCCACGACAACCCCACTGACCAGGAGGGCGCCGTTTGAATCGCGAACGAAGACCGGACCCCCGCTCATGCCACCTTCAAAATAGATCGAACGGTTGTCGTAAAACGCGTCGGTGATCTGCTCGAAGCCGCCCTTGGGCTCGACCGAAAGCAGCTCCGTGCCATCGTGGAATTGCGCGCCGTAGCCGAAGGCGATCATGGGATGGGCGCCGAGCAGGAGCGCGGGGCTGGCCCACCAGCCGGTGGACGATCCGCCGGCAACGGGCTCCGCAAAAATCAAGGCGCCAAGATCCTGCGCAAAGCTGCGCGGATCATTCTCGGTGTGGCTCCGCGCCTTGTCGCGATACCCGGCCAGGACATAGATGCGGCTCGGAGTCGCATCGCCGGCGGATTCTTCGCCCTGCAGCGCGCGACGGAAGATGAGGTCCGTCGAGAAACCTTGGTCGGCGTTCCAGAGATTGTGCGCCGCAGTCAGCACCGCGCTCGGCCGCACCAGCGTGCCGCTCCCTTGGAACCAATCTGCTCCTTGCATAAAGATCAGTTTTCCCACCATGGAAAACGGAAACGCCCGCGTGACTGCGGGACTGACTGGCTGCGGTTTGTCCGCGGTCTGCGCGAAAGCGGCAAGCGCGAGCGAAAGAAACGCGATGGGGAGGTGCGAGCGCATACGGGCAGGCGGAGCTTACCTCAGCACGGTGAGACGTCCACCGGCGACAGACGAATTCTTCCTCCCCCAACAAAAACGCCGCCCCGCGTGAAGCGGGACGGCGTTTCGTTGATTTGACTGATCTTCGGACGCCTTACTTTTTCGGCACGGTCGCGATCGTTTGCAGGATGCGGCCAGCGATGGCATACGGGTCGCCCTGCGAGTTCGGACGACGGTCTTCGAGGTAGCCCTTGTAGCCGCTGTTCACGAAGCTGTGCGGGACGCGCACGGAGGCGCCGCGGTTGGCGATGCCGTAGTTGAACTTGTCGATCGACTGGGTCTCGTGGAGACCGGTGAGACGCAGGTGATTGTCCGGGCCATACACGGCGATGTGCTCGTTCTTGTACTTGTCGAAGGCTGCCATGAGCGCCTCGAAGTATTCCTTTCCACCGACCGTGCGCAGGTACTCGGTCGAGAAGTTGGAGTGCATGCCGGAGCCGTTCCAATCCACGTCCACGCCGAGCGGTTTGCAGTGGTAGTTCACGGTCACGCAGTACTTCTCGCAGAGGCGATTGAGCAGATAGCGGGCGACCCACATCTGGTCCGCGGCGTTCTTGGAGCCTTTGCCGAAGATCTGGAATTCCCACTGGCCCTTGGCCACTTCGGCGTTGATGCCTTCGTGGTTGATGCCGGCGTCGAGGCAGAGGTCGAGGTGCGTGTCCACGATCTCGCGGGCGATGTCGCCGACGTTTTCATAGCCAACACCGGTGTAGTACTTGCCCTGTGGAGGCGGGAAGCCGCCGCCTTCGGGGAAGCCGAGCGGGGCGCCGTTTTGATACAGGAAATATTCCTGCTCGAACCCGAACCACGCACCGGGATCATCGGGGATAGTCGCACGGGTATTGGTCGGGTGCGGCGTGCCGTCGGGCATCATGACTTCGCACATGACGAGTGCGCCGTTCGTCTTCGTGCTGTCGGGATAGACGGCGACGGGCTTGAGCATGCAGTCCGAGCTGTGGCCCTCGGCCTGACGGGTGGAGCTGCCGTCGAAGCCCCACATCGGGAGTTCTTCGAGCTTCGGGAAGCTACTGAATTCTTTGATTTGGGTTTTGCCTCGAAGATTCGCGACGGGCGTATAGCCGTCGAGCCAGAGGTATTCCAGTTTGTACTTCGCCATGTGGTCTTTGGTGTTGTCTAGTTTTGAGCAGTCTGCGCTGTTTTAGACCGCTCAGGGTTGGTGGTTGTTACTCTGAACGCCCCTGTAGGAGGGGTGTCGGGCGCGAGCATTTAGCAAAGCGGGTGCCACAGTGTCCAGCGCGACGCGATGTACCCCGTTTCAGGCCGAATATGAACGGAATGTCATCTGCGATGTTTCAAGACTTGCCCCGCCCATCGCCCGACGCATTGTTCCTCCCCATGACCGTCGTCAAGGACACTCTCCGCGCCATCGTCCGCGTCGGCTACGACGGGAGGGTGCACAAGACCTTCCGGGGACCGAAAGCGGAGGAACGCTTCGCCACCGAGGTGCGCGTGCTGAAGTACCTCGAGGAGCGCGGCTGCCCTTTCGTCCCCCGGCTGATCGAGAGCGATCCGGAACAGCTCAAGATCGTGACCACAAACTGCGGGACGCGCGTCGATCACCTCGACGAAGAGCGATGCCGCGAACTCTTCGAGGAGTTGCTCAAGTATGGGGTGCGCCACGACGACGCCGAGATGCGCAACGTCACTTACCGCCGCTCCGACGGGCGCTTCTGCCTGATCGACTTCGAGTTCGCCACCATCCTGGAGGAAGCAAAGGATGAATGATGAAGGCGGAAGGATGAAGAAGATGGAGGGAGATTTGGACGAAGACGCTTCTCGTCAGCCTTCAGCCTTCAGCCTTCAGCCTTCTCTTCGCTGGTTCGGCCTGACAGATCGCGGCAAGGTGAGGAAGAACAACGAAGATGCCTTTCTCTGCCTGCAATTCGACGCGCAGGAAGTCCGCTACCTCGGCAAGATCGGAGAGGATGCCTATGGACACTCCGATTTCGTCTTCGCCGTCAGCGACGGCATGGGCGGAGCGAAAGCAGGGGAATTTGCCAGCCGGATCGCGGTGGACAAGATTACGTATCTCCTGCCCCGCGCCTTCAAACAGACGGCCGGCGGCCTTAATGCCGGCTTCGCTGACGTCCTGGGCGAGCTCTTCGATCAGATCCACGGTGAGATGATGCAGATGGGGCGAAACTACCCGGAATGCGCGGGCATGGGCGCCACGCTGAGCATGTGCATCTTCACCCCCGGCCAGATGTTTTTTGCGCACATCGGCGACAGCCGCATCTACTATCTGCCCGCCCGCGAAGGCGGCCTGAAGCAACTCACCGCGGACGACACCCACGTCGGCTGGCTCTTCCGCAATCGAAAGATCAACGAACGCGAAGCCCGCAATCACCCACGCCGCAACCTGCTCCAGAAAGCGCTGGGCGGCGGCCACCAGTTCGTCGATCCCCAGGTCGGCTCGGTCCTCTACGATGCCGGTGATCGCTTCCTCCTCTGCACCGACGGCCTCGTCGAGGGCCTCTACGACGAACAACTCCTCGAACTCCTGCGAACCCCCGACCCCGCCGCTGCCGCGCAAACGCCCGCGCAGCGCCTCGTCGCGGCGTCCGTCGAACGAGCCGGCCGCGACAATACCACCGCCGTCGTAGTCGAGGTCGTCTGAACCGCGGCCGTCAGACCGCCTTGTCTCCGACTTCTTCGGTGCGAATGCGGACTGCGTGCTCCACCGGCAGGACGAACACCTTGCCGTCGCCGATCTTCCCGGTTTTCGCCGCGCCCACGATCGCTTCGATCACCTTCGATGTGACCTCGTCGCTGACCACGATCTCGAGCTTCACCTTCGGGAGAAAATCCACCGTGTATTCACTGCCGCGGTAGATCTCCGTGTGACCCTTTTGCCGGCCAAATCCCTTCACCTCCGTCACGGTCATGCCCTCGATGTTCATCTCCGCCAAGGCGTCTTTCACTTCTTCGAGTTTGAACGGTTTGATGATGGCTTCGATCTTTTTCATACGGGGTGCTTTTGGGGTCGTTGGGAAAATTCGCTCACTGCTCGGACAGCAGGCGTGCCGCGCGCGGGCTAGGTCCACTTACACCATTCGCTCCGAAGGTGAGAGATAAAACGGCGGCAGCGGCTCAAGCCCGCGCCCAGCGACGGCAGCTCGCGATCGTATTGCTCATCAGCATCGCGATCGTCATCGGTCCCACCCCACCGGGCACAGGCGTGATCGCGCGGCACTTCGGGGCGACTTCGGCGAAGGCCACATCGCCGACAAGCTTTGAGCCTTTCGGCGAATCTGGAGCCGCCACCCGATTGATCCCCACGTCGATCACCACCGCGCCGTCTTTGACAAAGTCCGCCTTCACAAATTCCGGCTGACCGATCGCCGCGATCAGGATGTCCGCCTCGCGACACACCGCCGCGAGGTTCCGCGTCCGCGAATGCGCGACCGTCACTGTTGCATCACCGCCCGGGCCTTTGTTCATCAGCAGCAGCGCGAGCGGCTTGCCCACGATCATCGAACGGCCGAGCACCACCACATACGCACCCTTCGTCTCGATGCCCGCCTCGATGAGCAGGCGCTGACAACCCAGCGGCGTGCAAGGCACGAAGCCATCCGCATCGCCCAGCGCGAGCTTGCCGACGTTTACCGGGTGGAAGCCATCTACGTCCTTGCGCGGATCGATCGCTTCCACCACGGCGCGTTCGTCGATGTGCTTCGGTGGCGGCGATTGCACCAGGATGCCGTGGATCGCCGGATCGGCATTGAGCCGCTGCACCAGCGCGATCAGCTCCACCTGCGTCGTCTCCGCCGGCAGCTCATGCTTCACCGAAAACATTCCCAGCTCGCGGCACGTCTTGTCCTTGCTCCGCACATAAGCCTGCGACGCCGGGTCCGCCCCCACCAGCACCACCGCCAGTCCCGGCGTCTGCCCGCACGCCGCGAGTTCCGCGATCGCCGCGCGATTTTCTTCGTTGATCCGGGCCGCAATGGCCTTGCCGTCGATAAGCGTCATGGGCAGCTTGTTTAGCGACGGCGGAGGGTGGAGGAAATACTGATTTAGCCGCTAATCGTCATTCGCGGATGCGAGCAGCTTTTCGAGCCGAAGCCGCTCCGCTTCAAACTCCTCAGCCGTCGCCGTTGGCTCGACGTGGTGCAGCGCATCGAAGGTAATCTCGACGGTGGCGAAGGGCTTGGGGATCATGAAGCCGTCCCAGCTCTTCAGCCGCCAGCAGCGGGAGTATTCGATGTGCATCGGGAAGATCTTCCCGCCGGTGAGCTGGGCGAGTTTCACGATGCCGGGATTGACGTGATACTTCGGGCCGCGCGGTCCGTCCGGCGTGATGGCGACATCGAAGCCGTCGTCGTGGGCGCGTTTCATTTCGATCAAAGCGCGCCCGCCACCTCGGGAGCTGGAGCCGCGGATGGGACGCAGGCCGAAGCAACTGATGATCGCGGAGATGATTTCGCCATCCTTGCTCTGACTGGCCATCGCGGCGCCGCGGCGCTTGGGAAAATAGCGCTCGAACATGTAGGCGCTGACGAGCAGGCGATTGTGCCAGAAGGCCCAGAGCAGCGGCTCGCGCGGCGGAGTGGTGCGGACGCCGGCGTGGTCGATGAAACGAAAGCGCAGGGTCCAGAAAAGCGCGCGCATCAGCCAGGAGCCGAGCCGAGCGATCAGGCGCGTTTTGGTTTCGCGCGTCACTCCGCGTTCTCCGCCCAGCGAAACGCTCCCGGCACCGGCAGGCCGATCTGGTCGAGCACGCGCGCGACGACGGTGTCGGCGACGTCGGCGATGGTCTGCGGGCGGCTGTAGAATCCCGGCGACGCGGGCATGACGATGGCGCCGGCCTCGATCAGCGTGACGACGTTGCGCGCGTGGATGAGATTCCACGGCGTCTCGCGCGGCACGAGGATGAGCTTGCGGCGCTCCTTCAAAAAAACATCCGCCGCGCGCAGCAGCGTGGAGTCGCTGGTGCCGGCGGCGATGCGGCCCAGCGTGCCCATCGAGCACGGGCAGACGATCATCGCGTCGAAGTGCGTGGAGCCACTGGCGAAGGGCACGTTCATCGATTTGTCGCCGTGCTGCTGCACCCCGGCGGGCACGGTGAGTTCCCCGATTTCCTCGGCGATGACCTGCTTTGCGAAGGCGCTGAGGACGAGATGGACTTCGTGCGCGGCGCAGTCGATCTGCGCGAGGAGCCGCTGAAGATAGATCGCGCCGCTCGCACCGGTCGCGGCGACGACGAGCTTCATTTCGCGGGGGGCGCTGTGGCCTCCGCGTTCTCGGCGGCTTGTTTCTTGAGGTAGGCCTTCATCGCGGCGTCCCATTTTCCCCAATCGGTGCCGTAGTCTTCATCGAGGAAAATTTGCAGGTCGGTCGCCGCTTCTTCGCGGTGCGGATGATTCGGGATCTTCGCGATTTCAAGCAGCGTGGGCAGCTTCACCGCGTCGTCGCGGTTCATCAGATCGGTGACGAAAACGTCGAGCACGTCCTCCGGCATCGACGGATTTTTCACGATGGCCAGCACCTTGTTGTAATCCTTGTCGGAGAGAAGATTCGAGATGTGTTGCGCGGCTTCGGTCTGGCCCTCGGCAGGGAGCGTCGGGAGCACGTTGATGAGCATCTGCGCGGTAGCGCTGTTCGCGGCGTCGCTGTTGTCGGGATTGGCGCGGAGGATCGCGTCGATCTTCACTTCCCAATCCGCGAGCTGCGCGGGCGCCTTCGGAGGAGGAGCCGTTGGGGGCGCAACAGCGGCTTCGGGCTTGGTGCTCGCCGCCGAAACGGACGGCGGCGGCGGAAGCGACGATGAAGTCACCGGTCCGGGAGTGGCCGACATGATCTCCGGCAGCGGCGCGGGCGGCGGCGAACTTTGCAGGAACCAAACGGCGGCGCCGCAGATCGCCAGCACGATGGCGGCCAAAATAATCAGGGGGCGGGAGTTCATCGCTTACACCTAAGCGCATCCGGCGGTCCGATGCCATCCCTTTGCGGAGGGACGCGCCGCTACAGATACCCTGCGGCGTGCAGCCGGCGCGTGAGGTCGCCCTGGCGGGTGAGCAGCTCGGCGTAGAGTTCCCTGTGCTCGGCGTGCGGTTTGGCGCGCGAGGCTTCATCGACTTTCACGATGCGCTCGCAGAGCTCGCGGAAGGTCGCGGCTTTCCCCGTCGCGATGAGCGTCGCGTAGCCACCTTGGATCGCGGCGCCGAGGGCGGCGCCTTCGGAGGACGCGAGGCAGATGGTCGGCACGCCGAAAATATCCGCCGCGAGCTGCCGCCAGATCGGGCTCTTGCTGCCGCCGCCGGTGAGGCGGATTTCCGTGGGCTGGATGCCGAGTTCACGGAAGCGCCCGAGGCCGTAGGCGAGCCCGAGCGTCACACCTTCCATGGTGGCGCGGGCAAGGTTCGCGGGGTTCATGTTGCTCGTGTTCAGGCCGTGGAGCACGCCGGTGCCGGCGGGCAGATTCGGGGTGCGTTCGCCGGTGAGATAGGGAAGGAAAACGAGCCCGTCCGAGCCGGGCGCAGCAGCGGCGACAGCGGCTTCGAGCGCGTCGTGCGACCAGCCGAACATCTTGCGCACCTGCTCGGTGGCGACGGTGACATTCATCGTGCAAGCCAGCGGCAACCAGCGATCCGTGCTGTCGCAGAAGGCCGCCACTTCCCCCTGCGGATCGATGACCGGCTCGGCCGCGTAGGCGTACACGGTGCCGCTCGTGCCGAGGCTCACGGTGACGACGCCGGGTTGCACATTGCCGGTGCCGATCGCGCCCATCATGTTGTCGCCACCGCCGGCGCTCACGGTCACCTCGCCTTTCGAGAGGCCCCACGCCTGGCGCAGGTTTTCGCGCAGCAAGCCAAACGCGCGCCGCGAGCTGGCCAGCGGCGGCAGCGCGTCGTGCAGATCGCTGTCGATGAACTCGATCAGCGGCTCGCACCATTTCTTTTCACGCACATCGAGCAGGCCGGTGCCGGAGGCGTCGCCGTACTCCATGCCGCGGTCGCCGGTGAGGTGGAAATTGATGAAGTCGTGCGGCAGCAGCACGGCCTCGAGCGCCTTGTAGTTCTTCGGCTCGTTTTGTTTCAGCCACAGAATCTTCGGCGCGGTGTAGCCCGGCAGCATCGCATTGCCGGAGAGTTCGATGAGCCCTTCGCTGCCGCCGAATTCAGTCGCGAACTGTTTGCACTGCTCGACGGTCGACGTGTCGCACCACAGCTTCGCGGGCCGGATGACCTTCCCTTTTTTATCGAGCGGCACGAAGCCGTGCTGCTGCCCGCTTACGCCGATCGCCTTCACTGCGTCGCGTTTTTTGCCGAGCTTTTTCAAGACCTCCTGCACCGTGGCGTCCACCGCTTCGGTCCAGACGCGCGGCTCCTGTTCGAGGTGGCCGGGGTCGAGGCCTTCGACCATGCCGTAGCTCTGCGATGCCGACGCGAGAATCTCGCCGGTCTCCAGGTCGAGCGCGATGGTCTTGGTGCTCTGGGTGCCGCTATCGATGCCGAGCGAGATCATTGGAAAATCGGATTTCAGAGTTCAGATTGGGAAAGCAGTCGCCATTCAGAGCGCGGCGAGGCTAAATCTGAAACCCCGAAATCTGAAACCCGAAATTCCGATGGTTAAAAAGCTCCTCCACACCCGTTATCGGGTCAGCGATTTGGAAAAGACGATCGTCTTCTACCGCGACGTGCTCGGTCTCGAACTGACGCGCCGCCATACTTCGCCGCGCGGCTCCGAACTTGTGTTCTTCAAGGCGCCCGGCAGCGACGAGGAAATCGAGATCTGCAAATTCGACGGCAGCGGCCCGGTGAACGTCGGCTACGACATCACGCACCTCGCTTTTGAAGTGGACGATCTCGACGCCTTCGCTAAAGCCGCCGCGGCCAAGGGTTATCCGCTTTCCGATGGCCCCACGCCGACCGGCTCCGGCAGCGTGATCGCTTTCATCGACGCGCCCGAAGGCTACGAGATCGAGCTCATTCAGCGCGACAAGGAGTAGCATGGAGTTCGACTGGATCGATGTCCCCTTCGATCTGAAGACGATCACGCCGAAGGAGATCGAAGAGAGCTTCGAAGATCCATTCGGCCTGCGGCTGTTGCCCGACGGCGTCGAGGACGATGCGAAGGCGCGTTATTTCAACCTCGGAAAATCCATCGGCGACCGTGCGATCTTCACCGTCTTCTGGAGCGATGGGAAACGCTACCGCGCAATCCTGTCGCGCGAAATGACGCCCGAGGAGCTTTCCTTCTACGACCGCAAAAACTCGGAACTCGGATACTAAAGATGAAGGTCATCATGAACTGGAAGGATCTCCCGCACTTCGAGTCCGAAGACGAAGAGGCTGCTTTCTGGGCCGATGCGCGGCTCGACGTGCGGTTGATGAATGGCTCGCTGCTCAAAGCCGACACGCGCGAGTCCACGACGATCACGCTGCGCTTCGATCCGCGCCTGCTCGCGCGTATCAAGCGCATCGCGCGGTCGCGGTATCTCAATTACCAGAGCATGATCAAGCAGTGGCTGAGCGAGCGGCTGGAGAAGGAGCTGTAGGGCGGATTACTTTCCCGGTCTCGCCTTCTCGTAGATCGCGAGCGTGGTGATGAAATCCACGGCGCGCTGGAGCACAGCGTCGCGCAGCAGGAGCTTGCGCTCGGTCTTGTTTTTCTGCGCGGCTTGCGCGGCATCGAGTTCGGGATTGGAGCCGGCGACGAGCGCGGCTTCGTTCATGCGCACGCGTTCGATCTCGAAGACGAGATCGGCCACGCCCTTCTCCAGTCCTTGCTTCAGCACCGCGTCGGTCGTCTCCTGCGACACGTCCACCACAAGGTCCGGCTTCACGCCGCCGGGGAAGACGGTTGTCTTGTCGGGCAGCGCGACCTCCGCCACGGCGATGCGCACGAGCTTGCCGCTGGCCAGCGGGAAATTCGCAAACTCCACCGCCTCGCCGCGCGTCTGCTGGCCGATGACCATCGCATTCACATACGTGCGCAGCACCGCGGCGATCACCTCGGCGCTCCCGGCGCAATCGCGATCCACGAGCACGACGATGATCCCGCGGAATTTCGGATCGTCCTTGGAAGTGAGCACCTGCTCCTGCTTCACGTTCGCCTTGCGCACGCTGAAGAGCACCTTGCCCTTCGGCACGAATCGGCGGCAGACGTCCGCCGTCTGCTCCACGTCGCTGCTCCCCGGCGTGGCGCGCAGATCGAGCACCAGCGAGCCGAGTTTTTTCTCGGTGAATCTTGCCAGCGCCGTGTCGAGTTCCGCGACATTCGTCGGTGTCGCGGAGCCGAGCCGCGCGTAGCCGATGCGGCTGTCGAGCACCTCGGATCGGAATGGACTCGCGGTTGCCTGATCGACCGCCGGCGCCTGCAAAATAGCGGCTCCCGGGGCAAGTCGTTCGATCGTGCCCTGCACCGTCGCGCGCTTCAGGGCGAGATCGGCGAGCATCTCGGGCTTGATGAAATTGTCGCGCAGCAGCGTGATCACTTCGTCGAGTTCCGCGGCGCTGAGCGCGTCGATGAGCGTGCTCGAGCTGGGCACCGCCGGCTGGGCGGCAGCGTCGGGCGCCTGGGCGCGGAGCGAGGGAGAAGCAGCGAGGAGCAGCGCGGAGAGCACGCCAGCCACGGGGTGTTTCATAGGGTGCGGCGAAGCTAGGCGCTCAACCCTTTCACTGCAATATCGCGGCGAAACTGCGCGCCTTCGAAATGGATCGCCTCGACGGCCGCGTAGGCTTTGGCACGCGCCGCGGGGAGATCCTCAGCCAGCGCCGTCACGCCGAGCACGCGGCCGCCGGCAGTGACGAGTTGGCCGCCGGCGAGCTTCGTGCCGGCGTGAAAGACGGTCGCGTCCGCGCGGTCGAGACCGGTGATCGACTTCCCGCTCGCGTAGCTGCCGGGGTAGCCGCCGGAGGCCATGATCACGCACACGGCGACCTGGTCCGACCAGCGCGCGCTCACCTCGCTGAGCCGGCGGTCGATCGTGGCTTCGAGCAAATCGACGAGATCGCTCTCCAGCCGCGTGAGCAGCACCTGCGTTTCCGGGTCGCCGAAGCGGCAGTTGAACTCGAGCACCTTCGGCCCGTCGGCGGTGATCATCAGTCCGGGGAAAAGCATGCCGCGGAAGTCGATGCCGTCTTTCTGCACGCCGGCGATGAAGGGATCGAGCACCTCGCGGCGAATGCGCGCTTCGAGTTCCGGCGTCACGAGCTTCGCGGCCGGGCTGAAGGTTCCCATGCCGCCCGTGTTGAGGCCGAGGTCGCCGTCGAGCGCGCGCTTGTGATCCTGCGCGCTGGGAAAAAGCAGGTAGCTGCGGCCATCGACGAGCGCGTGGATCGAGCACTCTTCGCCTTCGAGAAATTCCTCAATCACCACGCTGCTTCCCGCGTCGCCGAACTTCCGCTCCTCCATGATTTCGCGGATCGCGACGTTCGCTTCGTCCGCGGTCGCCGCGATGATCACGCCCTTGCCCAGCGCGAGGCCGTCGGCCTTTACCACGATCGGACACTTCATCGTCGCGATGAAACGCCGCGCTTCGTCCGCATCCGAAAAGTTCCCCGAGCGCGCCGTCGGGATGCCGTGCCGCTGCATGAATTCTTTGGCGAACACCTTCGACGATTCGAGCCGCGCCGCCGCCTGTCGCGGCCCAAAGGCGCGCAGACCCTCGTCTTCAAATAGATCGACGATCCCTGCGGCGAGCGCGTCGTCCGGCCCGACGACGGTCAACCCGATTTTCTCGTCGCGGGCGAAGGCGAGCAGCTTCTCCTGCTCCGTGATTTTGATCGGCACGCAGGTCGCGAGTTGCGCGATGCCGGCATTGCCCGGCGCGCAAAAGACGGCAGTCACCCGCGGCGATTGCGCGAGCTTCCAGACGAGGGCGTGTTCGCGGCCGCCGCTGCCGATGACGAGGACTTTCATGAGGACCGCGAAGGCTAGTGGCCGCGCGGGAGCGGTGCAATGCGCGGATAGCGGATTGGCTCTCGCAGCGGGCAAAGGCGCAAAGACGGACGAGGGTTTTCCGAGGCCTGGCGGCTTTGCGTCTTGGCGAGAGGTGCTAAATAGGAGTGGCCACCGATGACTGATTCCTCCCGCAACCATCGCCTGCTGCTCGCACTCGCGCTGCTCGTGCTCGTGGTGGCGCTGTGGTGGTTTGGAAGCGTGCACGGGCCGGCGGCCCCAATCCTGCCCGAGGGGAAGCCGACGCCCGCGAACGCGACCCCGGCTGCCGCGGGCCGCGGGGCAGTGCCGCCTGCCGCCGAGCGGACGAAGGTCTCGCTTTCCGCCGAGGCCTGGCACGAACCGGAGCGGCGCAGCGGCGTGGACGCGTCGAACATTTACAAGAACGCGTTCGTGCTCTTCAACGCGCTGACCGACGCGGAAAAAAAGATGATCCGCAATCCAAAGGATGAAGTGGACGCGGACGCCGCGGCGGCGCTCTTCGAAAAGATCCAGCCGATCCTCGCAATGCTGCGCGATGCGATGAAGGCGGACTACTGCGACTGGGGCGTGGCGCCGATCACATTCGCGACACCGCTGAATTACATCGGGCAGGCGCAGGATCTCGGGAAGCTGGCGCTCTGGTCCGCGGCGTATCGGTTGGGCACCGACCCGGCGAATGCCATCGAGGACCTGCAAACCCGCGCTCGGCTCGGCCATCACCTCTCGGACGTGCTGATCGGCGGGCTGGTTTCCGCGAGCTTTGAAGCGACGGCGACAAATCTGCTGCGCGATCGTCTTTCCACTTTCGACGCTGCGACGCGCGCGGCGGCAGCGGACTTCCTCGCCGCGTCCACTCTCGATGGCGACTTCAGCCGCGGTTTCGCCAGCGAAGCCGCGATGGTTCAGGGCATGACGGATGATCTGCTAAAGAAGTCGCGCGAGGAGCGGACGCAATTGATTGGCAATCTCTACTCGGATGCGAACCCGGCCGAGAGACTGCCCAAGCAAAAGGAGGCGCTGGCGCTGCTCGATTCGCCGGAGCGTCTGGCGGCGGAGGTCGCTTTCATCCGGGCGACGGAGGAGACGATGGCGGCGTCGCTCACGCTGCCCGAGGCGGAGTTTCAGGCGTGGTGGAAAGCGACGCAGGCGGAAATCGAGCTTGGGCATCCGCTGGCGCAGCTGATCATTCCGACCATCGCGGCCATTCAAGCGAGGGTGCAACAGCGTCGCGTGGAGCGGACGCTTTTCACGGCGGGCTTGGAGGTGCTGCAAAACGGACCCGCCCAGCTCATACGCTACCGCGACCCGGCGACCGGCGGCGCGCTGACCTATGTGCCGACGCCCACGGGCTTCGAGCTGCGCTCACCATTCGGGGTGAAGGGGAAGCCGGTGACGATGTCGTTTTCCAAGAGAGAGTAGCGCCGCCGGAGCCGCGTGTGGGCAGCGGTCCGCTCGGTTGCGCGGAGAACGCGATAAGGTCATCGGGTCGCAGATTCCACGATTGGCGTTGAACGGACACACAATCGTCACGATTGGCACCAGATTGCCGCACTCGTCGCGATAACGTTACCGATGGTGGCTTGGAGGAACACGTTCGATTCCTCAATACCTAGAGCGGCTGTTCAACCACACCACCCAACCATGAAAACCAAAACTCCTCTCCTTTCGCTCGCCGTCGCCATGACACTCGCGGGCGCCGCCTCCGCGCAAATCAAGGGTCCCAGCACGGGATCTACCCCTTACGTCCTGCCGGCCTCGAATCTGGTCACGACCTATTCCATCGCCACCGTGGATAACACGGGCGCCAACCCGGACGACGTCTTCGCCAAAACGGGCGGCGGCACCTACAGCATGTCTGGCATCCCAGACGGTCTCGGCGCCTACGACAACGGTAATGGCACATTCACCCTCTTGATGAACCACGAGATCTCTGCGGGTGGAGTGATCCGCGATCATGGGGCGGCCGGCTCATTCGTGTCCGAGTGGATCATCAATAAGAACAACCTCAGCGTGGTGAGCGCGAGCGACTTGATCAAGAATGTGATCGATCCGTCCGGTACGGTGCATAATGCCGCGAACGGCAACGCCCTTACGTTCGCCCGTTTCTGCTCCGCCGATCTTCCGGCGGTCAGCGCGTTCTCTTTCGGCGGCCTCGGGACCACCGAGCGGATCTTCATGCATGGTGAAGAAGGCAGCGCCACCGGCTGGCAGCAGGCAACCGTCGCCACCGGTGCTGGCAAGGGCAATAGTTACATCCTCGGCAAGTTCAACCTGAACACCAACGGCAGTGCGACTTCGGTCCTCTCCCCCGTTCAGCTGAATGTCGCCACCGCTTCGACCGGAAGTTCGACGGTCACCTACGCCGGCGCGCTCAACACCCCTGTCCCACGCGAACTCGCGGTTGGCGCACAGCTTCTCGGTCAGACCATCGTCTCGGTCACGCAGGCGACGAACACGATCACCCTCTCCGGTCCTGCTAACGCCAACATCAGCAGCAGCACACCAACGAACTTTACCCTCGGGGGTGTCGGTGCTTGGGAGAACGCGCTGGCCAATCCATTCGCGCAGACCAAAACCGTCGTCATTGGCAACAACGATGGCGGCACGGGCATCATGAACAACTCGGTGTCCGTATATGTCGGGACCAAGACGAGCAGCGGCACGGAGGCTGACCGGGCTGGTCTCACCAACGGCACGCTGTCCTTTGTGAACGTGGTCGGAAATCCCGCGGAAATCGTCAACACCTCCACCCGGGCCACGAACATCACCAACGGCACCCGCTTCAACCTGAGCGGCACCTCGTCCACCGCATTCTCCCGCCCCGAAGACGGCGCGTGGAATCCTCAAGACCTCTCGCA
>JBAVML010000318.1:0-1782 GCA_049690035.1 Chthoniobacteraceae bacterium
GGCCGCAGGCTTCGGCACTTCGCGCGGCGGCACGTACATAAACTCGGTCAGGTTCAGCTTTCCGTCTCCGTCGGCGTCCTTCTTCTTGAAGACCTCGCCGACCCGCGCCGGATCGATGTGACCGACGGTGCTGGCCTTGTATTCCTCGAAGCTGAGGCTCCCGTCACCATCATGGTCGATCTGCTTGAAGAGAACGGCGGGATCGCGCTTGGGCTTGGCCGCCGGTTCATCAGCGGCGGTGGCCATGGCAAAGGGAAGGACGATCAGGGTGGCGAGGATGGCGTGGGTTTTCATAGATGATGGTTCGAAGCCGGGGGCTTCGGAAGTCCATGAATCGGGCCGAGGTGCGCCGCCCGTCAAGGCAAGATTCCCGCAGTGACCCGCATCATTTCCGCCTCTGGAAATGTCGTCCATTTCCTTTAGCGTCATCGCACGTTTCCCCTCCTCCGTTTTTGCATGAACATGATCCAGCGTTTCCTCCTCACCACATTCGGCATCACGGTGGAGACCGGACTGCGGTATTTTCTCTTTGCCGGGCTGGCGTGGGTGCTCGGCTACCTGCTCTTTCGCCGGACTTGGGCGCATCGCAAGATCATTCCCCGTGCGCCACAACGAGCCGATATTCGCCGCGAGCTGGCCTACTCGGCGCTCACGCTCGTCATCTTCGGTGCCGTGGGCGCGGCGACCGTGCTGGCGATCAAGGGAGGTCACACGCAGATGTATTTCAGGATCGCAAAGCACGGCTGGCCGTGGTTTTTCGCGAGCATCGCGATCACGATTTTTGTGCATGATGCCTACTTCTACTGGACGCATCGACTGATGCACCACCCGCGGCTCTTCCGGCTCTTTCACCGCGCGCATCACCTCTCGACGAATCCCACGCCCTGGGCGTCCTACGCCTTCGACCCGCTGGAAGCGGTGGTGCAGGCGGGCATTTTCCCGATCGCGGTAACGATGATGCCGATTCATCCGCTGGCCTTTCTTTGCTTCATGATCTGGCAGATCACGTTCAACGTCGCGGGCCATACCGGGTACGAGTTTCACTCGCGAGGATTGATGGACTCGTGGTTCGGGAAGTTCATCAACACGCCGACGAATCATGTGATGCATCATGAGTATTTCCGCGGAAACTACGGGCTCTATTTCAACCTTTGGGACCGGCTCATGGGCACGAATCACGAGCGCTATGAGGCGCGGTTCCGCGAGGTGACTTCGCGCCCGAAACAAACCTCCGACACCGTCCCGCCGCCGCCCGCCGCGCCGGACCTTACTCGCGCGTAAATTTCGCCGCGAAGGCGCCGTCCACCGCGTCCACGAAAGGCAGCGTCCGGCGGCTCTCGATGAAACGCAGACCGGGCACCGCCACGAGTGCTTGCTGGACGAGGCGATCATTTTCCTCCGGCTCCAGGCTGCACGTGCTGTAAACAAGCGATCCTCCCGGCTTCAGGAGCGTCGCCGTGCGGCGCACGAGCGCGAGCTGTTGGGCGGGCATGCGGATGAAATCTTCCTCCGTGAGCCGCCAGCGCACATCGACGCGGCGGCGCAGCACGCCGGTATTGCTGCACGGCGCATCGACGAGGATGCGGTCGAAGCTCGCCGGCTCCAGCGGTTCGCCGGCCTGCATGCAGTCGTGGACGAGGATTTGCGCGTTGCGCACGCCGAGTCGCAGGAGATTTTCGCGGAGGCGCGCAACGCGGCTCTCGTAGAGATCACACGCGACGATACGCCCCTCATTGTGCATGAGTTCGGCGAGATAACTCGTCTTCCCGCCCGGCGCGGCGC
>JBAVML010000319.1:0-1724 GCA_049690035.1 Chthoniobacteraceae bacterium
GCCAGTGGTTATTTCTACGCCTAAAAGTTTATGCGACACAACAAGCGAATCCCTAGCGACAAGAACCAGACCGAGTTTTTCGGCATTATCTGGCTGACTTCCGAAACCCATCCGCACCGGTTACGCGCGGGCGATGTCATCCGTTACGAC
Organism: Chthoniobacteraceae bacterium; assembly: GCA_049690035.1. Lineage (GTDB taxonomy): Bacteria > Verrucomicrobiota > Verrucomicrobiia > Chthoniobacterales > Chthoniobacteraceae > Chthoniobacter. Next base: position 151 of record JBAVML010000319.1, read on the forward strand.
GGCAAACTGGCCCGCATCGTTCGGGTGAATGACAGCAACGCCGTGGTCGTTATGAATCGGCCAGTCCGCCAGTTTGAAACTCGTTTTCGCGGGTCGGTGAAGTTTCAGCCAGCGCCCGCCAGGTTCTATATCTCGCCGCAATCGGAATGTGAAGTCCTCAACCGGAAAATCAAATGAATATGACCACCACCATACCCCAGCGCCCGCCATGTGATTGCGGGAATCTCAATGCCTACTGGCACGGCGACCGCACCGGCCAGCGGGAATATATGTGCGCCCAATGCTGGCAGGATAAACAGTCCGCCAGCCACACCACCGCCAAGCCCATTGGCCACCAATGGCGCGGCATTTTCTTGGACGGCCCGCAGTCCGACCTCGACGCCGAAGGTGAGGAAATTCCCGTCTGGACGGTGTATGTCGGCAACGACGACGCCGACCCCGTCGGCACGGTCTATCGCCTTCACCACTACAAATCCGCCGAGCTTCTGGCCTACCGGATGGCCGAAGACCGCGACCTTGAACTCATCCATGAAGCCATGCCCGATTGATTTATGAAAACACAGAACACCAACACAACACACACCATGAAAGAAGAACCAACACAGGCCGACCGCGAAAACTTTTTCGGCGGCGTCATCTACGCTTACACCCGCAGTCAGGCCGTCGCCGACGGCGAGCAGGTGGAAGTCACCAAGACCGCCCAGGAAGCGGGAATCAAATTCCCAATGTTCCTGACGCGGGCAGTTTTCGACAACTACGTCGCCGTGCCACCGGACGTGACCGGCCAAGACGAGGCCGGAAGATTGTGGGATCTGGTTTGGATGGCGCGATTTGCCATCCTCCGCAGCCACGGCCACACCGACCGCTTGCCGGTCGCCCTGTATGTTCGCAACGACAACCACCGCGCGAAACTGGTAAAACTCATCGCGGTTTGCTCCGCGCTCGACATGGACGACCCGCAGCCAGCTTTGACGCTGATGCTGCCCGACGAGGACTGACCGCAGCAACCACCACCGCCCGCGTCCCTTTGCCGGAACGCGGGCTTTTTCATTGCGGCTGGGCCTCACGCCGACCCAGACCCGCGCCAAAGGCGAGCGACCTCTGGACACCTCTCAACTCTGTTGACAGGGGACAACAGGTTTTAGTATTTAATCTCTGCCATGACAACGCCGCCGCCACCTGTTTTACCTATTTGTAATACCGTTGGGACCGCAGTAGCGCACTTTAAAAAGCTAAAGACCGAAGGCACGCAAGTGAGGCTGACAGCAGTTTTGAACTGTAATAAAACCAGAGTCAGAAACTATTTTTACAAGCATTGCTGCAAGGTTTCAATAACCGAGGTGACCAATTCTGACCGTGTGATTACTTTTAACGGATTTAACACCTCTGGAAAAGCAGTTACGCGTGAGGCGCAAGCGGTTGCCGCTAAAAGCAAGCGCCCAGACACCGACCCGATTTTGCCTGAATTATTCGACGAAGATTTCAAAGTTGGTGACACCATTTTTACAAGGGGAATCAGAAGCAACATAACAAGGTGGTTGTATAAAAAATACGGTGCAGGCAAGGTTCTGATA
>JBAVML010000320.1:0-2808 GCA_049690035.1 Chthoniobacteraceae bacterium
CGGGAAAAAAGTAGAAGTGCCGGTAGCCGTCGATCTTCGCCGGGCGATTCGCGAGGAACTTGTAGTTGCGGTCCATCCGCGCCGAGACCTCCGGATTAAGCGAGGAAGTAACGGTCGAATTCTGGCCCGAGAAAGTGAAGTAACTCCCCTTCCCACTCGCCGGATCGGCTGCTTCTGCCGCGGGTTCGGCGTCGGCTTTCGTGTCCTTCACGAGCCCCGTCATGCCCAGTTTCCGAATCGTATTCGGGTGCACGAAATCGACGTGATAACCCTCGAGCGTGTTCTCGACGACGAGCTTCCAGTTCGCCTTCACGACATATTCCGTGTTCTCGACCAACTCACCGCACGCCGCGGCATAGCGGGCGAGCGGCTCGGCGAATTCGCCGAACTGCCGCTCGAGATCGTCGTTCGCCAGTGTCTCGCCGGCCTGCTCCTTCTTGATGAAAATCAGCGGTCCGACCGTGCGCACATGCCAGCGGCTGAGCCGGTATTGGCAGAGCGTTTCCGGGGTCACGTCGGCGATCAGCGGCTTGCGCGGGATGGCGTAGGGCAATCCCTCGCCATTAAACCGCCAGCCGTGATACGGGCAGACGAGCTGGCGATTGCCGGCGGGCTCGGACTGCAGCCGCGCAAAGCGATGCGTGCAGACGTTATTGAAGGCTTTGATCTCGCCGTGGAAGTTTTGCAGGACGATCGAAATGCCCGCCACCTCGATGCGGCGGAAGTCGTCGTGATGAGGAAGCTGCTGCGTCGTGCCGGCGAAGAACCAGTTGCGCAGGAAAACGCTCTCGCGCTCCGCCGCGAAGGTCGCTGCGTCGTAGTAATCTTTCGGTCCGATCAGCGGTTTCATGGCTGGATCAAAAGGCGAAGCAGATCGTGTCGAATCGCACCTGATTGCAGTGCCGCAGGCCTATCTGATAGTCGGGATTCAGCGCTTTTAGATAAGCGGGAATCGTGAGCAGATCATCGTCGCGGTGATAAACGCACACCGCGATGCGTGGCTTACACTCTTGGATGATCTGTTCGGCGCCCCGTAGTGAAGCCAACTCATGTCCCTCGACATCGAGCTTCAGAAAAGTCGCGCCATTCTGCAGCGCCGAATCGAGCCGCACGAGGTCCATGCTCCCTTCGCCGTCGATCGCGTCGATGACCCGCGAACCCTCGCCACCCCCGTGCTCAAAAGCCACCTTTCGATCCGAGTCTCCCGTGGCCTGATTGTGAAGGAAGATCTTCTTGAAGAATGGTAAATTGCGGTAGCGATCAATCTTGCCGCTGAGTTGGCCGAAGTTGCTACAGTCGGGCTCGAAGGCGTGCAGTTCCGTGAAACGTTCCTCGGTCATTTCAAGAAAGTGATCAACCGTCTCACCGACCGCGGCGCCGCAATCCACAAAGATCTCGTTCTTCCGCAGTTCGAACAAACCCGAGCGGAAGTAATGCGCGTCATAGGCGCGATTGATGCCGAGGAGGTGCTCGCGGTTGTTGTCGAGATGATGCGTGAGAACCGCGAAGAGCGTCTGCTTGGATAGCTCGTCGCAAAGCATGTCCTCCAGCGCGAGAAATTCTTCGCCGCGCGAAACAATCGCCGGGCGCCAGTCTGCAAGCCGGAAGTCCATCTGCTCACAGTCAAAGTAGCGCACGGCCTGACCGAAGTTGAGAATGCGCAAATTGAAACGGCGGCCGAGGTTATCAAAGAAGCGAACGCCACGGTCCCATTGGGCGAGATTGACGCAGATAGCGTTGGGGTTTCGCTTAGCAAGCGCGATCATCTCCGGCATGCCTATGCAAGTGTGCCCGCAGTATTCCTGCCCTTTCTTAAAGTCATCGACGAGCCCGATGATATTGAGGTGCTTCGCCGCCTGCAGAAAAAACCATCCCATGGAGTTGGCACCGCAGCAGATTACCGGAATCCGAGTTCGTTCCGCAGGAGACAGGTCCGCCGCCCACGGCGGCATAAACGCCAGTAAGTTATCCGCAGCTTCTTCTGCCGTGGAGAGGTAGATTTCGCGCAGGCGATCGGTGGTGTAGTCGGTATAACTTGTCAGCATAACTTTGAGGTTCAGAAGGTCGCCTGACGCCGATCGACCACGTGGCCGGGCGTGCGCAGGACAGGGTGGATGATGGTGGGGAGAGGGACAGTTTGCCGGATCGTCTCAAAGGCCTGGATATGCGCCCAGTCATGGACAGACACTGATTCCCCGATGCGAACTTGGCTGTCGAAAACGCTATGGGAACCTACTTTCACATATCGATCCCCAAAGAAGCCGCTGCCAAAGTAGTTGTTCGCACCGACCTGGCAGGATTGCCCGAAGAAGCAGTTCGCCGAAATGAAGTTATTCTCTCCCATCACCACACCGTGCTGAATCACCGCGTTCTCGAGAACGAGGCAATGATCGCCCAATCGTGCCTGCGAAGACACGCGCGCATATGGACTGACGAAAGACGCCAGACGATAACCCATCGCTGATGCCTCCGCCGCCACCTCGCCGCGGGCCACATTCTGACGACCATGTTCCAAAGCCACAAACATATCGTGTTCCGAGGGCGCAAAAGCTTCCACGATCGATTCAAAGGGCAGTAGTCGTCGGGAGCCAAGTTGCGCCTGGGTTATAAACTTCTCGTGGGCGGTGAACGCCACGACGAAGCGATCACCTTGCTCCTCAAAGTAGTGCGCTACCATCTCGGCAAAGGCACTGTTTCCGAAAATGATCAGCTTTGGTTTCATTACGCTGTCTCGAGGTGAGCGGCGCCGCCCTCCATGACGTTCATGTAGGCCTCTTCAAAGGAAACGATCTTATCCTCCCGACGGCC
>JBAVML010000321.1:0-8045 GCA_049690035.1 Chthoniobacteraceae bacterium
GCGTAGAGCTCCCGCCGGATCGCCGCCAGCTTGCGCCTCAGCGCCACGCTGCCCGCGGCCACCGCCTTGATCACCCAGCCGCCGCGCCGCAGCGGGCTGCACCCGATCCAGGCCTCCGCCCCGTGCAATTCATGGATCGCCCGCCAGCACGGCGACTCCGCCCCGAGCAGCGGCGAGACGACGAAACAACTCGCGTAATAGCCCGTCGCAAACTGCCCGCGCAACGCCCGCACGCTCTCGCCCTCCGGCGACAGACGATAGCGCTCGCGCGCAATCAACTCAGCGCCGAGGAAAACATCCGTCTCCCAGTCGAGCGCGGTGTAGGCGAAGACCTCCCCCATCGCGACGCGCCCCGGCGCCAGCGTCTCAAAGAACAGCGCCTCGCCGCCTTCCTCCACGCGCAGGATCGTCCGCTGTCGGTAACGCGCGCCGCCTTGCGGAATGAAGAGTTCCGGCCACACGTCCAGCCACCCGCCCGCCGCCACATCGAACTCCTGCACCAACTCCGCGTGCCCCTCCGGCGCACAGTGCGCGCGGCTCGCGCTCGGCGCGGTCAGGAGCAGACGCGCTCCATTTTCCACGCTCACCCGAACCTCGATGCGATCGCCCGCGAGCAAACCGGCCGTGGGATTCACCACATTCACCACCAGCACGCCTTCGTCCTCATGCGGCTTGCTCAGATGAATGGGCGCGCGGAAAGACTGGCTCCGAAGATAACTGCGCCCATCCGCATCCGCCGCGCAGACAAGGTGCAAATGACCGACGAGCCCGCGAGTCGCGCGCTCGCTCACACGAACAGCACCTCGCGCCGCAGCCACGCAAGCACTTCATCCTTCCCCTTCTCCGAGCGCAGATCGGCGAACAGGAACGGCCGGGTGCCGCGCATCATCTCCGCGTCCCGCGCCATCACGCCGAGATCCGCGCCGACGTAGGGCGCGAGGTCGGTCTTGTTGATCAGGAGCAGGTCGCTGTTGCGAATCGCCGGTCCGCCCTTGCGCGGGATCTTGTCTCCCTCCGCGACGTCGATCACGTAGATGAACGCCTCGACGAGCTCCGGCGAAAAGGTCGCCGACAAATTGTCCCCGCCACTTTCGACCAGGATCAACTGCACATCCGGATGCCGCAGCTCCAGCTCCGCGATCGCCGCCATGTTCATCGAAGTATCATCCCGGATCGCCGTGTGCGGACAGCCACCCGTCTCCACGCCGATCACACGGTCCGCCGGCAGCGCGTCATTGCGCACGAGGAACTCCGCGTCTTCGCGCGTGTAGATGTCATTCGTCACCACCGCGATCGAGAGTTCGCCGCGCAGCCACTGGCAGAGCCGCAGGACCAGCATGGTTTTTCCCGAGCCCACGGGCCCGCCGATGCCGATGCGCACGGCTTTCGCTGTTTTTTGCATGCGGCTTTTTTAGCAACCTCCACGTGCAGTGCGAGTCCGGCTTTTTCGGGCGTGACGAATTCCCCGTCGCGCCGATGCCGCTCGACTTCCGAACAGACCACGACGAAAAGAACGCCGCCGCGCATTTGCATGAAAACCGCAGGACTTATCACAGCCGATGCACCGGCCCTGCCTCATCCCCGGCGAATTGGCTGGCTCGGCACCACCGCCCTCGCGATGGGCGGCAGCAACCAGAGCCTGTTTCTCCTCGCCGCCTTGTTCGCCGGGCAGGGAACGATCCCCGGCCAGGGCAGCGCCGCCGTGCCGCTGCTCATCGCCGGTCTCATCCTGAGCTGGCTCGCGCTCCCCGGCTGGACTGAGCTCGTCCTCATGTGGCCGAATCGCGTCGGCGGCATCGCCGGCACGTGCGCGGAGGCCTTCCGCCCCTACAGCCCGGTCCTCGCGAATCTCACCGGCGTTTGCTATTGGTGGGGCTGGGTGCCCACCTGCGGCCTCACCGCACTGCTCTCCGCTTCCGCGCTTCACGAATGGTATCTGCCCGGACTTCCCGTGTCGGCGCTCGCCTGTGGCCTCGTCCTGATCTTCACCGGCGTGAATCTCTGCGGGATCCATTGGGCCACGCGCTTCTCGATGCTCATTGCCGCGGGCTCCGGCACGCTCGCTTTTCTCTCCGCGCTCGTCCCGGTGCTCACCGGCCACGTCGACTGGCAGCAGGCCACGACCTTCCACCTCACCACACCGTTTCCCGGCGTCTTCGGGCAAATCACCAGCGCCATGGCGGGCCTCTACCTGATCGGATTTGCCGCGCCGGCGTTCGAGCAGGCCGCGTGTCACGTCGGAGAGACGTTCGACCAAAACAAAAATGTGCCCCGAGCCATGTACGCCAGCGCGGCGATGGCCACGCTCTACTTTGCCATTCTGCCCGTCGTCTGGCTCGGCGTGCTCGGCCCGGAGCCGCTCGGGAAAGATCTGGCGCTCGTCCTCGGCCCGACCTTCGCGCCGCTCTTCGGCAGTGCGGCGAAGGGAGCGGCGATCTGGTTCATGACCCTGAACATGTTTCACGGCACGATCGCTCCGCTCGCCGGCGCGGCTCGCACGCTCTCGCAGCTTTCCGAGGATGGCCTTCTCCCACGCTTCCTCGCGCAGCGCGACCGCGCCGATGCCCCGCTCGCGGCCACGCTGCTCACCGCCGGCATGGCCATCGTTTTCCTCCTCCTCGGCGATCCGCTCTGGATCGTGGCCGCGGCCAATTTCACCTATCTCATCGGCATCGGCATGCCGAGTATCGCCGTCTGGCTGCTGCGCCGCGACGCGCCGGAGATGCCACGCCCCTACCGGGCCTCGACGGCGATGATCCACCTCGGGGTGCTCGCGGCGGTCGTCTGGGGCATCTCGACGATCCTCGGCTTCCAGCAGTTCGGCCTGCCCACCGTCGTCGCCGGCGTCTGCCTCGCCTACTCAGGCTCGGCGCTCTACGGCTGGCGGAAATTTTCCGATCGGCGCCGCCTCGGCCTGCCCGGCTTCGCCAATACCATTCACCTCAAGCTCACCGGCGCCATGCTCGCCGTGCTCGTGCTCGACGGCGCCGGCTACCTCATCGCCGTGCAGCACATCCGCGGAAACCAAATCCTCGTCGAAATCCTCGCCGATATCTTCGTCCTCGTCGCGCTGCTCACCATTACCGTGGGGCTGGTCCTGCCGGGCATGATCGGTCACGCGACGATGGAAGCCGCCGCCGCCGCCAAGCGCCTGGCCGACGGCCCGCTCGCGGCCTTCTGCGAAGCGATGGACGCGCTCAATCGCGGTGACCTCGACGCCGCGCGCGTGTCGGTGGACGTCGCGCCGCTCGCCGTGCGTTCCCGCGACGAGCTGGGCCAGATGGCCGCGAGCTTCAATCAAATACACGAGGAGATCGCCCGCGCCGCCGCCGGGCTCGACGTCGCCCGCGAAAGCCTGCGCCGCTCGCATCTCGAACTCCGGGCCGCCAATGCCGATCTCGAAGAGCGCGAGGAGCGCTTTCGCCAGTTCGCCGAAAACATCAACCAGGTCTTCTGGATGCAGGATCCGGAAAAGAAGCACACCCTCTACGTCAGCCCCGCCTACGAGAACGTCTGGGGTCGCTCGGTCTCGAGCCACTACGCCGCGCCGCTCTCGTATCTCGACGCGATTCACCCCGAAGATCGGGACGCGGTGATCGCCGCGCTCCCCCGGCAGCAGGAAGGAAGCTACGACGAGCAATACCGCGTCGTGCATCCCGATGGCACCATTCGCTGGGTGCAGGACCGCGCCTTCCCCGTCCGCGATCATGGCGGCGCCGTCTATCGCGTCGTCGGCATCACCGAGGATATCACCGAACGAAAACTCGCCCACGAGACCGCGGAGGCTGCCCGCGAAGAGGCTGAGCGGGCGAATCGAGCGAAGAACGAATTCCTCTCCCGCGTGAGCCATGAACTGCGCACTCCGCTCAACGCCATCCTTGGCTTCGGCCAGATCCTCGAAGCCGAGTCCACCGGCGACGAGCGGCAGTGCGCCGAGCATATCCTGAAAGCCGGCAACCATCTCCTCGAGTTGGTCAACGAGGTGCTCGACCTCTCCAGCATCGAGGCCGGGCGGATGATTTTCTCGCCCGAAACCATCTCCCTGCGCCGCCTCATTCACGAGAGTCTCCAGCTCATCGGGCCGCTCGCCGAGCGCCGGGCGATCCGCTTGGCCAGCCGCCATCCCGACGGCGATTTGCATGTCTTCGCCGATCACCAGCGGGTGAAACAGGTGCTGCTCAATCTGCTCTCCAACGCCGTGAAATATAATCGCGAAGCCGGAAGCATCGACATCGCCTGCACGCCCGCCGGCGGAGATCGCGTGCGCGTCGCCGTGCGCGATACCGGCCTGGGTCTCGCGCCGGAGCAAGTCGCGCTGCTCTTTACCCCATTCCAGCGGCTCGGCGCGGAGAACACGAAAATCGAAGGCTCCGGCCTCGGGCTCGCGCTGAGCAAGCGGGTCACCGAGTTGCTCGGCGGCACCATCGGCGTGGAGAGCACGCCCGGCGACGGGAGCACCTTCTGGATCGAACTGCCGCTCGCCGGCGCGCCCGACAGCGGCATCCCGGTCCGCGATATGGGATCGCAGGCAGCGCCCGAGCCCGCGCGCCGCGCGGTGCTCTACGTCGAGGACAACCTTTCCAATCTCCGCCTCGTCGAAGCCATCCTCGCGCGCCGTCCCGATCTGCACGTCATCCCCGCCATGCAGGGCTCCATCGGCCTCGATCTCGCCCGCCAGCATCTTCCGTATCTCGTCCTGCTCGATCTCCATCTGCCCGATATGCCGGGCCACGAAGTAATGCGCCGCTTGCGATCCGATCCGCCGACCGCCGCCATCCCCGTCATCATCGTCAGCGCCGACGCCACCCCCACCGTGATCGAGCGCATGCTCGCCGAGGGCGCTCGCGCCTACGTGACCAAGCCCATCGACGTGCGAAACTTTCTCACCTTGCTCGACGAAGCGCTGGGCGAACGAAGCGACGCTTTGACCGGCAATTAGAATTCGGAGGTCCGGTCACGAAATGAAGAGTCGCTCGTCCGCGCGAGCGTGCCGCATCGAGGCGATTTCCAGCATGGGATTGAACCAGCCTGCATCGCCGCGCGCGACCTCCAGCGAACGATTCACGATCGCTTCCGTCTCGGCGTTCATCGCACGCAGCACGCGCTGACAACCATCCTGACCGATGCGGATCAGCTTCAGCGCCGCCGCGCAGATCGCCGCGAGCGACTGGTAAAAATACGCGGCCAGCGCCGCGGCCAGCGGAATGCCTCCAGCGCGCGCCTGGAGCGCGCAGACCACGAGGTGATGCCCGCGCGCGCGGCCCGCCGCGATCGCGCTGGCAAAATCAGCCAGTTCTCCGCTCCCCGAGATCTTGCGCAGCGCCGCGAGCCGCCGGCCACCGAGCTGTGCACTCGCCTCGCGCGTCTCCTGCGCCAGCTTCCATGCATCGATCTCGCGGTCGATCGCGCAGAGGCCCTCGATCCCGCGAGCCTCGAAAGCGAAGCGCAGATAGGGAAGCTCGTGATGCGCCTGCGCAGGCATGATCTGCGAACGCAGGAAGTCTCCGAGCGTCGCTTCATCGCGCACCGTCCCGAGGCGCACCGCTTCTTCAAAGCCGAGCGAGTGCGCATAAGCGCCAGTGGGAAAAAGCGCATCCGCCGTCTGCAAAAGCCACGGCAGCCAGCTCAACGCTTCATCCTTCATCCTTCCGCCTTCATCCTTTCAATGCTGGTGCCCTCCCGAGAGCGGATGAAAAACCCGCTTGCACGGCGTGAAGGCAATCCCCTCCCGCTCGAACATCTGCCGCACCGCCGGATCATCCACCACGCGGATCACTTCCTCCGTCACCTCGATCTGGAAGTGCAGATTCCCGATCAACCAGCCCATCCGCGCCGCCTGCGCGCCATCGGCAAGGGCGGCCTCGGTCACGCTCACTTCGAGGACGGGCTCGTACTTCTGGGCGATGACATATGAAGCCGCAGCTTCGGTGAAGAAAGTGTCGCCATCGCGCAGCGGCGTGGTGAGATCGAAGCCGAACTCGCGCCCATCCTCGGCAACGCCGCGCCAGCGGCGCTTGGCGAGCGTCAGCCGATCCACCGCGAGCCGCACTCGTGGCGCGGAAACGTCCGCGTCGGTCGCGGGCCCGTGAATGATTTCCATGCGGTCGAGCAGCTTGGCGGGCAGCGGAATTTTCGGAAGAAAAATACGCGAAACCTGCGACTTTTCCCGGCCTCATCCTTCGCCCTCGCGCGCCCACCCATGCATTCTTCTCCCTTCACGCGCCTGCTCATTGGAAGCGCGTGGGCCGCGCTGGCGATTACTTCCGCGTCGGGGCAGGAATCCCGGGTTCGGGCCGTGGAAATCCGGGCGACGATCCGGCAAGCGCCGCCGCGCATCGTGCTCCAGTGGAACGATCCGGCGAACGCACCGCTGCTTTCGCAAAAAATCTACCGCCGCACGACCACGACCGCCGCGTGGACCGAACTCGCCCCATTGGCCCCCACGGCCAAGAGCTACACCGACAACGCGGTCGCGTTCGGAAGCCGCTACGAGTATTTCGTCTATCGCGTTTACGATGGCCCGCCCGGCACCGCCAGTGGCTGGCTAAGCGCCGCCATCCGTGCGCCGCTCGTCGCGGAACGGGGGAAGGTGATCCTCCTCGTGGATGACACGATGGCCGGGCCGCTCGCGACGGAGCTGGCGCAATTCATCAGCGATCTGACTGGCGATGGCTGGTTCGTGATCCGGCAAGACATCTCGCGCAACGCCGCGGTGCCATCGGTGCGGGCCGCGGTGCAGGCCATCTACAACGACGATCCGCCAAACACCGCGGCGCTGATTCTCTTCGGCCACATCCCCGTCCCTTACTCCGGCGACTACGCCGCCGACGGACATCCCGACCATCGCGGAGCCTGGCCGGCGGACGCTTACTACGGCGACATCGACGGCGTGTGGACCGATACGACGGTCGACAGCACCGGCGCTTCGCGGAGCGAAAACCACAACATTCCGGGCGATGGGAAATTCGACCAGAGCTCGATCCCCAGCGATGTGGAACTCGCAGTCGGTCGCGTCGATCTTTCGCTCATGCCGGTCTTCGGAGTCAGCGAGACCGAACTCCTCCGTCAGTATCTGCAGCGCGATCACCAGTTCCGCCACCGCCTCGGCGCCTACTCGAGCATCCCGCGACGCGCGTTAATCGACGATACGTTTGGGTTCTTTGCCGGTGAAGCTTTCGCGGCCACTGGCTGGCGGAGTTTTTCGGCGTTGTTTGGCTCCGCCAATGTGCGCGCGCTGGATTGGTTCGCCACGCTGCCGACCCAAAAGTACCTGTGCGCCTGTGGCTGCGGTCCCGGCCAGGGATACAGCGGCGCGACGGGCGTGGGGAGCGTTCATGACTTCGCGGCGGAGCACTCGCTGAGCGTTTTCAACTTTCTCTTCGGCAGCTATTTTGGCGACTGGAACAATCAGGATAACTTCCTCCGCGCGCCCCTCGGCGGCACCGCCGCTTCGCTCGGTCTCACCAGCGCCTGGGCTGGCCGGCCGCACTGGTTCGTTCACCCGATGGGGCTCGGCGAAACGATCGGCGCCTGCACGCGCCTCGCCCAGAACAATCTCACCAGCTTCCCCTCCGGCTATGAGGCAAACAACACCGAGCGCGGCGTCCACATCGCTCTGATGGGAGACCCGACGCTGCGCCTGCATCCCGTGAAACCACCGACGAATCTCGTGGCGAAACCCGGAGCGAATGTCATCACGCTGAGCTGGCGGGCGGGCGGTGATTCGCCGGTCGAGGGTTACCTCGTTTCGCGCGCGAGTTCCCCGCTGGGACCGTTTGTGCGCTTGCGCGGAGGAGTCGCGGCGGGCACGAGTTTCGCCGATCGATCGGTCGAGCCGGGCGTGAGCTACAGCTACATGGTGCGGGCCGTGAAGAAGGAGACGACGCCCAGCGGATCCTATCTCAATCCAAGCCAGGGCGCCTTCAGCGGGACAGCCGTCGCTACCGCCGGAGCCGGCCGCGAGTTCAATCTCACCGGCAATGGCAACCCGGTCACCGACGGCGACACCGCTCCGCTCGCCGCCAACGGGACGGACTTCGGCACGG
>JBAVML010000322.1:0-7249 GCA_049690035.1 Chthoniobacteraceae bacterium
CGACGTCATCCCGCGCCTCGCCCGTCGCGGCGAACGATTCGACTGCATCATCCTCGATCCACCCACCTTTTCCCGTGGCAACAAAGGCCGCCGCTTTCAGGTCGAGCGCGACCTCGAAGCCCTGCTCCAAGCCGCACTCGAAATCGCCACCCCGCGCGCGCGCATCCTCCTTTCCACCAACTGCACCCGCCTCACCCGCCGTGAACTCGAGCGCATCGCCCGTTTTGCCCTCAAGTTCCAGCGTCAGACCGCGGACTTTCACAACGAACCCGAGCTACCTGACATTCCGCGCGACGCCGGCGCCCAGACACTCTGGCTCTCGCTGAAATAACGAGCTCCTCGGTTAAGCGCCGGCCGCCTTGTCCGCCACGGGCTTAGGCTCCTCCTTCACGCGGCTGAAAAGAAGCTGCCCGACCCGTCGTCCGTCGGCCTGCGTGATCGTTACGTCAAAATCTTCAATCCGCACTCGTTCACCCTGCTTCGGCAGATGCCCGAGCAGGTGCGTGACGTAGCCGCCGATCGTGCTCACGTCCGCGCTCTCCAGATCGAGCCCCGCGAGATCCTGGAGTTCATAAAGGCCGAGACTGCCGAGCACCGTAAATTCATCCGCATTGATCCGCCGGAACTCCGCGTCTTCCGCGTCGAACTCGTCCTGAATCTCACCGACCAATTCTTCGAGCACATTGTCGAGCGTGACGATGCCGACGGTGCCGCCGTATTCGTCCACGACGAGCGCGAGATGCGCGTGTTTGCCGAGGAAGAAGGAGAGCAGCTTTTCCAGTGGCATCATTTCCGGCACGGGGAAAATATCGCGCCGGATATCGGCGAGCGCGGCGGTCGGCTCGCGGACGAGCTTGAGCACGTCCTTGATGTGAACGAGGCCGATGGTGTTATCGAGATGCCCTTCGCAGAGCGGGAAGCGGGTGTGGCGCGACTCGACGGCGGCCTTGAGATTTTCCTCGAAGGTATCCTCGGTGTTGAGGAACACGACCTCGCCGCGCGGCGTCGTGATGTCGCGCACCACGCGCTTCCGCATGTCGAGCGCGTTGATGAGGATCTCCTTGCCGAGCTGCGTCACGTTCTCCGAGCCGTGGCTCTCCGAGAGGATGACGCGCAATTCCTCCTCGCTGTGGGCGAGTTCATGCTCGCTCGCCGGTTGTACTCGGAAAACGGCCTTGAGCAGCCAGTTCGAAGCTCCATTCAGGAACCAGATCGCCGGGCGGAGGATCGTGTAGAAGAAAGCCAGCGGCCGGCAGACCCAGAGCGTCGCCGGCAGAGGTTTGCGGATCGCGAGGATCTTCGGCGCCTGCTCCCCGAGCGTGATGTGGAGAGTCGTGATGGCCGAGAAAGCGAGCGCGAAGGAAATCGACTGGATGATCGTCGGCGAAACCACGCCCAGCTTGAAAAAAATGGGCTGCAACATCTGCGCGAGAAACGGCTCACCCAACCAGCCCAGCCCGAGGCTCGCCAGCGTGATGCCGAGCTGGCAGGCAGAGAGATACGCGTCGAGATTCTCGGTGATCCGCTGCGCCAGCGCCGCCGTCGCATTCCCCTCCTCCGCCAGCGGTTCGAGCTGGCTGCCGCGGATTTTGACCAAGGCAAACTCGGCGGCCACGAAGAACCCGTTGAGGAACACGAGCACCATGATGGCCAGCAACTTGAGCGTGACCATGCCGCCATCTTCCCACTGCTGGGCAAGCGCCTCGCTGGAGGCCAAAGTGATCAGAACGCTCATCGCCGGAAAAAGAAACGAGTCGCGGGCAAGGCGCCCGCGACTCGGAAAATTCTCAGATACCGGGCGTTTACCAGCTCGATTTCGTCACCCCGGGGATCATCCCGTTGGATGCGAGTTCGCGGAAGGCGATACGCGAAAGCTTGAAGCGACCGATGAAGGCGCGCTTGCGTCCGCTGGCGAGGCAGCGGCGGCTCATGCGGACCGGGCTCGCATTGCGGGGAAGTTGGGAAAGGCCGACGTAGTCACCCTTCGCTTTGAGTTCAGCGCGCAGGGCGGCGTATTTCGCCACGGTGGCGGCTTTGCGTTTTTCTCGTTCTAGCCAGCAGGTTTTTGCCATAAGATTTTGGAGGTTCGGAATGTAGCGGGCCTTCGCTGGGTTGCAACCACTTTTTTGTCTGGACCGATCGAGGTGCCGGAATGATCGCGCCTTTCTCGGATGAACCGCGAACAAGAACCTTCGCGACTGGACGCGCGGCGGTCGTTCCGGTGAAATCCGCCGATGCTCCTCCGTCCCCTTCTCTTTCCGCTCGTCCTCGCGCTGGTGTTCGCGAATGCGCACGCCGCCACCATTTCCACCTTCGCTGGCACCGGTGAACAAGGCTTTGCCGGCGACGGCGGGCCGGCCACCGCGGCGAAGATCGACAACCCTTTCGGCGTCGTGCGCGGGCCGGATGGCGCGATTTGGTTCTGCCAGTACACCGGCCAGCGCATCAGCAAAGTCACCGCCGACGGCAAGATTCACAACGTCGCGGGCAGCGGGAAGAAGGGCTACACCGGCGATGGCGGCCCGGCGACCGAGGCGACATTCAACCTTCCCCACGAGATCCGCTTCGATAAAGCAGGTAACTTCTACATCGCCGACATGGTGAACAACGCCGTCCGCCGCGTGGACGCGAAGACCGGCATTATCACCACCTTCGCCGGCACCAGCAAAGCGGGCTACAGCGGCGACGGCGGCCCGGCCGCGCAGGCGGAGTTGAAGCAACCGCACAGCATCCAGTTCGACCCGAGCGGCGAGCAACTATTCATCTGCGACATTGGGAATAACGTCATCCGCAAGGTGGATATGAAAACCGGCACGATCTCCACCTTCGCCGGAACCGGCAAACCCGGCGACACGCCCGACGGCGCGCCGATCGCCGGCACGCCGCTGAAGGGTCCGCGCTCGATCGATTTCGATGCGCAGGGCAATCTCTGGCTCGTCACCCGCGAGGGAAATCAGGTGCTGAAATTCGACCTCGCGGCGGGGAAAATTTCGCTCATCGCGGGCAATGGAAAGAAGGGCTTCACCGGCAACGGCGGTCCGGCGAAAGAGGCGACGCTCTCCGGTCCCAAAGGCATCGCCATCGCCCCGAACGGCAACGTTTATCTCGCCGACACCGAGAGCCACAGCGTCCGAATGATCGATGCCAAAACCGGCAAGCTCGAACTCGTCGCGGGCACCGGCGAAAAGGGCGACGGCCCCGACGGCGATCCGCTCCAGTGCAAGATGGCGCGGCTCCACGGTATCTTCGTGGACAAGGACGGGACCGTCTTCATCGGCGACAGCGAGGCGCACCGGGTGCGCGTGCTGCGGCCGTAGCGGCGCGAATCCCGTGGCCTGGATGAGTTGGCAAGGAAGTGGCGAGCCGGACCCTAAGCGCGATCGGCGCTGGCGATTTAACCTGCCGTAAGCTTCAACTCAGCACCTTCTATGAAACGCACGTTCCCCTTCCTGCTCTCCCTCGTCCCGACGCTGGCGCTCGCCGTCACGCCCGTCCCCAGCAACGACTGGCCGCAGTGGCGCGGTCCGGGACGTGATGACATTTCCAAAGAAACCGGCCTGCTCAAAGAGTGGCCCGCCGATGGGCCGAAGAAGCTCTGGAGCTACACCAACGCCGGCTCGGGCTACTCGGGCTTCGCCGTGGTCGGCGGGAAGCTCTTCACCCTCGGAACACGCGAGAGCAATGAAATCCTCATCTGCCTCGACGCGGCGAAAGGCACGGAGCTGTGGGTCGCGAAACTCGGCGCGATCCTCGACAACAAATGGGGCAACGGCCCGCGCGGCACGCCGACAGTGGATGGCGATCGTGTTTATGCGCTGGGAGGCGACGGCACGCTGGTCGCGTTTCAATCCAAGGACGGCAAGGAATTGTGGCGAGTGACGGCGGAGAGCTTCGGCGGCAAGCGGCCCGGCTGGGGCTACACGGAGAGCGTGTTGGTCGATGGCAAGCAAGTGGTCTTCACCCCGGGCGGCCCGCAGGGCGCGCTGGTGGCGCTCGACAAAATGACGAGCACGAAGCTGTGGCAATCGGTCGCGTTCACCGAAGGCGCGCAGTATTCCTCCATCGTCCCCGCGACGATCAACGGCCAACCCCAGTACGTGCAGCGGACGATGACCGCGATTGTGGGCATTTCGCCGACCGACGGCGCGCTGCTGTGGAAGCAGGATTATCCCGGCAAGACAGCGATGATCCCGACGCCAATCGTAAAGGGCAATCAAGTCTACGTCACCGGCGGCTACGGCGTCGGCAGCATGAGCTTCGTTATCGAAGCGGGGAACAAAGTGAAGATGCTCTTCGACGAAACGAGCGGCACGAACAAGGTGATGAAGAACCATCACGGCGGCGTCGTGCTCGTCGGCGATCACCTCTACGGCTACAGCGACGGCGTGGGCTGGACGTGTCAGGATCTCGAAAATGGCGCGCTCGTCTGGAGCGAAAAGGCCAAGCTCGGCAAGGGCGCGATCGCTTACGCCGACGGCATGCTTTACCTCCTCGACGAAGCGAACGGAACCGTCGCGCTCATCGAAGCCTCGCCCGCGGGTTACAAGGAACACGGCCGCTTCAAGCTCGATCCGCAGACGGCGATCCGCAGCCCGCAGGGCAAAATCTGGACGCACCCGGTGATTTCCAATGGCCGGCTCGACCTCCGCGATCAGGATCTGATCTTCTGCTACGCGCTGAAATAATCAGGGCAGTGCCACCCTCCCAGGATCTCGCGAGGCGAGCCTGCGGTCGCGTCCCGCGATCGTGGTCTTCGCGAGCAGTTCCGTCGGGGGAAGCACCGGCATGGCGATCACCAACCTCCCAGCCTCGCCGTTCCGCGCCGAGGAATGGCCTTACCCGACCCACTTATGAAAATACCCAAATCGCTCCCCCGCTGGCTCGCGGCGCTCACCGGCTTCTCGCTCGCCGTCGGCGCCAGCAGAGGCGCCGAGCCCTTCATCGAGAAGCTCGATCTCTTCACGGTCGGCGACGATCCCGCCTACAAAATCTACCACATCCCCGGCATCGTCGTGACCGCAAAGGGCAGCGTGCTCGCGTGGTGTGAGGCGCGCAAACGAGCGGCGGGCGTGAGCGATTGGGACGACATCCGCATCTTGCTCCGGCGCTCGACCGACGAAGGCAAGACGTGGAGCGAGCCAAAGAGCGTCGCCGATGTGCCGGGACCGAAGACGAAGAACCCATTTTCGCTGCGGATGAAAAATGTCGATCCCAACGACGTAACCTACAACAACCCGGTGCTGATCGCCGATCGCGACGGCACGGTCCACATGCTCTTTTGCCTCGAATACATGCGCTGCTTTTACCAGCGCAGCGCCGACGATGGCCTGACGTGGAGCACGCCGGTGGAAATCACGGGTGCTTTTGAGAAGTTCAAGTCGGCGTATGATTGGAAGGTGCTCGCGACCGGTCCGGATCACGCGATCCAACTCAAGAACGGCCGCCTCGTAGTGCCCGTGTGGCTTTCCACCGGCACCGGCGGAAATGCGCACCGGCCGTCGGTGACCGCTACGATCCACAGCGACGACGCGGGCAAGACCTGGCAGGCGGGCGACATCGCGGTGCCTTGCACCGACGAGTGGATCAACCCGAACGAAACCATCGCCATCGAACTCGCCGACGGCAGCGTGATGCTCAACGTGCGCAGCGAATCAAAAGCACACCGCCGGCTCGTGACGGTGAGCAAAGATGGTGCTACCGGCTGGAGCACGCCGCGCTTCGACGACGCGCTGCTCGAACCGATTTGCATGGCCAGCATCGTGCGCTTTTCGCTCGCGCAGGACGGCGGGAAGAATCGCATTCTTTTCTCCAATCCCGACAACCTCTCACGCGCCGACGGCAAGGAAGAGCCCGGCAAAAATCGCGACCGGAAAAACGTGTCGGTGAAGCTCAGCTACGACGAGGGCAAGACGTGGTCGGTGACGAAATCAGTCGAGCCCGGGCCGAGCATGTACAGCGACATCGCGGTGACGAAGAGCGGCACGATCCTGTGCTTCTACGGCAGCAGCGGAGCGCGCAGCGGCCCCGGCTCATTCGCCGGCGGACGGCTCACGCTCGCGCGCTTCAATCTCGAATGGCTGACGGACGGAAAGGACACCTTCCCGCCGCAACCTGCGGCGAAATAGGCGGTTCACTCGGCACCCTAATTTTCCCCATGAAAAAACTTCGCTACGCCCTCCTCGTCACCATCGCCGCACTCCCCGCGGTCCACGCGGAGGTGAAGCTGCCCGCAATCATTTCCGATCACATGGTCCTCCAGTCCGCGGTCGAAGTGCCGATCTGGGGCTGGGCCGATCCGGGCGAGGAAGTCGCGATTTCCTTCGCCGGCCAGACGAAATCAACCAAGGCGGACGCGGCGGGAAAATGGGCCGTGAAACTCGACAAGCTGAAGTCGGGCGGCGAGGCCCAAACGCTCACCGCGAAAGGCAAGAACACGATTGCGGTCGCGGACGTGCTGGTAGGCGAAGTGTGGCTCGCCTCGGGTCAATCGAACATGGTGCTGCAAGTCTCGCGGGCGAATGATCCGGAGAAGGAATCGGCGGCGGCCACTTTTCCGGCGATCCGCATGTTCACCGAAAACTCCGGGGCGGCGGCGAGCGCGCAGGAGGACGGCAAGGGAACGTGGGCCATCTGCGAGCCCGCGACGGTCGGGCGATTCTCCGCGACGGCCTATTTCTTCGGGCGCGAGTTGCACAAGACGCTTGGCGTGCCGGTTGGCTTGATCACCTCGGCTGTGGGCGGGACGCCGATCGAATCGTGGATCAGCCCGGAGGCGCAACAGAGTTCTGCCGAACTGAAGGCAGCGGAGGAAGCGGCGGCGAAGGCCGAGCCGCCGTTCAACGCAGTGGCGGCGAAAGCAAAGTTCGACCGCGATCTGGCGAAGTGGAAGGAAGATGCAGCCAAGGCCAAGGCCGAGGGCAAGACGACGCCGCGCGCACCACGCGATCCCGTGGCGCTGCGCGAAAAGAAGGGCAACCGTGGCGGGCTCTTCAACGGCAAGATCGCCCCGCTCATTCCCTATGCGATCCGCGGCGCCATCTGGTACCAAGGCGAGGCCAACTCGATGACAGCCAAGGCCCCGCTGTATCAACGCCAGCTCACGACGCTCATCACCGACTGGCGCACCCGCTGGGCAAGCGAGCTTCCTTTCGCCTGGGTGCAACTGCCGAACTTCGACGGTGGCGAAGTGCGCGACTGGCCGACGGTGCGCGAGGGAATGCTCAAGACGCTGGAGGTACCGAAGACCGGC
>JBAVML010000323.1:0-10310 GCA_049690035.1 Chthoniobacteraceae bacterium
GTTCACCACCTTCTGGGCGACGCCGACCATGACCGTCGCGCACCTCGTCTTCGCGCTCGGCACCACCGCCTACATCCTCCTCGCGATCCGCTGGGAAGAACGTGATCTGATGACCTATCACCCGGAATACGCGGAATACCGGAAGCGCGTGCCGATGCTGATCCCGCGCAGGCGCGTGAGCGCCCCGCCGCTGAGCGCGCAGCTGCCGCACGGGGCGGCAAAGAACGTCATCGCCGAAGCTCGCTAGCGCCGAACTCGAGCTTCGCGGCAAGATCCAGACCGGAGCCTCGCCCACACTCTTCGCCATGTCCGCGCCCCCCGCTGATTACTTAAAGACACCCGCCATGACTGCGATCCTTACCCCTGCCATGCGGCTCTACCGCTACGCCGTCATCGACAGCCTGTTCATCGTGAAACGCCACGGCGTCCGCGAACTCCTGCGCCGGCGCGGCTGGAAGTTCGTCGCTGGTATCATCGGTTATTACTTCGTGCGCGACACGCTGCTCTATGTGGTTGTCCCGCTGCTCATCGCGCGGGGCCTGATCTGACTGCCGTTCCGCCGGGGTGCTGCCTCACCGCGCTGCGGAGAGCCACAGGCGCCACCGCCGTGCCGCGCGGCACGGCGGAAAGAGTGGCTTCGGCGATAACAAAGAACTCGTAAAGGATCGCCGGGCGACACGGCCCGGAGGCATCAACGCGGTGTGAGCGGGGAGATCCCGCCCGCCACGCACGAAACTCAGCATCCCAGCGACCTCTAGTTACCTCGAAAGCACCACATTTACCGAATGCTGACAATTCTCCCCGCCGCCGCCGACACGTTTCTGACACAGGCCCATTACGCTTCACGGTCACACCCCCTTTCCGTTTATGAAGCTCAACGCCCCTCTGTCTCTCGCGACGCTTTTATTGTTCAGTCCGCTCGCCGTAACTGCTCATGACATCGGCGCCCCGCATGGGGATGGCGGATCGACGCGAGCCGGGTTTGCAAATGAACCGCCTCCCGAACTCGCGGAGATGCTTCGGAGCGGCAACGGAATCCCTGCCCCGGGCCGCGATGTCATCAAGGCGCTGACGAACCGCTACCTTACTCTACGATCGAATCGGCCCGCGGAGTCGGGCACGGTTGCAGGACCAAATTGGTTCACAGCAAAATCTCCGGTACCGGAAGAACCCTTCCTCCTTGCCGCCAAGGCTAATTCAGCAAGGACGAGTGCGCCGCAACGCTCCACAGTTACCGTCACGTCCTCGGTCAGCCCCCTGTTCACGAGGGCGACCGCTCTCCTTGCCGCACCGTCGCCACCTTCTGGGAATGGCCCGCTGATGGCGGCTTCGTTCGCGCCGTTCAAGCCGAAGGTGCGGTACTTCTGGGATGGATCGACCTTTTTTGTGGAATCAGACAACACCCCCGCGAACATGCCGAACAGGATGGTGGGCATCACGGCGTGGCAGCAGCAGATTCCCTTGCCCGCGGTGTATTTCGCCAGCTCGACGAACAATGAGAACAACGCGGGGTCGCTCGGGTTCGGTCAGCCGAACTACTGGCGACTGCCGTTGGTGCCGGCAGTCGCGGGAGCGCCGACGCTGATCTTCACCCCGGGCTCGACGACGAACAACTTCCAGCGCGGGGCGATCGCGCTCGCCTCGAACGGCATCGCAATCTTCAACCCGGCAAACAACCGTGGCGAGGTGTCTTATGAAATCGGCGAGTTGGATTACTACGGCGGTCACTGTGGGTTAGCGGATGACTATCACTATCACATCATCCCGATGCATCTCTCGAGCCGGTTCGGCGGTCCGCTGGGTGATGACAAGCCAATCGCGTGGGCGCTCGATGGTTACCCGATTTATGGCTACTTCGAACCCGATGGCGCGGCGCGGCAGGCGCTCGATTCGAATGGTGGCCACAACATCGGCAACGGCGGGGGTTATCACTACCACGCGATCGGCAACGCGAACGTGGATGCGGCGCATCCGTACGGCACGCCGCAGACACCTTACACCATGACGTCCTTCCGTGGGACGGTGGTGAACTTTGGCGGGCAAGTTGACGGGCAGCCCGAAGTGGGTTCGCTCCGTGCGGACGGCCAGTTCGGCTACAACGCGAAGGCGATTCCCGGTGCCTATATCGTGGCGATGATCAATCCGGCGGCGCTAACTACAGATGGCTCGGGCAACTATATCGAGAACACCGCGCCGAACGCGCCGACTTCGCCGGATGCTTACATCATGCGCGTGAATATGGGCGGCACGAACTATGACGAGTGCTGGACGATCGATCGCACGGTCAATCCCCGCACGCTCACGGTCACGTGGAGGGCTCAGGCGCTCATTAGCGGCCAGCTCAGCGGGCCGGTGGTGACGACGACCCACACCTACACTCCCACAGCGGGCACGGCATCTGGCAATCGTCTCACCGCTTACCCGATGGGTGCGTGGAGTGAGGCGAAGCTGCCCGACACGAGCCAGGTCGTGAACACGACGGCGACCTTTGGCGAAGATGCCGACTACCCCGGCAACGTGCAGTCGTTCACCGATAACGGGAATGGCACCATCACGGACAACGTCACCGGCCTGATGTGGCAGAAGGTGGACAACGGCGAATCAACTTGGGAGACCGCAGTGAACAACGCTCCGTCGGTGAATACCGGCGGTTACACCGACTGGCGGTTGCCGAATCCGCAGGAGTTGTTCAGCATCTTCAACCACGAGAACAACAACCCGGCGCTCAATACGACTTACTTTCCAAATCATCCGGCAGGTGCGGCGGAGTATTGGTGGTCGCGTGATGTGTTTGGCACCAGCACGACGAATGTCTGGTGCGTCAATGCGGGCGGTGGCGCGGGCGGAAAGCCAAAGGCAGAGACGCTCAGTGCCGGCGGTTCTTTCCGCTATCACGCGCGTTACGTTCGCGGCGCGCAAAACAACCTCGGTCACAACTACGTCAACAACCTCGACGGCACGATCACCGATACAGATACGGGCTTGATGTGGACTCAGGTGCCCGCTCCGGCCACCGGCTGGGATGCGGCGCTGACTTATGCGGAGAACCTCACGCTCGCTGGTTATAGCGACTGGCGTTTGCCCGATATCAAAGAGTTGCAAACGCTGACGGACTACTCGCTCGCCACCGCGTCCGGTTCTGGGACGAGCGCGGCGGGTACTAGGCCTAGCATCAACCGCACGACGTTCGCGAAGACGCTGACGAACTGCGCGACGGCCGCCGCCAGCCCGACCGTGACCTGCGCCGACACCACTGGTTTGCAGGTGGGCATGCCGCTCGTTGACCCGTTCAGCATTGCGAACACCTACATCAACAACACGACCGCGCCGAGCATTACAGGGATCACCAATAGCACTACATTCACCATCAGCACTGCCGCCACCGCCGCCGGCACCGGTTTGACCTTCCGCGCACTGCCAGTGCCGACGGCATATTGGTCTTCGACTTCATTGAAGGGCGACACCAGCAAGGCTTGGTTGCTGGAGTTAGGTTACAACAGCACGGTCTCCGCTGCGAACGGTCCGCCGCGTGGCTCGCAAGGAATCATCAGCTACGAAGCAAAAACTTCGACATATCCAATCTTCGCGGTGCGCTCCGCGCCTGTCACGACGCAGATCGCCGTCGAGCAACCCGCGGGAACGGGTCTCACTGATGGTGTCAGCGTGGTCGGATTCGGCAACGTGATTGTCGGCGGCACGCTGTCGAAGACCTTTACGATTAGGAACAATGGCAGCACTTCGCTGTCGATCACCGGCACGTCAATCGATGGCACGAACGCGGCGCTCTTCAGCGTGACGACAGCACCGGCCAGCACCATCGCCGCCGGCGGCAGCACGACGATGGTCGTGCAGTTTAATGCCAGCACCGTGGGCAGTAAGATCGCCGCCCTGCACATCGCTAGCAGCGACACGTCGGTTGGCACATCGTTCGACATCACCCTGAGCGGGACAGGCTACGTGCCACCGCCGACGATCACGAACATCACGACAAATCCCGTCTCGCCGACCAACGCCGACCCAGTGTATGTCACGGCACAAGTCAATGCGGCGTCCGGTGCCACGATTTCCGGCGTACAGTTGACCTACGACACGGGCGCGCAGGTAACGGCCAACATTTTCAAGGAAGTGTTTGGCACCGCGGCGGCGAACCCGTGGGCTACGGGCACGGGTGCGATCAATAGCTGGACCACCGCAGGCGGGGGTAATACCCGCGAGGCGGTGCAGGCCTCCAACCGCACGCCGATTACCACGCTGACAGGGTGCGCGACGACGAGCGGCCTTTCGACGGTAACTTGCGCCAACACCGCTGCCTTATGGCCGGGATTGGTCATTACGGGGACGAACATTCCGACAGCGAGCAAGGTTTCGTCCGTTACCGATGCCACGCATTTCGTGCTCACGACGAATGCAACCGCGGCCGGCACCGGGCTTACGCTCTACGCCAACGGAATGACGGTGACGAATGCCATCACGACCACTGGCAGCACGACGGTCACTTGCGATAACGCCGTCGGACTTCTCGCTGGCATGGGTTTGAGCGGCACGGGCCTCGCGAATAACGCAACGGTAAGTTCGGTGACCGATGCCACGCACTTCGTGATGAATGCAAACCCGACCACGCCGATTTCGAACTTCACGATCTCGGCCACCGGTTCGGCGGTTGAGTTCCAGGCAGGCACGGCGAACGCCACGGACAGCATGTTCACGACGACAAACGCGATCAACGCGACCGGCAGTGCGGGCTACATTGAGTTCTACATGCAGACGCGTGATGTCGCGGCGACTAACAACGGCGGCTGGATCTTCCAAGTGTCGCCCGATGGAGGCGCGACCTGGAATACGCGCCTTTCCGAGGATTGGAACTCGAACACGGTGAGTCTTGCTAACTGCGTGCTGAACACGGCGGGCTCCGGCACCGGCAGCACGACGGTGACTTGCACGAGCACCGCCGGACTCACCACGGGCCGCGCTGTCGCGGGGCCGAACATCTATGTTACGGGCAACACGACGAATACGAGCGCGGTGGTCACCAATACGGACACGACGAATCTAAAAGTCGGCATGTTCGTCAGTGCCGCCGCTGGCCTCGGGAACAACGTGCGCATCCTCACCATCGACTCCGCGACGCAGTTTACGATGACTGCAAACGCGACGGCCAATGGCACCGCGGTCGCATTCGCTGCGACCTATTTCGCTGCGAACGCGACGGTAAGTTCGATCACCAATGGTACGACATTCGTCCTCAGCACGGCCGCCTACGTCAATACGACCGCCAGCCCCATCCCGGCCACCGCGACCACCATGAACCACGGGTATGCCACAAAGGTTGATGGCACCGCGCAGCCCTATCACTACGACCTGCAATCGACCGAGCGTAACGCCAGCATGAAGATGCGCTGGCAATATGTCGGCTACTCCGCCACGTCACCGACCCGTCAGCCCCGCATCAATGTGGACGACATTGTCGTCAATACGACCACCGGCGCGCCGCCCGTGACGATCACCATGTATGACGACGGCCTGCACGGCGATGGTGCCGCAGGCGACGGCGTGTATGGCGCGCAGATTCCCTTGCAGGCAAACGGCACGACGGTGAACTACGGCATCGCAGCCACCGATAACAATGGATCCAGCACAAATCTAACCTCCGCGGGCAGCTACACGGTGGGACCGGCGCCGACGATCACGACCACCTCACCACTCGCGAATGGAAACATCAACACCGCCTACTCGCAGACACTCGCTGCCACGGGTGGCACGCCGGGCTACACTTGGAGCGTCACTTCCGGATCGCTGCCGACGGGCTTGACGCTAAGCAGCGGCGGCCTGCTTAGCGGCACGCCGACAGCAGGCGGCGATTCGAACTTCACAATTCGCGTCACGGACTCGTTGAGTCACATCGCCGCAAAGGCCTTCACCGTGACGATTACCACGACCACGCCACCGAACGTCGTGGTCATCATCACCGATGATCAAGGCTGGGGCGATATCGGCTATCACACTCCGTCGGGACAGGTGCCGGTCCAGACACCAAACATGGACAGCTTCGCCACCACTGGCGTTCGGTTCGAACGCTTCTACGCAACGACGGTCTGCAGCGTCACTCGGTCCACCTTCCTGACTGGCCGAAACCCGATCCGGCACGCGACCAACAATGTGCGTGGCACGGATCTCAGCGAGCACCTGATGCCGCAGACTTTCAAGGCAGCCGGTTATCAGACCTTCATCGTGGGCAAGTGGCACATGGGCGGGTCGGACAAGAACAACAATCACTTCACGGTGAATGGAAACAACGTGCGCTTTATCCAGGAAGGATTGGAATATGCGCCCTACAACCGCGGCTGGGATTCGCACTACGGCCAGTATTCCGGTGCGATCGACTACTTCACCCATCACAGCGCCGAGACGGATAGCCTCGACATTCCCGACTGGTGGCTGAATGGCGTGCAGCAGGACGGACCGAGCGAGCACACCGATTCGCAAGGCCACGGCGGCTGGTCGCCCGACCTCGAAGCGGACAAGGCGATCTATCACATCCAAAACCGCGACACGTCGAAGCCCATGTTGCTCCATCTGGCATTCAACGCCATTCACGGTCCGATCTCAGCGCCGCCAGCATTGATCACGAAGTATGCAAACCTTGGTGTCACCGATACGCAACGCCGCCTGACCTGCGCCGCAGTCGATGGCATGGATCAGGCCATGGGACGCGTGCTCGCCGCGCTCGACGCTGCTGGCATTGCCAACAACACGGTGGTCGTCTGGTTCAGTGACAACGGTGGCGATGAAACGAAAGGGTCGTTCAACGATCCGCTGCGTGGCGACAAAGGTGACAGTTACGAAGGCGGTCTGCGCACGCCCGCCGGCATCCGCTGGCCCGGCGTGCTTCCCGCCGGGGTGATCAGCAGTCAACCCCTGTGGGTCGGCGATCTCTTCCCCACGATCTGCGCCGCCGTGGGAGTGACGCCGCAAAATACGAAGCCGCTCGACGGCGTGAACATGTGGCCCGCGCTGCTCGCCGCCAGCAACAGCGCCACCGTCTCGCGCGGCACCCCGCTGGTGACCGATCAGGCCGCACCGATCGCGATCTACCAATACACCGACCCGGTGAACGGCGGGACGAAGGACTTCAAACTCCGCCGTGGGCGCGTGAACAACGTCGTGACCCCGGAGTTGTTCAACCTCACGGACGATCCGTATGAGACGACCGACCTCGTCGCGAACCCCGCGTATGCCAGCATCATCAACAATCTGACTGCCGCGGTCACCGCGATTACCGCTGAGAACTTCAAGCCGTATATCGGCCCGCCGCTCATCACCAACAGCGTGGCGCAAGGCGGCTCCATCACGCTCTACGCGCCCTTCACGAGTTACCCGAACGCCTCGCCTACCGTGCAATGGCGAAAAGGGGGCGTGAACGTGAGCGGCGGTGTCTTCACGCAGATCACCGATAGCGCGTCCGCCGTGGTGAGAGGTTCCTACGCCACGACGCTCACCTTGACGAACGTTGCACCGAGCAATGCAGGCACATACGACGTGGTCATCACCAACACTGGCGGCACCAGCACCAGCGCGGCCGGCACGCTCACGGTGACCTTCGGCGCGCCGGTGCTGAATGCATTGCCGACTTATACGAAAGGTACTGCGCAAACCGTGACCTGGCCCACAGTCGCCGGTGCCAACAGCTACACGATCCAACGCGCCGCGACCTCGGACTTCGCGAGCATCCTGTCATCGCAGACGGTGAGCACACCGACGGCGACCTTCACCGGCCTTACGAGCGGATCGATCTACTACTACCGGGCCACCGCGACCGATGGTGTGAGCACGTCGGATTTCAGCAATTCGGTGTCTTCCACGCAGGACGCGGGCAATCCCGTCGTGGCGATCACTTCGCCCGCCGATGGCGCGACGGTCACCACGAGCACGGTTGTCGTCCAAGGCACCGCCACCGACGCCATTTCAGGCATCGCCGCGGTGAGCGTGAACGGAGTCGCAGCGACCGTGAACGGCAGCAATTGGTCCGCCACCGTGCCGCTCGTCTCGGGCGCGAACACGATCACCGCCACCGCGAGCGACACCGCCACCGCGGGCGGCAACCTCGGCACTGCGTCGATCAGCGTCACGCTCAACGCCGTCACGCCCGTGATCAGCAATGTCACCATCAACCCGACATCGCCGACCTTCCTCGATCCCGTGACCATCACCGCCCGGGTGCAGGCCGGTGCAGCGGCGATCTCGCAAGTGCGCGTTTCGTATGACACGGGCACTCCCGTGAGCACGACGGTCTGGCGGGAGATTTTCGCCAACACCTCGTCCAATAACTGGAATGGTTCTGGCGCGCTTTATCCCTGGACCACGGCGGGAGGCGGTGTCGTGCGCCAGGCGGTGAGCACGTCTAATCACACCGCGATCAGCGTGACATCTGCAGCCACCACGAGCGGCAGCACTACCGTGACCTGCGCCAGCACGGCGAACCTTTGGCCCGGCATGTTGATCACCGGCCCGAATATCCCCGGCAGCACCAACGGCACCGCGACTGGCAACACCACCATCGCGTCCATCACGAACGGCACCACCTTCGTGCTCTCGCAAGCCGCGACCGGCACCGGCACCGGACTCACACTCAACATCGCCAGCGTCGTGTTGACCAATGCCACCACAACGACAGGCAGCCCCAATGTGACCTGCGACAATACCGCTGGCCTGCTCATCGGCATGTCGCTGACTGGCACCGGCCTGGCCAACAACGCGACCGTCGCCGCGACACCCGCGCCCACCGCCACCACGTTCACGATGAATGCCAATCCCACGACTCCCGGCAGCGCGCTCACGCTCACCGCATCGGGAGCGGCTGCAGAGTTCAACGGCGGCACGGCGAATCTCGGCGACTCGATGTTCGCCACGACGAACGCGATCAACGCGACTGGGGCTGCGGGCTACGTCGAGTTCTGGGTGCAAACGCGCGATCTCGCAGCTCCCGTCGCTCCGCTGAATAGCAACAACGGATGGGTCTTTCAGGTCTCTTCCGACAACGGCGCGACCTGGAACACGCGCCTCTCGGAGGATTGGAATTCCGAGACGGTAAACCTCACCAATTGCGTGCTGAACGGCGCTGGCGCGGTCGCGGGCAGCACGACTGTGACTTGCACCAGCACCGCCGGTCTCACGACGGGCTGCGTCGTTGCGGGTCCGAACGTCTATGTCACGTGCGGACTCACGAATGGCCAGTCCAGCGTCACCTGCACGAACACAACCGGATTGCTGCCTGGCATGGCGCTGCAAGGCACTGGCATTCCAAACAACACCCGTATCGGCGCCATCACCGCGAACGTCTCGTTCACGCTCGTCACCGGTACCACGGCCACGGCTGTGAATGCCACGGCAACAAATCCCAGCGCTGCGGTCGCTGCGACTTACTTCCCGACGGCGACGGTGAGTTCCATCACGAACGGCACGACCTTCGTGCTCAACACGCCCGCTTACGTGAACACCACTGCGGCGCCGATCGCTGCCACCGCGACCACGGTGAATCACGCCGCGCAGTTGTTCCACTACGACCTCGTAGGCGCTGAACTCGGCACCCAAACGAAATTGCGCTTCCAAGGCGCAGGTTACACGCCGACCGCGCCCACGCGCTCCCCGCGCATCAGCATCGACGACATCCTCGTGGCCACCACCGCCCCGCCGGCGCCGGTCTTCGTGACCATGTTCGACGACGGCCTTCACGGCGATGGAGCCGCCGGCGACGGTGTCTACGGTGCGCAGATTCCGGCGCTCGGCGGCGGCACCACCGTGAGCTTCTCGGCCATGGCCACCGACACGAACGCCGGCTCCACCACGGCCGCGGGTTACTCCTACGCGGTGAACTCCACGCTCACCGATGCGACCATCAAGAGCGCAGAATTTCTCGGCATGCCGACAGACACGAGCGTGACGCTCAACGTCGTCGCCAATCTGGATCAGTACGCCTTTGTCGAATACGGCACCGTGCTCGGCTCCTACACGGCAGCCACGCCGATCACCCTGTTCTCGGTCGATCCGCTGAAGACGGAATTCTACAACCCGATCGAAATCACGATCACCGGCCTGCAACCTGACACGGAGTACTACTATCGCTTCCGTCATCGCGACACGACGGCCACTGCATTCAAGGCACGCGGCGAACGCAGCTTCCACACGGCCCGTCCGCGCGGCAGACCTTTTGTCTTCACCGTCACTGCCGACCCGCATCTCGACGTGAACAGCGATCTGCCACTTTTCCTCCGCGCGATGTCTAACATCGCTGCCGACGGTCCCGACATTCACAT
>JBAVML010000324.1:0-12928 GCA_049690035.1 Chthoniobacteraceae bacterium
ATCGTGGAGAAACCCTTCGGCACCGACCTCGCCTCGGCGCACGAGCTGAACGAAGTGGTCGCGCGGTGCTTTCGTGAAAAGGATACTTACCGGATCGATCACTATCTTGGAAAAGAGACCGCGCAGAACATCATGGTGCTGCGTTTTGCCAACGGGATTTTCGAGCCGATCTGGAACAATCGTTACATCGACCACGTGCAGATCACCGCCTCCGAGCCGCTCGGCGTGGAGCAGCGCGGACCGTACTACGAGTCGAGCGGCGCGCTGCGCGACATGGTGCAGAATCATTTGCTCCAACTCCTCTGCCTCACTGCGATGGAGCCGCCGACCGATCTGACTGCGGATGCGATTCGCGACGAGAAGGTGAAGATCGTGCGCTCGCTCCGGCAGATGTCGCCGGAGGACGTGGCGACAAATGTGGTGCGCGGACAGTACGCCGCGGGCGCGATCGCGGGCAAGGAAGTGAAGGCTTACCGGCAGGAGGATCGCGTGAGTCCGACTTCGAACACGGAGACTTATGTCGCGCTCAAAGTGAGCGTGGATAACTGGCGATGGGCGAATGTCCCGTTTTACATCCGCGTCGGAAAGCGGCTGCCGAAAGGCGGGACGGAGATCGCGATCCAATTCAAACACGCGCCGAGCGTGCTCTTCAACAAGCCGGACGAACCGCTCGGGCCGAACGTGCTCGTCATTCGCATTCAACCCGACGAAGGCATCTCGCTGCGCATGCAGTGCAAGATGCCGGGCAACACCATTCGCATCGAGCCGGTGAAGATGGATTTTCATTACGGCACCAGCTTCGGCAAAGCTTCGCCCGAGGCATACGAGCGCCTGCTGCTCGATGCGATGAGCGGCGACGCGACGCTCTTCGCGCGGCGCGATGAGGTGGAAGGCGCGTGGCGCTTCGTCGATGCGATCGAGGACGCGTGGCACAAGTTCGAAAACCCGCCGCCGCTCTGCACTTATCCGAGCGGGTCGTGGGGACCGCAGGAAAGCGACGATCTGCTCGAACGCGACGGGCGCGCATGGCGGAGGCTCTAGCCATGGCGCTCGATACTGCGACGCTCGGAGTACCGGTCGAGATCGGCCAGATCGGCAAGGAACTGAAGAAACTTTGGGAAGGCGACGAAGGCGCTTCGACGCGCGCGTCGCTGATCAATTTCGCCGTCTATTGCGAGGGTGCGGACGCCGGCGCGCGGAATAACGAGTTCATCAGCGAGTTCACCCGCGACCACGCGTGCCGCGCGTTGCTGATCATCGCCGAACCGCGCGCGCCGGAGACGAAAATCCAAGCGTGGGTCAACGCGCACTGCCATCTCAGCCGCGCGGGGGCGAAGCAGATCTGCTGCGAGCAGATCACCTTTCTCCTCGAAGGAACGGCGAACAAGCTGATCCCCAACATCGTCTTTTCGAATCTCGACTCCGACCTCCCGCTGGTTCTGTGGTGGCAGGCGGAATTTCCCATCCGCATCGACGCGCAGCTTTTTGCGTGGGTCGATCGCCTTGTCTTCGACAGTCACAAATGGGCGCAGCCCGTGCGCCAACTCACGCGCTTGCTCGACTGGCTCCACGCTTCGCAGTCGCGCCTCGCGATGTGCGACCTGAACTGGACGCGCAGCTTGCACCTGCGGCAGGCGCTCGCCCAGATGTTCGATCATCCGGAGAACCGCCACATCCTCGACGGCATGACGACGGTGACGATCTGCCACGCGCCGGAATTTCGCTCCACGGCGCTGCTCCTCACCGGTTGGTTCGCGGCGCAGCTCAACCTCGACCTAAACCGCTACGACGGGAATCGCCTCGTGCTCACGAACTGCGACGGCCACGAGATCGCCTTCGACCTCACGGCGGCGGGCACGCGCTCGATCGGCTGCTGCGAAATCACGGCTCCGCATGGATCGGTGAAAGTGGCGCGCGACGCAGGCGGCGATTTTTTCGAAGTGGACGTGAAACTTGCCGACGGGCGCGCCTATCACCACCTGCTTCCAGCGGGCAATAATCGCAGCACGAGTCTGATCGCCGAGGAACTCGCGCTCGGCGGACGGCATCGCGTTTACATCAAGGCCCTCGCGGTCGCGAAAGAGCTGCTCTAAGTCGAACGATGAAGTTGGCGCGAGGAACGTAGGGCGGGTTTTTAATCCGGCGGTTGCTTGTCGAGTCCAGTCGGCCTGCCGGGTTAGGACTCCACGGATAATGCAACCTAACGGGATTGGTAGGTAACAACCTCGTTACGGTACGCTGATTGAGTGCTTCCGGGGCAGTGCTGGAATGGACATATGAAAGACGTCAATCCGCTCGCGGCATTTTCCTCAATTGCGTTGTGGTTGGCATTCCTGGGCACGCTGTCTGGCGCAGGGGGCGCTTCAGCACAGACCTACACAATCACCGACGCGAACGCGGCGGGTGCGAATCCGAGCTTCGCGACCGGTGTCAATGCCGCCGGGCAGGTATCCGGCTATTCGACGACGGGCGCGGATGCTGCACAAGCGTGGCGCTTCACGTCGGGGGCGGGCACGATCACGCTGGGATCATTTGGTGGAGCGGATTCGCGAGCGCTTGGGATCAATGATGCGGGACAGGTGACGGGTTATTCGACGGATGCGGCGGGGCTGGCGCATGGGTTTGTTTTTGGGGATGTGAATGGGCTGACGGACATTGGCGGGAATGGCACGGGGGCGCCGATTTTCGCGCAGCACATCAATGCTTCGGGGCAGGTCGCGGGGTTTTCTTCGAGCGCGGCGGGGTCGGAGCAGGGGTTTCGTTTTACGCCGCCGGGGTTCATGGTGAATCTCGTGACGCTTCCGAATGCGCCGGCTCCGGCGACCATCTCGGCGTATGGCGTGAATGACGCGGGGCGCGTGGTAGGCGTGGGGACTTCGGTGAATGGGTTCAATCGCGCGTTCCGCACGGACGCGAATGGTGCGAATCCCACGGACCTCGGCACGCTTGGGGGCGATGAGAGTTTCGCGTATGCGATCAACAACGCGGGGCAGGTCGCCGGCACGTCGTCGTCGCTGAGCATCGACACGCATGCGTTCCTTTTCACCGACGTTACGGGCATGACGGACCTCGGCACGCTCGGCGGCTACGTCTCGACGGCGTTTGCGCTGAACAATCCCGGCAGCGTGGTCGGCACGGCGCAAAATGCGGCGGGCGACATGCACGCCTTCGCGTGGACGCCGACGAGCGGGATGCGCGATTTGAATGACGTGATCCCCGTGAATTCCGGATGGGTGCTCACCGAGGCTCGCGGCATCAACGACGCGGGCGTGATCGTCGGCAATGGTCTGCTGAATGGTCAGCCGCGCGCATTTTCGCTCACGCCGAATTCCGGTCCGGACACGACCGCGCCGATCGCAATCGTGAAGGCGAACGACATCAACACGCTCACGCAGGCGGCGCAGATTTTCACGGTGACGTTTTGGGATGATGTGAGCGTGTCGAATGCGACGATCGCCTCGAGCCTCACGTCGAGCGCGGTGCGCGTGACTGGGCCGAACGGCTTCAACCAACTCGCGACCTATCTCAGCAAAACGCCGGTGACGGCAGACGCGATGAAGATCACGTCGCAGTTCTACGTGTTCCCTCCCGGCGGGTCGGGCAATTTTTGGAACGGCGCGTCGAACGGCGTGTATTCGATTTCGATCGAGCCGAATGTCGTGAAGGACGTCGCGGGAAATTTCATGCCCGGCGGAGTCATCGGCACCTTCACGGTCGCGACGGAGCTGAAGCCGGTCGTGAGCATCGCGCCGCCGCTCGGCGGAATCATTATGGCGCAGGTGGCGGACTTCACGCTCACGGCGCTGAGTTCATTCCCGTATGCGGCGACGGACGTGTTCACGTTCACGATCGATTGGAAAAATGATGGCACCGACGTGCAGACGATCACCGGCACGACGGGCACGGTCGTCTCGCACACTTACACTTCGACGGGCGCCTTCGGCATCAAGGTGAACGCGACCGACGTGCATGGCATCGCGAGCGACGACACGATCTATCAGGCATTCGTGAACAACCCGGCGTATCCGCAAGCGTCCGTCGCCGCGCCGGTGCTCACAGGTTCACGGCGGCTCGCGGTCGGTCTGAATACGAACGGCACGCTCCTGTGCCTCGGCGGACTTCCGGTGAAAGGTGGAAAGGACATCGTGAATACGCTGCTGCCCGGCGCGACGCTCTTCACCGACGGTGCGCGGCTGTCGCTGCCGACGATCGGTCTTGGCGCAGGAATTGATTCGCTGAATCGCGTGATCGTTTTCGGCGGCATCGAGCCCGCCGCGTCGCTGCCGAAAAAGAACGGCTACGTTTACACGACCGGCGGCGGTCCGGGCGCGTCTATCGCGGACAAGCACACGGCGGTTCACGATTTCGCATTCACGTCCGACAATCTGCATCGCGTGTATTCCATCGGCGGCGCGACACTCGCGGGTTCGGCTGGCGCGACGGCGGATGTGGAGCGTTACGACGGCGCGACGAATACCTGGACGGTGCTCGCGTCGCTGCCATCCCCGCGCATCAGCGCCGCAGCGAGCTACGACGGGCACGGTCACATCCTCGTTTTCGGCGGCACCGACGCGGCGGGCGTGCAGACGCTCACCACTTTCTCCTACGACATCGCGGCGAACACCTGGACGCAGCTCGCGGATGCGCCCATCGGCACCGTCGCCGGTCGTGTCGCGCAGCTCGGCGCGGACAATCTGATCTACGTCATCGGCAGCGCGAGCAACACGCAGGTCTTCGTTTATGACTCGCTCGCCGACTCGTGGTTCCAAGGCCCGTCCCTCTCGCTCACACGCGCCACGCCGGCGTGCGCGCTGGGCGATGATGGCTTCATCTACGTGATGGGCGGCGACAATCCCGGACAGGGGAACAACGGCCTCGCGACGGTAGAAAAATTCGACACGTCCGCGACGATCACGCCGCGCATCGTCTCCTACATTTATTTCTACGACAGCACGCTGCACGTCGGCACGCCGTTCACTTACAAAGCGATCGCGGTCGGAAATCCGCGGCCGACCTTTTCGCTCACGACGGCACCGAGCGGCATGACGATCGATCCCGTCACCGGCGTGGTTTCGTGGACGCCCGCCACGCAGCACATCGGCAACAACCTCGTGACCGTGCGCGCCACGAGCAGCGCGGGCATCGGCGAGCAGACATTCACGATTCCCGTCACGCCCGTGCCGATCATCGGCGACATCACGCCGCCGATTCCGCCCGCGAGCATCTCGCTCGTGCATCGCGAGGCGACGACCGTCACGCTCACGTGGCCCGCCGGTTCGGATGACGTGGGCGTGGTGAGCTACAATGTGTATGGGCTCATCCATCGCTCGGGACGCGGCGGCGGAAACTTCATCGGACTCTTGAAAAGCGGCATCACTGGCCGCTCGTTTATCGCGGCCGGAAATGCGCTCGCCTACTACGTCGCCGCGGTCGATGCGGCTGGAAATATCTCCGCGCGCTCGCCCGGCGTTTCGTCCGGCGTGCTCACGCTGCCAGCGATTTCGCGCACGGATTTCACGCAATCGACCACGGTCATCGTCGGCGATTCGTTCCAGATGTCGCTGACTGCGGCGGCGAATCCGACGCCCACTTTCACCACGCTCAGCGGCCCGGCGGGTATGACGCTCTCGCGCACGAGCGGGCAGTTTCCGGCGAATGATTACGCCGTCGTGCAATGGCAGCCAACTGCGGCGCAGGTCGGCGCGAACACGTTCACCGTCTTCGCGACGAATCCGAATACGAGCGGCGGCAGCGCGACATTCACCGTGACGGTGCTGCCGAATGGCTTCGACAATCTCCCGCCGACGCCGGTCGCGCAGATGACCGTGAGCAACCTCACCGCCGACCACGCGACGCTCACGTGGACTGCTGCAGGCGACAATATCGGCGTGACGAACTACCACATCGTCGCCACGCATTTCGGCGCGCCGGGTGAGCCGAATAGCGTCGTCACCGTCGATGTCCCCGGCACCGAACTCACGACCACGCTCGCGGGCCTGCTGCCCGCGGCGGGCTACACAACGACCATCACGCCGTCCGACGCCGCGGGAAATGTCGGCCCTTCGACGAGCATCTTTTTCGGCACGCCGTCAGGCACGATCACGCCGCCGAGCGCGGTGCATACTTTCGCGGTCAGCGACATCAGCGCGCCGGGTGGGAGTCCGAATTTCGCAACGGGCGTGAATGCGAGCGGACAGGTCTCGGGCTACGCGACCGTCGGCGCAAATGGCGCGACCGCGTGGCGTTTCACGCCAGGGACGGGCACGGCGAATCTGCCGTCGTTCGGCGGTGCGGATTCGCGCGCGCTCGGCATCAATGATGCGGGAAAAGTGACCGGCTACTCGACCGACGCGACGGGCCTCGCGCACGGCTTCATCTTCAGCACGGCGGGCGGACTCACGGACATCGGCGGCGCGACGGGCGGTGTCTCGGTCTTCGCGCAGCACATCAATGCGAGCGGGCAAGTCGCGGGCTTCGCGTCGAATGGTGGAGTCGAGCAGGCGTTCCGCTTTTCGCCGCCGAGCACGACGCTCAATCTCACGACGATCCCGAACGCGCCCGCGCCGGCGACGATCTCCGCATACGGCATGAATGACGCGGGCCGCGTGGTCGGCATCGGCAATTCGCCGAGCGGATTCAACCGCGCCTTCCGCACCGATGCGGATGGCTCGAACGTGACTGAACTCGGCACGCTCGGCGGCGAGGAAAGCTGGGCCTTCGCGATCAACAACGCGGGCCAGGTCGTCGGCACCTCGGCATCGCTGAGCATCGACACGCACGCGTTCCTTTTCACCGACGCCGCAGGCATGACGGACCTCGGCACGCTCGGCGGCTACGTCTCGACAGCGTTCGCGATCGACACGGCATCCAATGTCGTCGGCACCGCGGAGACTTCGAGCGGCGCGATGCACGCGTTCCTGTGGTCCGCGACGCTCGGCATGCGCGACCTGAACGAATACGTGCCGGTGAATTCCGGCTGGGTGCTCACCGAGGCGCGCGGCATGAATGAAGCAGGTGTGATCGTCGGCAACGGCACGTTCAACGGCCAGCCGCGCGCATTCCTGCTCACGCCGAAATCCGGCGCGGACACGGCAGCGCCAGTCGCGGTCGCGAAGGCTCCGAACATCACGAGCGTGAACAATGGCGCGCAGATTTTCGCGGTGACATTTTGGGATGATGTGAGCCTGCTGAATGCGAGCATCGCGCAGGGCGCCGTGCGCGTGACGGGGCCGAACGGCTACAGCCAGCTCGCGACTTTCTACAACAAGACGCCCGGCACCGACGCGATCAAAGTCGTGGCGAATTTTTACGTCACGCCATCCGCAGCCGAGCCGCTCGCGACATGGACTGGCGGGTTGAACGGGACGTATTCGATTTCGGTCGAGCCGAATGTCGTGCGCGACAGCGCGGGAAACTACATGCCCGGCGGAGTCATCGGCACCTTCACCGTGACGACCGAGACGAAGCCGCTCGCGAGCATCGCGCCCGCTGCGTCGCCCGTGACGATGGCCGTGCCGACGACATTCACGCTTACGGCGCAGAGTTCCTATCCCTACGCGGCGAGCGACGTGTTCACGTTTGTGATCGATTGGAAAAATGACGGCACCGATTTTCAGACGGTGACCGGCGTGAGCGGCACGACGGTGACGCACACGTTCAGCTCGACGGGCGGGTTCAGCATCCGCCTCAACGCGACTGACCCGCACAGCATCTCGACGGGCGATTTGTCTTTTCCGGTCAGCGTCGTGAATCCCGGCTCGCCGCAAACGTGGAGCGCCGCGCCGTCGCTCTCGGACAAACGCAAACTAGCAGTCGGGCTGAATTCCAACGGCACGCTGCTCGCCATCGGCGGCACGCCGTCGAACGGCAATCGCGGCCCGGTCGATGCGCTCGCTCCAGGTGCGACGCAGTTCGCGCTCGCCGCGCAATTGCCGACTGCACCGACCGGTCTCGGCGCGGGAATCGATTCCCTGAACCGCGTGATCGTATTCGCCGGCATCGAGCAAAATGCGATGACGCCAAATACGACCGGCTTCGTTTACACCACGACTGGCGGCGCAGGCGCGGCCATCGCGGCGAAGCATTTTGCTGTGCACGATTTCGCGTTCGCGACAGACAATCAGCATCGCATCTACTCGATTGGCGGCGCGACCAACGCGGGCATGACGCCTGGCATCGCGAGCGTTGAGCGCTACGACGCAGCGACCAATTCCTGGACCACACTCGCGCCGCTGCCCGAGGCCCGCGTCGGCGCGACGGCGACCTACGATGGCCACGGCCACATCGTCGTGATCGGCGGCACCGAGCCGGTGTCCGGCTTCCTCACGGCCAGCGTCTTTTCCTACGACATCGCGACAGACACATGGTCGCAGCTCAGCAACGTCCCGAACGGCACGACGACCGGTCGCGTCGCCGCGCTCGGCGCGGATGGGCTCGTGTATCTCATCGGCGGATTGAACAGCTCGGCGGTGCTCGTCTTCGATTCCGTCGCTGACTCGTGGTATTCTGCAGCGTCGCTCTCGACCGCGCGCAATGCGCCCGCCGTCGCGCTCGGCGATGATGGCTTCCTCTACGTGATGGGCGGCGACTATCCCGCCGCGAGCAACAACGCATTCGACACCGTCGAGAAGATCGACACCGGCATCACCATCGCGCCGCAGATCATTTCGAGCGCGCCTTACTCCGCGAATGTGCAGGTCGCCTCGACCTTCAGCTACAAAGCCATCGCGCTCGGAAATCCACGGCCCGTCCTTTCCCTCGCCGCCGCGCCTGCAGGCATGACGCTCGATCCGGTCAGCGGCTTCATCACGTGGACGCCCGCTGCGGATCAAATCGGCACCACCAACGTGATCGTGCGCGCGACGAGCAGCGCGGGCGTCGGCGAGCAGACCTTCGCGATCATCGTCACGCCGATCCCCACCGACACGATCAAGCCCACCGCGCCCGCCAGCATCTCGCTCACGTCGCGCACGGCCACGACCGTCACGCTCACGTGGCCCGCTGGTTCCGATAATGTCGGAGTCGTGAGCTACAGCATCTACGGGCTCTTCCACGGCTCACGCTCCTCGCACATCGGGCTGATGGCGAGCGGCATCACGTCGCGCTCGTTCATCTTGAATGGCTTCGCGACCGGCTACTACGTCGCCGCCGTGGATGCCGCGGGAAATATTTCCAATCTCTCGCCAATCGTCGGTAATGCCGTGCTCACGCTGCCCGTCATCACGCGCACGAACTTCTCCGAATCCACGACCGTCATCGTCGGAAATTCGCTGCTGCTCTCACTCAGCGCATCCGCGAATCCCGGCCCGCCGACCTTCAGCACTTTCACCGGTCCCGCTGGTCTCACCGTCGCCCGCACCGCTGGTCCCGATCCGTTGAAAGACTACGCCGTAGTGCAATGGCAGCCCACCGCCGCGGATGTCGGCGTGCAGACATTCACCGTCTCCGCCACGAACCCGAACACCACCGGCGGCAGCGCGACCTTCACCGTGACCGTGCTCCCGAACGGCACCGACACCGTCCCGCCCACCGCCGTCGCGCAGATCACCGCGAGCAATGTCAGCTTCGACCACTGCACGCTCACGTGGACGCCCGCCGGCGACAACATCGGCGTGACGAACTACCACATCGTCGCCACGCACTTCGCCCAGCCCGGCGTGCCAAACCACATCGTCACGGTCGACATCCCTGGCGACACACTCGCCACGCCGCTCACCGGCCTGCTCGCCGCGTCGATCTATAACGTGAGCATCACGCCGTCGGACGCCGCCGGAAACGTCGGCCCCACGACCAGTTCGCTCGTCTTCACCACACTCACGCAGCCCTTCGTAAATTTCCGCACGTCACCCGGCGTCGCGCACGGCACGATGTCGCTCGACTGGCAGAACGCCGGTCCCGCGTGGCTCTTCACGGTGGAATACACCGATTCACTCGCAACGCCAAACTGGCAGCCCGTCGCCCCCGTCGGCCAATGGCCGAGCGCGATCACGCACTTTGTCTCCACGCCGGATCCCGCCGTGCCTTCGAGATTCTTCCGCGTGAAGGCGACGGCCGCACCCTGAGCGTGAGCGCTCAAAACTTTCGGACCGAACCGCACCGCCATCGCGCTGACGCCGGCGGGGCCGGGTGAAATTCAAGTGCGCCGCGACGATCAAACGAATGAGAGTCCAACTTCGAAAATACGGAAATTGCGTCAGCGAGGGGTTTGCTGCGTGCTCACAACGTCAAAGCGAATGGCCCGAATGCGAATAGGTCTTTGCTAAGTCGCTGCCTCGAAGTCGACCCAGCGGACGAGCGGCGTCAGCGCAGGCTGGCCGTCTTGGTGCCAGGTCCAGGGCGGGAGCTGCATGTGGCCGATCGGGCAGAGGCGATTCGCGCCGTAGGTGGCGAGCTTGCGCGCGTTCTCGATGTTGGCGGGCCAAATGCCGATCGCTCCTAGGTGGCGCCGCACCGGGGCGAGTTCGGCGGCGAGATCGGTGGGAAGCGGCTTGACGAAGATGAAGCGATTCAGGGGCGAGCGGGGAAAATCCGGGCTGTGATCGAGCACCACGGTCCACGCGGTCGAGCCGGTGCTTTGCAGCACGGCGAGGCGTTTGTCGTTGGCCGCTCGAAAGGCGAAGTCGGAGCGGAGGCTGCGGATCGCGTTTGCCTCCGCGAGCGAAAGCTCGCGGCGTGGCTGCTGGGCATCGAAGCGTTCCATTTCGTCGGCGAGTTTGGTGGCGTAATGGAAGGGATCGTCGGCCACATAAAAGACGTGCGGTGAAAGGCACCCGAGTTGATCGAAGAGCGAGGCATCGCGAGCGGCGCCGCGGACCGAGGCGAATTTCGGATCATGAAAAACGACGCCGAGGCTGAGCTTGTGCCCGTGGGCGACAAAGGTCTGATCGGGCCGGGTGAGGCTGCGAAATTGGCGGATCGTTTCATCTTCGCCAAAGACCACGACCGCATCGGCGCGTTCCAGCCATTCGGCGGGAAGGTGGGAGCTGACTTCCACGCGGGC
Source organism: Chthoniobacteraceae bacterium (assembly GCA_049690035.1). GTDB lineage: Bacteria > Verrucomicrobiota > Verrucomicrobiia > Chthoniobacterales > Chthoniobacteraceae > Chthoniobacter. The sequence continues at coordinate 11,000 of JBAVML010000324.1, forward strand.
GGCGAGCGGCGGCGGTAGCGCGTCGCGAAATTGGGCGATCTCCGGCAGCCCGGCCGCGGGCAGCTTGCAGAGATTGTGCGAACCGAGCAGCAGGCCGCGAATCAAGCTCTGGAGCCCTGCGGCGGGCGTGTTGCCGCTGATGACGTGCAAGATCACCGGCGGCGCCACCGCCCGGCTGAGGTGCGAGCCGTGCCAGCGAAAGGTCTCGAGCACCTGTGGATCGCCCAGCTCCGCGGTGAGCAGCGCGAGCAGATCGGTCGCGCTTGTTTCCCCGAGATAAGGAAACTGCGCGGCCGCGGCGGCGAGATGGGTGGCGCGGTCTTCGGCGGTCATCGGAGCTGAATTTGTTCATCGGCCAGCCGCGAGCAGCCACGCGGCACTGCGCCGGGATCGCGGCCAAGCAACTCGAAGCCGCTCGGGCGCCGGATCGCGAGGTCCTGGGTCTCGATGGCGAGCGCGGAGCCAAGATTCGCGAGATCGAACAGGCGCAGCACTCCGGTCTCGCCGACCGCGACCTCACCATCGGTTTCGGGATCGATGACCTGCGCGCGCAACCACGGCGGCCCCTCGTGCGGCCGGCCGAGGCCGTGGGTGTAAAATTGCGAGCTGAGTTCCGTCATTCCGTACTCGTTGAACACCGCGTCCGGCCCGAGGTCGAGGAATTCGCGGAATTGCGCGTAAAGTTCCGGCTTCGGGATTTCGCGCTGGCGGCCTTTGAAACCGCCGGTTTCCATCGCGAAGCTGCCGGGTGGGAGCTGAATGCGTTGCGTCCCGAGTTGCTCGAAGATGTGGAGGAATGCGAGTGCGGTGCCGAGCAGCGCGACAGGTTTGGCGCTGCGCATCACGCCCTCGAGCGCTTTCGGAAAATCCGCGCGCAGGCGGCCGTTGGGCTCCAGGAACCAGAAAATCTCCAGCGCCAGCGGTTCGAGCGCACCCATCATGTGCGCTAGTGAAGAGTGCGGCGCATCGGTGGGGCGGGGGATCAGGACGAAATGCGCGAGCTTCGGGAGACCGAGGCGCAACCAACCCGCGCGGACGGATTCGTCATAGAGCCGGGTGGAAACGAACAAGTGGCGTCCGAATCCTTCTCCCGTGGTGCCGCTGGTGTGAAACGTCTTCTCGATTTGGTCGGGCTGCGCGACGGACAGCGTGAAATGCTTGAACGCACTCTGCGGCACTGCGGGAATCTCGCGCCAGTCGCGCGGCTCGGGGCGGGTCGCGCAAAAGTTGGCGAGCGGCTGATTCCACCGGAGCTGGAAGCGATGCACGTCGAGCGCAAGCGCCCCGAAGTCGCCCGCGCCGGTGCGGATGAAATCAAGCAGCGCGGATTCGAGTCGCTGGTATTCGTCGAGCATGCGGCGGCGAAGCTAGCTGCGCCGCCGCCTTTGTCCAAGCGGTCGCACGAGCGTGCGCTTCATTCGCCGATGATCTTCACCAGGACGCGCTTCCGCCGCAGGCCGTCGAATTCGCCATAGAAAATCTGCTCCCACGGCCCGAGATCGAGTGCCCCGGCGGTGATCGCCACCACCACTTCGCGGCCCATGATCGTCCGCTTGAGATGGGCGTCGGCGTTGTCTTCCGCGCCGTTGTGCCGGTATTGCGCGTAGGGCTTTTCGGGCGCGAGCTTTTCCAGCCAGACCTCGAAGTCGTGATGCAACCCGCTCTCGTCGTCATTGATGAAAACACTGGCGGTAATATGCATCGCATTCACGAGGCACATGCCTTCGCGGATTCCACTGGAGCGGAGGCAATCGGCGACTTGCGGAGTAATATTCACGAATTGTCGGCGGCGGGGGAGTTCGAACCAAAGTTCGTGACGAAACGATTTCACAGCCGAACGCGATGGCTGTAACGAAAAGAAAAGGCAAGGAAGGAAGGACGCGGGTCACGGCAAATTCCCGCGGGAAAAATAGTTTGCCATGTAAACAC
>JBAVML010000325.1:0-16713 GCA_049690035.1 Chthoniobacteraceae bacterium
TCGCGGAGCTGATCGAGCGGGATGTTCACCGCGCCGGGGAGGCGGCCGAATTCGTCGAGTTCATCCGGGTCGCGCACGTCGAGAAGGAACTCGCTGCCGGGCCGCCAGGTCTCGGGAGCGACGGTGGCGATGTCGCCGCGGGTGACGTGGCTGGCGACGAAGCCGGCGGTGTTCACGGGATCGTTGGCGCTGCCGAAGGGTGGAGCGTAGGCGAGATCGAGGGTCTCGAGGTCGAAGACGCTCATTTTACCCGCGATGGCGGTGGCGAAGACGTCGGTGCGTTTGTCGATGCCCTGCGCGCCGATCACCTGCGCGCCGAGCAGCCGGCCCGTGCCTTCCTCGGCGATGACTTTGATCACGACTGGCGTCGCGCCGGGGTAATAATGCGCGTGGCTGAAGTCGCGAGTCATGCTGGTGAAGGTGCTGAAGCCGGCGGCCGCGGCCTGCGCGCTGTTCAGGCCGGTGAAGCCGACCGTGGTGGTGAGCACCCGGACGATGGAGGTGCCGAGCGCGCCGGGGTAAGTGAGCTTGCCGCCGGCTGCGTTGGTGCCCGCGATACGGCCCTGGCGATTGGCCGGGCCGGCCAGAGCGATGCGGGCGCGGGCGCCGGTGAGCGCGTGGATGGTCTCGGCGGCGTCGCCTACGGCGTAGATGTGCGGATCGGAGGATTCCATGCGGCCGTTGGTCTTCACCCCGCCTGTCGCGCCGATCTCGAGGCCGGCCGCCCGCGCGAGCTCGACCTCGGCCTTCACCCCGACACTGAGCAGGATGAGGTCGGCGGGAAGGCGGGTGCCATCGGTGAACTCGATGGCGTCCGCACTGAAGGCGTTGGCGGCAACGCCGATGCGGAAGTCGAAGTTGGGTCGCCGGGTGCGCTCCTGCAACAGCGCAGCCATGTCGGGATCAAGCAGCGGGAGGATATGCGGAGCGCGCTCCACGATGGTGACGTGGATGCCTCGATGGTGAAATGCCTCGGCCATCTCCAGCCCGATGAATCCGCCGCCGATGACGACAGCGCGCCGGGGTTTCCGCTCATCGAGGAAGCGGATGATGCGATCCATGTCCGGGATGTCGCGCAGGGTGAAGACGTGCGGGAGATCGACGCCGGGGATGGGTGGGACAAGAGGCCGTGCGCCCTGGCTGAGGATCAGGCGGTCGTAGCGCTCGTCGTGTTCCGCGCCGTCGGGGCCTTTGACGCGGATGGTTTTCGCGGTGCGATCGATGGAAAGCACCTCGTGATTCACGTGCGCGTGGATGCGCGAGCGCGACCAGAAACGCTCTGGGGTCATGACGATGAGTTTGGCGCGGTCGTCGATCTCTCCGGCGATGAAATAAGGCAGGCCGCAATTGGCAAACGAGATGTAGGGACCGCGCTCGAAGACGTGGATCTCGGCGATTTCATCGACGCGGCGGGCGCGAGCGGCGGCTGAGGCGCCGCCGGCCACACCACCGACCACGAGGATGCGGCGGGGAGGTTTCATGGGGAAGATTGGTTAGCGGGAACAGGAGGTCGTCGCGTCGCCGCGGTTCCACGGCATCTTCGCCACGAGCAGCGCGAGCCCGCACCAACCGGTGCTGCCGTTGATCAGCAGCCCGCAACCGGTGACTACGGGGAGTAGGGCGAAGAGAGGATCGATCGTCAGCGCGAGGACGGCACCGAGGGTGGTGAAAAAGCCGATGGTGAGGTGGACCTGGCGCATCAGCGGCAGAACCCGGCTGGTGCCCCGGTCGATGGGCAGGCCGGCATCGATCCAAGCCTGCGTTCCCCCCTCGACCAGCACGCAGCCGTCGAAACCCGCGGCGTGGAACTTCTCGATCGCCTTCTTCGCCCGGCCGCCCGCCTGACAGAAGACGTAGAGTGGCGCCGTGGGATCGGCGCGGTGGCTGAGGAAGGCGGTGGGATCGAGCGAATCGAGCGGAACGAGCTGCACGCCCGGAACGTGTCCCGCGGCGTGTTCCGGCGGGGTGCGCACGTCGATCAGCTCGCAGGCGGCGCCGGCCAGTCGGAGACGATGAAGTTCGGCGGGAGCGATCGCAGGAGATACTTGAGGGAGGGTCGAATTCATGATATAAACATATAACCAATAAGTAATATATGGCAAGTGCCAAATCTCCGACTCCACTTTCCACGGCCCAACTCGACGACATCGCCGCCCTTTTCAAAATGCTCGGCGAACCGATGCGGCTGCGAATTCTCCAGGCGGTCTGCAAGGCTCCGCGGAGCGTTAGCGAGATCGTGGACGCTGCCGAATCCACGCAGGCCAACGTGTCCAAGCACCTCGCGCTGCTGACTGCCGCGGGAATTCTCCGTCGCGAGCGGGATGGGCAGCGCGTTTTCTACAGCGTGAAGGAACCGCTGGTCATGCGCCTCTGCGAGACCGTGCGGGAAAGCTGGCTGGAGTAAATCGCGGGCGTCGCGGCAACCTGGGAGCAGGCGGGACCGCGAGTGCGGATTTGCTCAAGGCGCGCAAGATTCCGCAGAGCCGGTATCAAGAAACGCGGCCGGGCGCCGCGCGCTCCCTGCGTAACGAGGCAAGTGTGAGCAGAGGCACGTGCCGTGCTTTCGGCGCGGGAAGACAATCCATCGCCATGATCTTCGACACGTATCACCACTTCACGCCGTCGGATTACGTTTTCAAAATCGCCCGCGCCCCGGAGGAACTCGATGGCTATTGGGCGCTGCGGCGGGCGATCTTTTGCGAGGAACAGAAGATCTTCGCCGGGTCGGATCGCGACGAGGTGGATGCACATTCCATCCCGATCGTATGCGAGACGCTGCTCGCGGGGATGGAAGACAGCGTGGCGGGCGTGGTGCGAATCGATGAGCGGGAACCGGGGGTGTGGTATGGGTCGCGGCTCGGCGTGGCGCAGGATTTTCGCAGTGTGAAAAAGATCAGTCCCGGCGTAGCGATGCGGAATCACCAGCCGGTGTATCGCGGCCTCGGCGCGCTCGGGGCGGGGCTGATCTACAAGGCGGTCTCGACGGCGCACGCGCTCGGCTGCCGGGAGTTTCTGGCCACGGTGCAGCATCAGAATGCGCGCTTCTTTCAACGCCTGCACTGGGAACCGCTCGGGGAACTGGAACTTCACGGGATGACCCACGTGCGGATGCGCGCGGATCTCGGCTACTACCAGCCGGCGACGACAGTGTTTTGAGCGGGCTAGACGACCGGACGCGGCTGGCGCGGCTGGTGAAGTTCCTCGCCGCGAACGCTGCCGTGAAGGAAAAGGCGACCATCCACTCGGCCTACGCGCCGGCGGAATCCCTCGCCGGCGACGTGCGCCTCGGCGACGACTGCGCCGCGATTCCGGATGGCGACGGCTGGCTGCTCTTTGCTGCGGAGGGAATGCTGGAATCCTTTGTTCAAGCCGATCCGTGGTTCGCGGGATACTCAGCAGTGATGGTGAATCTGAGCGACGTAGCCGCGATGGGCGGGCGTCCGGTCGCTGTAGTAGATGTGCTCTGGACGCCCGGCGGCGAGACGCCCGCGGAGATCTGGGCGGGTATGTCAGCGGCTTCGCAAGCGTACGGTGTGCCGGTCGTCGGCGGGCACACGACGAAGATCACCGGTGGCTCCGCGTACCTCGCCGCCGCGGTGTTGGGTAAGGCGTCGCATCTGATCACGAGCTTCGATGCAAAGCCAGGCGACGATCTCGTGATGGCGGTGGACCTGCGCGGTGCGTGGAGGCGCGACAAGCCCTTCTGGAATGCCAGCGTGGACGCGCCGCCGGAGCGGCTGCGCGCGGACCTCGAACTGCTCCCCGCGCTGGCCGAGAGCGGGCTGTGCGACGCGGGGAAGGATATCAGCAATGGCGGCATCGTGGGCACGCTGGCGATGCTCCTGGAGTGCTCACGCGTGGGCGCGGAGCTTTGGCTGGATCTGCTTCCGCAGCCGCCGGGCGGGGATCTCCAGCGCTGGTTGAGCGCGTTTCCGAGCTTTGGATATTTGCTCAGCGTGCGACCGAAGAAGACGGCAGCGGTGGTCGCCCATTTTGGCGCGCGCGAGATCACGTGCGCGCCGGTCGGACGCATCACCGCTGAGCCTTTGCTGGTGCTCGGCCACGGCGCGGCGCGGGCACCGTTCTTTTTGCCGGCAATGTCGCGCCTGGCTGCCACGTCCCTTTGATCAACACTTCCTTCGGATGCTCAGGCGTTCCGGTGCTGTTCGCGTAGAGACGTTCGACGACGAGGTCGAGCGCGGCGGCGCCGACTGCGTCGAGGTTACCGTCGATCCCCGCGGTGCCGCCCATCTCGTCGGAAGTGCGGTAGAGGTATGCGAGGCCGATGTCCTCCGGCACGCGCACGCCGCGCTTCGCGAGCAACGGGCGGACGGGGAACTTATAAACGACGAGCGAGTCCGGTTCGTTGCGATACAGCCAGTCGCTGAACTCCGCCGCGGTCGCATCTTCGCGGGGCAGGAACGGCTCGCAGCGATCCTTCTTCGGCAGCCGGCGATGCCAATCGAGGAAGGCGCCGGACCACAGGTTGTTGGAGTAGCGATTGTTCAGCTCCGGCACGATGAGCGCGGGGCGGCGGTAGCCGAGTTCGTGCACGCGATCGAGGGCGAGCTGCACGTTGAAGAAGCCGTGGAAATTCGCGCGGTCGGCGACCACATCGGGAAAGTAGCTGCTCAGGCCGGCGACGCAGAGCGCTTCGCAATCGAAGGTCGAGGCGTCGCTCTCTTCGCGGGAAAAACCGAGCAGCACGCCGCGGATGGCGCGGGCCTGAAGCGTGGCGCGCAACCGTGCCGGATCTCCGCCATAGTCGGCGAGGGCGAAGACCTCGACGCGAAATCCCAGTTCGCGGGCGCGGCGCTCGACGCCTTCGAATTCCCAGCGGCAGACGTCCTTCTTTCGCCAGTCCTCGCGGCCGCCGTAGCTGGTGACGAGCGCGATGACATCCACGGCGCCCGCGCCGCCGCGGCGGCGGCGATTCGCCATCAGCGCGCTGACGAGGGGATTGGGTCGATAGCCCAGTTCATCGGCCACGCGCCGCACCCGCTCGCGCAGGTCTGCGCCGATCCGTGGATCATCGCGAAGGGCGCGCGAAACGGTGGAAGATGCCACGCGCAAGCGCTGCGCGATTTCCGCCATGCGGACTGTCTGGATTTGTTTTCCCGGCATTCTTTTGGTCAGCGAGGGAGACCCGCAGGCGTGAGCCAGCGTGACAATTTCCCCTGTTGCGCAACGATATGCGCAACAAAGCCGCGAGCGCAACGGCGCAGCGGTTCAGCGCCTGCTTATGGACGCTGCATCCGCGAGGCGATCGCTTCGCTTTCACCACCAACCACCAACACCAACGCAACATGCCCAAAGTAGAAAAAGAAATGAACAAGGCCGGCGACTTCCTCGTGGACTATGAGGAGAAAGTCTTCCCGGACATCAAGGCGGACGCGGGCGAGAAAGCGCTCGTCACTTTCCACACCGTCGCCTTCGAAGGCTCGATCGGCCTCGTCAATACGCTGGTCGCCACGCGTCTGCTGCGGAAGGGCTACGAGACTTCCATCCTGCTCTACGGCCCGGGCGTGACGCTCGGCTTTCAGCGCGGCTTCCCGACGCTCGGAGACGAGGCATTCCCGGGGCATCTCTTCATCAATCAGCGCATCGCGAAGTTCATCGAGGAAGGCGGGAAGGTTTACGCCTGCCGCTTCGCCACGCAGGCGCTCTATGGCCAGACGGAGAAGGCGTTCATTCCCGGCATCATCCCGATCAGCCCGCTCGACGTGCTCGACATCGTGCTCATGCACAAGAAGGCCGGCGCGACGATCATCGACACCTGGACGCTCTGAGGCGATGAAGCGGATCAAAGCCGCGGCCATCCAGATCGCGCCCGATCTCGCGGGCGGCGCGGGCACGGTCGATCGCGTGTGCGATGCGATCGACCGCGCCGCGGCGCAAGGCGTGGAGCTGGCGGTTTTTCCCGAGACGTTCATCCCGTACTACCCGTACTTTTCCTTCGTGGTGCCGCCGGTCGCGATGGGAAAAGATCACCTGCGGCTCTACGGGCTGGCGGTGGAAGTGCCGGGGCCGGTGACCGACCAGCTCTCGCGCGCCGCGGCGCAACACGGGATGGTGCTCGTCGTCGGCGTGAACGAGCGCGACGGCGGCTCGCTCTACAACACGCAGCTCATCTTCGACGCCGACGGATCGCTCGCGCTGAAGCGGCGCAAGATCACGCCGACCTATCACGAGCGCATGGTCTGGGGCCAGGGCGATGGCAGCGGCTTCCGCGCGGTGGAGACGGCGGTCGGCCGCGTCGGCGCGCTGGCTTGTTGGGAACACTACAATCCGCTCGCCCGCTTCGCGCTGATGGAGGAACGCGAGGAGATCCACTGCGCGCAGTTTCCGGGTTCGATGGTCGGGCAGATTTTTGCCGATCAAATGGAGGTGACGATCCGGCACCACGCGCTGGAAAGCGGCTGCTTCGTGGTGAACTCCACCGGGTGGCTGACCGACGAGCAGATCAAATCGGTCACGCCCGACGACAAGCTCCGCAAGGCGCTGCGCGGCGGCTGCTACACCGCGATCATTTCGCCGGAAGGCGTGCCGCTCTGCGCGCCGATCACGGAGGGCGAAGGCATGGCGATCGCGGAACTCGATCCGGCGCTCGTCGTGAAACGCAAGCGGATGCTCGACTCGGTCGGCCACTATTCGAGGCCCGACATTTTCACCCTGCACATCGACCGGACGGCGCGCGCGCAAGTGCGCTCGGTCGAAGAAACCGAAAGCCCCTATGCTGGACTTCCCATCGGCACTCCTGACGAAGAAGCAGTTCCTGCTCTCTGAGCTGCAGACGCACGGCCTGCGTCTGCTCGATCACGAGGCCGGAGCGGCCAGTCGTCGCGGCGGCGCGGGGCCGACCGATCACAAGGCGGTGACGGTGCTCGGTACGACGATCATGGTGCCGGTGCACACGCGCGGTGCGGCGGAGTCGCCGTATGTCGCGCCGCCGCCGGACAAGCGCGGCGTGTCGGTCTTGCGCAGCGGGGATGAAGTAATGTGCGAGATCTCATTTCCGCCGTCGCCCAAGTTCTACGACCTGCAGACGGCGGACGGCGTGCCTTACTGGAAGATCGCGCAACTGCATTCGCGCGACACGCTGGCAACGACGGTGCTGCAGACGTGCATCCGCTATGGCAACGCGGCGACGAAGTGCCAGTTCTGCGCGATCGGCGAGTCGCTGAAGGCGGGTCGGACGATCGCAAAGAAGTCGCCCGAGCAGCTCGCGGAAGTGGCGGAAGCGGCGCAGCGACTCGATGGCATTCGCAATGTCGTGATGACCACCGGCACACCCGCGACCGATGATCGCGGCGCGGCGGTGCTCACGGAATGCGCGGCGGCGATCAAGGCGGCGACGCGTCTCCCGATTCAGGCGCAGATCGAGCCGCCGGCGGACTCGGCGTGGTTTGGGAAGCTCTATGCGGCGGGCGTCGATTCGCTCGGAATGCATCTCGAGGCGTGGGATGAAGACGTGCGCCGCCGGATCATGCCGGGGAAGGCGGAAGTGCCGCGCGCGTTCTACCTCGAAGCCTTCGCCGCCGCGGTCTCGATCTTCGGTCGGGGCCAGGTGAGCACGTATCTGCTCGCCGGGCTCGGCGACACGATCGAGAGCCTGCACGAGGCCGCGCGCACCTTGATCGCGCTCGGGGTGTATCCGTTCGTGGTGCCGTTTGTGCCCGTGAGCGGCACGCCGCTGGCCGGGCAACAGCCGCCGTCGGCGGAATTCATGCGCGCGGTGCTGCAGCCGATCGGCGAGTGGCTGCGCGCGGCGCAAATGACTTCCGACACGGTCAAAGCCGGCTGCGCCAAGTGCGCCGCGTGTTCCACTCTCTCGACGTTCGAAAAGCAGTCGCCCTGCGCCGCCTGAAATGCCCGAAGTCCTTTTCACCATCCAGCTCCCCGACGGCGTGGAGAAGCAGTGTTATTCACCATCGACCGTGGTTCGCGATTACTTCAGCGCGGGCGAAGAACTTTCCGTCGCCGACTTCCTCACCCGCAGCCGTGCGGCACTCGCGGAGGCTTCGGAACGCGTGCGCGCGAAGTACGGGTTCTCCTGCAGTTCCGCGATGTCCCAGCTCGCCGAGATCGAGCAGACCACGCGCGATTATCCACCCGCCGGCATCGTCCGCATCGTCAGTATTTAGCCATGAGCGACCTGCCTTCACCCAACGTGCGCACTCACTACCCGGTCATCATCATCGGCGGCGGTCAGGCCGGGCTCTCGATGAGTTACTGCCTCAAGCAGCGCGGCATCGATCACCTCGTCTTTGAAAAAAATCGCCTCGCGGAATCGTGGCGCACCAAACGTTGGGACAGCTTCTGCCTCGTGACACCGAACTGGCAGTGCCAGCTCCCCGGCTTCCCTTACGCCGGGCCGGACCCGAACGGCTTCATGGTGAAAGACGAGATCGTCGCCTACATCGAAGCCTACGCGCGTTCCTTCGATCCGCCGTTGCGCGAAGGCGTGGAGGTTTCGCGGCTGCGCCGGGAGGGAGCGGGCGTCTTCGAGCTGACCACGGATGCCGGCACCTTCACGGCCGAGCATATCGTCATCGCGACGGGCGGTTATCAGGAAGCGACGACCCCGCCGATGGCACAACGCTTCCCCGCGCGAGTGACGCAGATCCATTCGTCCGACTACAAAAACACCGACTCGCTCCCTCCGGGTGAAGTGCTCGTCGTCGGCTCCGGCCAGAGCGGCTGCCAGATCGCGGAGGATCTCCACCTCGCGGGACGCAAGGTGCATCTCTGCGTCGGCGGCGCGCCGCGCACGGCCCGGCGTTATCGGGGGAAGGACGTCGTCGATTGGCTCCACGAGATGGGCTACTACGACAAGCCGATCGACGAGCATCCGCAAAAGGAGCGCGTGCGCGCGAAGTCGAACCACTACGTCACCGGCCGCGGCGGCGGGCGCGACATCGATCTGCGGAAGTTCGCGCTCGAAGGCATGAAGCTCTACGGCCGGCTCAACGATCTGCGCGGCTCCGTGCTGCATTTCGCCGATGACCTGAAGCACAACCTCGATCAGGCCGACGCGGTCTCCGAGAGCATCAAGACAACGATCGACAAATACATCGACGCCCACGCGATCGCGGCCCCCGAGGAGTCGCGCTACCAGCCCGTCTGGCAGCCGGAGAATGCGATCCTGGAAATGGACTACGTGGTCGCGGGGATCAGCTCGATCGTGTGGTGCGTCGGCTACCATGCGGACTACCGCTGGATCGAGCTGTCCATCTTCGACGGCAAAGGCTACCCCGGCCACGAGCGCGGCGTGACCACGCTGCCCGGCGTCTATTTCCTCGGCCTGCCGTGGCAATACACGTGGGGCTCCGGGCGGTTCGTCGGCGTGGCGCGCGATGCGGAGTATCTCGCGGAGCGAATCGCCGCGCGGCCCGTCTTCGCCGCCGAGCGCGCGGAATGGACGGTCAACGAGTGGGCGCTCGGCTCGTAGCGAGAAGTTACAATTTAATCTCGAGAGGAGAAATGCAGTGAATGGCGAGAGGGCCGCATGCGTCTTGCAACCCGCGCCCTGCAACCTTATGTCAATCACCATGCCCCTCGAGTTCTCCGGCAAACGCGTCCTCATCTTCGTCGTCGCGTACAATGCGGAGAAGACGATCGAGAGTGTGCTCGACCGCATCCCCGTCGAGCTGCGCAATACGAACGTCGAAGTGCTGATCATCGACGACTTCTCGAAGGACGCGACCTTCCAGACGGGACTGAAGCGCGAGGACACCACGAGCGACTTCAAGATCACCATCCTGCGGAACCCGGTGAACCAGGGCTACGGCGGCAACCAGAAGCTCGGCTACCGCTACGCGATCGATCACGGCTTCGACATCGTGGCGCTAATCCATGGCGACGGGCAGTATGCGCCGGAGAAGCTGCCGGTGCTGCTCGAGCCGTTCATTCGCGAGGAAGCGGACGCGGTCTTCGGCTCGCGGATGATCAACAAGCAGGATGCGCTCAAGGGCGGCATGCCGCTCTACAAATGGGTGGGGAACCAGGTGCTGACCACTTTCCAAAACCAGATGCTCGGCTCGCACCTCAGCGAGTTTCACAGCGGCTATCGGCTTTACTCCACGAAGGCGCTGGCGCGCATTCCTTTCGAGCGGAACTCGAATGATTTCCACTTCGACACGGACATCATCGTGCAGTTGCACTTCGCCGGCCTGCGGATCGCCGAGATCCCGATTCCCACGTTCTACGGCGACGAGATCTGCCACGTGAACGGGTTCAAGTACGCCTGGGACATCTGCAAGACGATGTTCCGGGCGAAATGCCACGAGATGAATTTGCTCTACGATCGGAAGTTCGATGTCGGGCAGGTGGAGCTCACCTACGACCTCAAGCTCGGCTTCGCCTCCTCGCACACCGCGGCGATCGAGGCGGTGAAGGAAGGCGCGCACGTGCTGGATATCGGTTGCGGCCAGGGTTACGTCGCCGCGGAATTTGCGAAGCGCGCGGCCGAGGTCACCGGCATCGACCAATACGTCCCCGAGAAAGCACCCGCTCCGAACGTGACGCTCACGCGCTGGGATCTCGACATCCAGGAGTTCCCTGTCCCGGTTTCCAGCTTCGACCAGATCTTCATGCTCGATGTGATCGAGCATCTTCATGACCCGGAGGTCTTCATGGAAACGCTTCGTGCCGCGACCGGCCGCAAGCGCCCCGAGATCGTGCTCACGACGGCGAACATCGGCTTCTTCATCACCCGCTTCGCACTGCTCATCGGGCAATTTAACTACGGCCGCAAAGGCATTCTCGATCGCACGCACACCCGGCTCTTTACCTTCCGTTCGCTCAAGGAATTGTTCCAGCAAACCGGCTACAAGGTGCTCGAGTCGCGCGGCATACCCGCGCCGTTTCCAAAGGCGGTCGGCGATAACGCGCTCGGCCATTTCCTCGTCGGCTTGAATCGCTTCCTGATCGCCTTGGTGCCCGGACTTTTCAGCTACCAGATCTTCCTCCGCGCCGAGGCGCTGCCGACGGTGCCTGCACTGCTCACCGAGACGATCGATCGCAGCGACGAGATGAAGAAAGCGGCGGCGTTTGCGAGTTAAAGTTACTTCAGCATCTTCAATGTGCGGAGCATGTCGCCGGTGGGCAGATCGTAGAGGCGGTAGGTGACGAAGAAGTGGTGATACTGCGCGAGATCGACCGCGCAGAGCATCACGACGAACGCGGCGAAAATCCAGGGCCGACGCTCAAAGCGACTGGCGAGTGCGGTGACCTGCGCTACCGCGAGCACTCGGAGCGGAAACTCCCAGATCGTCGCGTAGCGCAGGTTCATTCCATAGCGCACGTTGCACATCGCGATGTAGGTGATCCCGAGGAAGACAAGGAATACCCGCGGGCCGCGCGTCTCGGTCGCGGTGCGGAAGGCGCCGCCGAGGGCAAAGCAAAGCGTGACCGGTGTGAAGATCATGAGATCGACCAGATAGCGCGACCATCCGCCGTCGCCGGTCTCGTGGCCGTAGGTCAGCGTCTGCACTTTGCCAATGAAGAGCAGGTAAACGGCGACCGTGGTCGCGAAGCCGCCGGCCGCCCACGCCAGAATGGCGATGGCCGCGAGGCCGCCGAGGATGGCTGCGCTCCAGTGGCGCCGATCCGCCGCGCCGAGTCCGAGCGGCCGGGCGAAGCACAGGATGGCCGCGATCGCTGCGCCGACGAAGATCGCGTTCTCCTTGGCGAGCACGAGCAGCGCGAAGCTGCTCGCGAATGCGGCGAGCCACGTGGGCCGAACGGGTGTGCGGAGGCTTTCGATCAAGGTCCACAAGGTCAGCAACGCGCACGTGCCATAGACGCCGTCGATTAGCGCGTGCTGACTTATGTGAATGAGCAGCGGTGAGCAGCTAAACAACGCGAGCACCCCCAGCGCTTCATCTTGGGCAAAGAAACGCCTCGCGAGTGCCCAAGCCGCAATGAGCGCGATGCAGCCAAAGACCGTCGAGACGCGGTGCAGCGAGATCAGCGCGGGATCGAGCTCCGTCCCGCCCGGGGCATCGAGATCCGCAGGTGCGGCGCTGCCAAACGCCGCGCGCTTCCACATCCATCCGCTGGTGACGAAGAGCACGCGCAGCGGCGGCACCTTGGCGAGCGTCTGCTGGTCTGCGCCGTCGGCGAGGTAGGCCGCGCAGATGTCGGGATACGCGGCGAGGCCATGTGCATCAAGGGCGAGCAGGTATTTGCGATACCAGCTTTCGTCGTAGCCCATGCCTTGGAAGGAAGTCCACGGGACGATGCGCAGCGCGCAACCGAGGAGCAGCAGTGCGGCGGCGAATGCGCGAATTTTCCAGCGGTGACTCGCTGCGAGCGCGTCCATGGGCGGCTCAGTCGAGCGGCATGAATTTCAGAATCTTCAGCGCCTGCATCAGGTTCGTGGTGATCATCTCGTAGTCGCGATCGAAGGTCACGAAGAGGACCTGATATTGATGAAGATCGAACAGGCACAGCCCAGCGACGCACAGCCCGAGCACCAGATTTACGCGGCGTGCGGGGAAACGTTCCGCGATCCAGCCGACCTGGGTGAAGGCGAGCATGCGCAGCGGCATGTCCCACATGTTGGCGTAGCGGAGGTTCATCCCGTATTTGACGTTGCACATGATGACGTAGCTGGCCGCGATGAACGCCACGAGATAGAGCAGCGGCGCGTGCGCCTTCCGGAGCTGGAGCGCGGCGCCCACCGCGAGCAGCAGCGTCAACGGGCTCGCGAGCATCAGATCCACGAGGTAGCGGAACCACGGACCGTCGCCCGTGGCGATCGCGTAGCGCAGACCCTGCGCCTTGATCACGAGCAGCTTGTAGGTCGCATAGAAAACATCGAGGCCGCCAGCGAGCGTCACCAGCAGCGCGAAGCCGAACGCCGGACCGGCCACGGTGATCAGGAGCAGCTTGCGCGTCACCCGACCCCAGCCGGCGAAGTGCACGAGCGCCGTGGCCGAGCAGAGCCCCACCATGGCGAAGGCCGCATTTTCCTTCGTGAGCACCATGAGCCCGAGGCAGACCGCATACGCCGTGAGCCAGCGCGGATTGTCCGGCGACTGCAGATTCTCCCACAACAGCCACAGCGAGGTCAGCGCCCAGAAAGCGAAGAACCCATCGATCAACCCATGCTGCGCCATGTGGAGCTGGGTCGGCGCGCACGATAGCAGCGCGGTGACCCCGAGCATCGCACGGTCGCCGCCGAGTCGCCGGGCGAAGGCCGCCGCGACGAGGAGCGTGAGGCACGCGGCCAGCGTCGAGATTGCGCGCAGCGATTTCAGCGTCGGATCGCGCTTCACGTCTTCCACCGTTTTGATCGCCTGATACGGCGCGTCGCCGAAGAAAGCCGCGCGCCACGTCGCGCCGAAAAAGATGTAGAGAAAACGTGTCGGCGGCAGGAAGGCCTTGGCCGTGGCATGCTGGCGGACGATGTATTCCTCCGCGATGTCCGGGTAGGCACCGAGCCCTTTGGCATCGAGCTTTTCGACGTAAGCCTTGTAGAGATTTTCGTCGAAGCCGATCCACTGGTAGCCGTGCCACGGCGCGATTCGCAGCGAGAATCCCACGACCAGGATCGCGAGCAGTGCCAGCCACGTGCGCAGGTCCGTCGCCGGCCTGCCGAATACATGGCTCACGGGCGCTTCGTTTTTCGGCGAGGCGAGCGGCGAGATGGTGGCAAAGGGATTGAGGATGGTGCTCTTGGTCATGGGCCGCTGCCAAGGCAGCAGAAGTGAAATAGCAAATCGCGGGCCGGGCGTGCCGTTTGCTTTGCATGACTGAAACGCTGGCCATTCTCTCCATTCGCTCCTCATGAAAATCACCGTTCTCGGTCTCTCGCGCCTCGGCAGCGTCACCGCCGCCTGCGCCTCCAAACACTTCCGGGTCATGGGTGTGGATTCCGACGAAGCCGTGGTGGCAGACCTCCGCGCCGGCAAGGCGCCGGTGCATGAACCCGGACTGAACGATCTCATCGCCGAACAGCTCGAAGCGCGCCGCCTCACTTTCACGACCAACATCATCCTCGCCTGCGTGGACGCGGAAGTCCTCTGGGTCACCTACGACGATCCCACCATGACGATTCCAGGATCACCCGCTGGCGAACCGATCGTCGATCGGCTCCACCGCGTTTTGCCGAATCTCGCCCCCGGCGTCCTTGTCCTGATTTCGTCGCAACTCCCCGTCGGCACGTGCGCCGCGCTGCAGGTTCAGTACCCGCAGTTTCGCTTCGCCTGCAGCCCGGAGAATCTGCGGCACGGTCGCGCCATCGATGCCTTTGAAAATGCGGAGCGCGTGGTCATCGGCGTCCGCGACGATGCGAAAAAAGAAGTGTTGGAACGCCTGTTCGATCCCTTCGCCGCCGAGGTCGTCTTCATGCCCATGGCGGCGGCGGAGATGGTGAAATTTGCCGTCGATATCTACGCCACGTCGATGAATCACCGCCCCGAAGTCGCCGCCCTCGGTGATACCGCGGACGGTGAAAGCGGCGACCGCGCGGTCGTCTGACGGAGGGCCCCGCGGGGCCGCGGCTCAGGCGCCGCCGGGACGAAATGCCAGCACCGCTTCGATGACGCGGGCTTGCTCGCTCTCGCTGAGTTCGTTGTAGAAGGGCAGCCGGAGCAGGCGGTCGCTGATGTCCTCGGTCACTGGACAGTCGCCGAGTTTCCCTCCCCACCGTTCCGCATATTCGGAAAGATGCAGCGGCTGGTAATGAAAGACCGCCAGGATGTTCCGGGCCTTGAGGTGAGCGATGAGGGCCTGGCGTTCCTCCATCGAAGGCAGCAGCAGGTAATACATATGGCAGGTCTGTTCGCATTCGTCCGGGACGAATGGCAACTGAACGCCGAAGTCTCCCGCCCAGGCGGGAAGCGCCTCGTGGTAGGTGTGCCAGACGCGCTCCCGAGCGGCCATGATGCGCTCCCGCGCGCCGAGTTGCGCGAAGAGGAACGCAGCGAGCAAGTCGGACATGACATAGCTCGAGCCGAGGCCCACCCACGAATATTTGTCCACCTGACCGCGAAAAAAACGGCTCCGGTTTGTTCCCTTCTCGCGGATAATCTCCGCCGTCTCGTTGAAGCGCGGATCGTTGATCAGCAAGGCTCCGCCTTCTCCGCAGGTGATGTTTTTTGTCTCGTGAAAACTCTGCGTCGCGAGGCAGCCGAAGGTGCCCAGGTACCGCCCACGATACTTGCCGAAGAGTCCGTGGGCGTTGTCCTCGACCAGGGGGATGCCGGCCGTTTCTGCGATGGGAACGATGGCGTCCATATCGCAGCCGATGCCGGCGTAGTGGACGACGACGATGGCCTTCGTGCGCGCCGTGATGAGCCGCTCGATGCACGCGGGGTCGATGTTCAGCGTGTCCGGACGCACGTCGGCGAAAACCAATTTTGCGCCCCGCAGCGCGAAGGCATTCGCGGTGGTGACGAAAGTGAAGGACGGCACGATCACCTCGTCGCCCGGCTGGATGTCGAGCAGCAGCGCGCACATCTCCAGCGCGTGCGTGCATGAAGTGGCGAGGAGCGCCTTTTGCACGCCGAGCGCCTTTTCGAGCAGTTGCTGGCAGTCCCGTGTGAAAGGTCCGTCGCCCGCGGCGTGTCCGTTCAGAATCGCCTGCGCGATGTATTGCATCTCGTGGCCGAAGAGGGCGGGCCGGTTGAAAGGAATCGGGGTCATGCTTTGAGGCGCATCTTTTTGAAGCGGCCGCTGTGTTGCTGCCGCTCGGTGATCTCGATGCGTGCGGGAATCTTGAAGGGCGCGAGCCGGGATCGGCAGTAGTCCCGCATCCGCCGCTTGAGGTCGGGCACAGTCTCTTCCGTCGCGAGATTGAAGCGCGCCACGACGATCTGCCCGGTGAGTTTGTTTGGCTCGGCGACCACCGTCACATCCTCCACGTTCGACATCTGAGCGAGCACGTCCTCGACTTCCGCAGGATAGACCTTCAACCCGCCGACGTTGATCATCTCCGATTTGCGCCCGAGGATGCGAATGTAGTCGCCGTCGACTTCCACGGCATCGCCGGTGTTCAGCCAACCGTCGGCATCGAAAGGCGAGGGTGCATTCAGATAGCCGAGCATCGCCGACTTCGCGCGAATCCAGAGCGTGCCTTCCTGGACTTTGGTCTCGAATCCTTCCCCGCCGACTTTCACCCACAGCGAATCCGAGCTGCGCGATTTCGAACGGAGGATGCCGACCTCGGAAAGGCCGTAGGTTTGGAGCAGCTCCGCGTTCGGCACGATCTCATGGATCCGCGCCAGCGTGGTGGGCGGCATGACCTCCGTGCCGTAGGTGATGCGTTTTAGCGAAGAGAGATCGTGCCGCGTGTGGGCCTCGGAGAGCAGCAGGAGATTGAGAAAGGTGGGCGAGGTCGGGAGCAGTTCGACGCGGTGCGCGGCGATGGCGCGGCAAATTTCGTCGGGGCTGCGACCGGTGGCGGTGACGAGCGTGCCGCAGTTGGAGAGGACGTAGAAAAGCGTGTTGATGCCGCCGATGTGGTCGAGCAGGAGGAACGTCAGCGTGACCGGCGACTGGCGCGGGACGCGGAATTTTTCCAGCAGCGGCAGGAAGTCGTGGAGCGCCGCCTTGCTCTTTCCCGTCGA
Organism: Chthoniobacteraceae bacterium; assembly: GCA_049690035.1. Classification (GTDB taxonomy): domain Bacteria; phylum Verrucomicrobiota; class Verrucomicrobiia; order Chthoniobacterales; family Chthoniobacteraceae; genus Chthoniobacter. Next base: position 16,578 of record JBAVML010000325.1, read on the forward strand.
GCCCGACGAAAAGAGAACGAGTCCCGGATGAGCGCGCTCGATGAGGCCGCAGATCATGGCGTTCGTCGGCGGTGCGGATGTGCGGCGGGTGATGGTGCCGTCCGTGGATTCCAGAAAGGAGATGACCGTTTGCACC
>JBAVML010000326.1:0-9751 GCA_049690035.1 Chthoniobacteraceae bacterium
CTCCAGTTGAACTGGAGAGGCGCTTTCTGGACTGGGGGTGTACGGGAGAATAGTGATCGCAGCGAGCCCGGCAAGAAGTTTGTCGCACCGCGTCCGAACCGGAATCCGCGAGCGTACGGCGACAATCGCGTGAAATTTCCCGAAGCGCGTGGATTTCCATTTGTCGGCAGGCACGCGACCCACTAGCACTCCGCGTTTCCAACCGCGCCCCCCTGGCATCCTTGCTGCTTTTTGTGCTTCAGTGATTCTCCGTTTTCTCTTCGCCCTCACCTTCCTCATCGCCGCCGCAGCCCACGGAGAATCGCTCCCTCTCCAAGTCCTCGAAGAGGTGAATTTGGCCCGCGCCCAGCCCCTCGAGTATGCCCAGATCATCGCCACGCGGGCGGATAATTCTCGCGGTTCCGAAGGCGCGCGAGCGGTGACAGAGGCGGTCCGCTTTTTGCAAAAGGCACGGCCGCTGCCACCCCTGGCCTGGTCGCCGGGGATCAGCCAGGCCGCCCTGAGCCATGCGCTCGACCTTGGGCCTCGTGGGGGCACCGGTCATACCAGTTCCCGCGGCGAGAGCCCCTGGGATCGCATGGCACGCTTCGGCCAATGGCAGGGCCACGCCGGCGAGAATATCGACTATGGTCACAGCGACGCGCGCTCGATCGTCATCTCCCTCCTCGTGGACAATGGCGTGCCCAGCCGCCTGCACCGGGCGAACATTTTCAGTCGCAACTTCCGCGTCACCGGCATCGCCGTCGCGCCGCACGCGCGCTCCGGCTCGATGTGTGTGATGGACTTTGCCTCGAGGTTTTTCGAGGCCGGGGAAGAGCGCGTCGCCACCCGCGGCATCGTCCTTCGTTCCTCCTACAGCGGAATGTCCTTCTTCTGACCCGGCTCGCGGCGTGACAAAGCTGGGCGCGCGGTGTACCGCCCTGTCGTGGTCAATCACCTCTTCACCACTCCGGTCGCCCACGTGCGGCTCGAGCCGGCACCCTCCGATCTCGCGGAACTCTGCGCCTATCTCCTCGACCTGCGCCCGAGTTCCTCCGGCCTGCAGCGCTCGAATCGCGGCGGCTGGCATTCGGAGGGAAATCTTTTCAGCAAGGAACATCGCGAGTTCCCCTGGCTGCGCGAGACGGTGGTGCAAGGTATCCTCGACTTCGCGGGCGCCGCGCTCGGCTTCCAGGGAGACTTCGCTTTTGAACTCACCGGATGGGCCGTGGTGAATCGCGCGGGCGACTACAACGTCCCGCACAATCACAACCCCAACATCATCAGCGGGGCGTTCTACGTGCAGGTGCCCGGGAGCATGCAGGCTGGCGAGATCGTCTTCCTCGATCCGCGGCTGAACTTGAATGCCAGCGTCACCCGCGCCATGCAGGAGCGCGAGCAACTCCCGCCCTGGAACAAAACCTCGATCTCCCACGCCCCGCACTTGGGCGACCTGATCCTCTTCCCGTCCTGGCTTTTGCACTACGTCAATGCGTTCACCGCGCCCGACCCCGAGGCCGAACGCATCGTCATTTCGTTCAACGCCGCGGTCTGATCAGGGCATCGCGGTCCGCGAACGAAGCGTCGCGGTCACTTCGATTTCGGCGGCTCCAGCTTCGTGATCGCAAGTCGGGCAGTGCGGGATCCTGCGCGGATGATCTGAACTTCTTCACCCAGTTTCAGGCGAACGCTGCCTTGGGTGTTGGATTGGTGGAACTGAATATTCCCGTTGTCCGTCGTAGAGGGCGTCTGCCATCCCAGGCCGTAGGCGATCACGATGCTGCCGGACTCTTCGACCGTCACTGTCCCGGTGAAAGCAAGATTATGGATCCCAAGCGAGTCCAGCGAAGCCGTGAACTGCGACGAAGCGACCACCACGGCGACTTCGAGGGGAGGGCCGTCCTTGTCGGTGAGCGTCAGCGTCAGTTGATAGTTATCCGCGAGGGTATCAGCTGGTGCGCGCCCCGCCCCCGGCAATTGCGGCCGAACCGGCATGCCAAGTTGCGGTGCTTGGGCGAGGAGGGCGAGGGGAAGGAGGACGGCCGCGAACAGGAGGTGTTTCATGGAGGGAACAGACGGAGCATCACTTGCGTTCATTCACCGCAGGATGCCAGTAAACGCCGACGATCCGAAAAATCCCCTCGCGGCGCGCTACGCCTGTGGCTCCGGAACGAGCGCCGCGACCGTGCCCAAGATATCCACCGCCGAAGAGTTGCGCGATCAGTTCAATGCCCGGAAGGCGCTGATCGAAAAAGGTGGGCGCGCCCGCGCTGCGCGACACATTTCCCTTTCCTTGCGCGGAGCCTTTCGTGTTCCATCTGCGCTCCGATGCCGAAGCCCAAGAAACGCGCACCCGTCCCCCCATCCCGCCAACCCAAGTATCGGCGCATCGTGCTCAAACTCAGCGGCGAGGCGCTGAAAGCCAAAGGCAGCTCGGACAATATTTCGCCGGAGATCGTCAACGAAATCTGCCGGCAGATTAAGGAAATCCACGAAATGGGCGTGCAGGTCGCCGTGGTCATCGGCGGGGGGAATATCTGGCGCGGGCTCGCCGCCAGCCATCGCGGCATGGAGCGCACGACCGCCGATTACATGGGCATGCTCGCCACGGTCATCAACGGCATGGCGCTGCAGAGCGCGCTCGATCAGATCGGCCTGCCGACCCGTGTCCACACCGCGATCCACATGGAGAATATCGCGGAGCCCTTCATCCGCCGGCGCGCCATCGACCAGCTCGAGAACGGCCACTGCGTGATCTTCGTCGCCGGCACCGGCAACCCGTTCTTTTCCACCGACACGACCGCCGCGCTGCGCGCCAACGAGATCGGCGCCGAGGTGATCCTCAAGGCGACCAAGGTGGACGGCATCTACACGGCCGATCCCTTCAAGGATCCGAAGGCCACGAAATACGATCGCATCAGCTACTCCGACGCGCTCGCCCAGCGTCTTTCGGTGATGGATTCCACGGCGTTCAGCCTTTGCATGGATAACAAGATGCCGATCATTGTCTTCGATATGATGAAGAACGATAACATCAAGAAAGCCGTGCTCGGGAAGACCATCGGCACGCTCGTCACGCTCTAATCTTTTCACCACATGGACCCCGACGAAATCCTCCTCGAAACCGAGGCCTCGATGGAAAAGGCCTACGAATACATGCAGCACGAGTTTGCCGCGGTGCGCACCGGCAAGGCCTCCCCTGCCCTCGTCGAGAACATCGACGTCGAAGCGTATGGCTCGATGATGAAGCTCAAGCAGCTCGCGCTGATCACCACGCCCGAGCCGCGGCTGCTGGTCATTCAGCCCTTCGACGCCAGCACCACCAAGGACATCGAAAAGGCGATCAAGGAATCCAAGCTCGGCATCAATCCCGCCGTCGATGGCAAGCTCATCCGCCTGCCCATCCCACAGCTCAGCGAAGAGCGCCGCAAGGATCTGATGAAAGGCATCAAGCAGATGGCCGAAGAGGCGCGCGTCCGCATGCGCTCCTCGCGCCGCGAAGGAATCGATGCGCTGAAGAAAGGGCAGAAGGAAGGCAAGATCACCGAGGACGGCCTTGAGTCCTTCGAGAAGGAAATCCAAAAACTCACCGACGGCTTCGTGAAGAAGATCGACGACTCGCTCGTTCTGAAGGAAGCCGACATCATGAAAGTCTGACGCCATGCGCAACCAACTCCTCGCCCTTTCCCTTCTCTTCACGCTCGCGACCCACGCCGCGGTCATCCACCTCGCGCCCGAGTTTTCGTTCGTCGGCGCGGGAGACAAAAACCGCTCCCTGCGCAGTCTCCGCGGCCAGCCCGTCGTCCTCGTCATCGCCGACTCGCCGAAGAGCGGCGCGCTAAAGAAGCAGCTCAAGAATCTCGAGGAAATCTACCAGCAACTCGCCAGCAAGGGCGTGGTGCTCGTCGCCGCCGTGACCAGCGGCGACGATCCCATCCCTTCGAACATTCCCGTGGCCGTGGCCAGCAACCCCGCCGCCGTCGCCGCCTCCTACGGTGTCCAAAAGGGTTTCCAGATCGCCATCATCGGACGCGACGGAAATCTCGACTACCAGACCGACCACGTGCTCGCACCCGAGCGTGTGCGCGATGTAATTCAGAATTCCTTCGACGTCCAGGATAGCGCGCGGAAGGGAAACTGAAGAAAAGGATGAAGGCGGAAGGATGAAGAAGCGTCCACATGCGGCGCATCAGATTTTGCGGCGCAGCCGCCTGACTTCGTTCATCCTCCTGCCTTCATCCTTCATCCTTTTCTTCCATGCGCATCGCCGTCATCGCCGACACCCACGACCGGCTGCCGGCGCATCTCCCGCCGCTCCTCGCTACGGCGGATGAAATCTGGCACCTCGGCGATGTCTGCTCGCCGGCGCTCATCACTTCGCTGAGGCAGCTTGGTCCGCCGCTCCGGGTCGTTCGCGGGAATTGCGATGACTGCCTCGACTGGCCGCTCGCGCTCGAGTTCGAGCTCGAAGGCTTCCGCATCCTCCTCACCCACATTCCGCCGCGGCTCGCGCCGGCGGGCGTCGATCTCCTTTTCCACGGCCACACGCATGTCCCGCGCTTTGAACGGATCGGCCACGCGCTCTTCCTCAACCCCGGCTGCATCACGCGCCCGAATCGCGGCGCCCCGGCGAGTTGGGCGTGGCTCGAGTTGCAGCGAGGGACCGCCGTGGATTGGAAACAAATAGCGCTGTGAATTTTTGTGGCGCGGAAACCAGCGGTGGCCCGCGCATGCTCACTAGTTGATGCGATTCAGGCGCCGCACGCGCCCCATGCCTCCCGATCCCACGCTCATTTCCAATCCGTTCGCCATCCTTTCGCTCATCGGGGCGCCGGCGATCTTGACGAACGCCGCGTCCGTCCTCGCGATGAGCACGAGCAATCGATTCCTTCGCGCCAGCGAACGCATGCGAGCTCTCGCCGCCCGCCTCGAAGGCGGAACGGAAACCGACGCCGTCCACGCGATGCTCATCATGCAGGTGCAGCGCGTGGAGCGCCAGGCGGTAATGCTGCTCCACGGCCTCGGCGCGGCCTACGTGGCTCTTGGCTCATTCGCCGTCGCCAGCCTGATTTCCATCGTCGGCGCGGCGCTGGCCTCCTCGTCATTTCACGCCGGCTATGAACTCGCGGTCACGCTCGCCCTCGGCGCCGGCGTCGTCGGCGCGGGCGGTCTCGTGACGGGCTGCTTCAACCTTTTCCGCGCTACGCGCCTCTCGATGCTAAACATCGCGGAGGAAGCCTCTTTGATCCGGTCCCGCCACGCGCGCCTGACGGCGTGCGACGAGTCTCAGTAGTCTTCCGGCGGCTCCTCAGCCTCCTCGGTCAGCGCCTTGGTCAGCGACTCCTGGAACATCAGGAAACGCTTGGTGACAAACAACGGATCGCGCTGCTCCTTCCCCTCGACGTAGGCCTCGATGAATTCCTCGATCGACATCTCCTCGTAATCCTCGGGGTCCGTCTCCCACAGCCGATCGGCAAAGGAAACCTTATGCGTCGCCTCGAAACAACAGAGCGCGAGTTCGAAATCCAGATCATCGAATTCATCGCAAAAAATCTCCGCGATCTTCGTCGTGGAGTCGCATTGAATCAGGTCGTCGCTGATGAAATGCAGAATGCTGATGAATGACGTGATGTAGTAATTCATGGAATCATCGCGACGCGGTGGACGATAGGGCATCGCGGCTCACTTCTTGGGCGGAATTGCGGCCGTGATAAACTCGATGAACTTCGTCCGCGATGCCTTCACCAGCGCGGCCGGGCCGGTCATCTTGATGAAGACGTTGCCGTCGGATCCTTCAATGATCGCGCCGAGCAGCGCCGCATTTTCCACCACGGTGGCTGGTCCGCCCGGCATGCCGCTGCTGAAGGAGCCTTCAGTCGTCACCAGCGTGACTTTGGTGCCCGCGATTTCCTGCGGCTCGATCTTCGACGCGCCTTCGGGGCTCTTAAACTGCGCCAGCCAGCGCTGCGCATTCGAGGCCACGTCGCCGCCGCCTCCGGCGCCGAAGTGGAAAAACGTGACGTCCGCACTCTGCTCCGCGGAGGCTCCTGGAACCTTGAGCTGCGCCTTGCGCATCGGCGAAGTGACTTCGACCCATTTCCAATCCGCAGGCCGCGCGAACTTGAGCCCGCCGACTTCGAACGTGGCGGGATCTTCGGCGCGTGCAGCGACGAGGGTGAGCAGCGCGAGGACGAGCGTGGCGAGGAATTTCATGCGGCCAGCTTGTAGAACGGGCACACGCTCCGCGCAAGGCCCGGCGCGGCGAAATCAGCGCGGCACCGGCGTCGCGCGGATCTCGGCCTCGATCGTCGCCGCCTGTGCTTGCGCCTCCGCGAGCGGCAGACCTTTCGCCATACCGGGTCGAAGGTGGCCGGTTTCGTTCAGCCACGCATCGGTCAGCAAGCGCCCGTGCTTGCGCACCTTTGCGGCGAAGCTTTTTCCCTCCGGACTCGCCGCCCACTCGCTGGCGAGCAATTTGCGGAAGCTGGCGAGCCGACTCGGATCCAGCGCGCCGATCAACGCGTCGCCGATCACGGCGTGCCCTTCTTCGTTCGGATGCACGTGGTCCTTTGAGAACGTAAACGACGGATCACTCTTGCGCCGCTCATCGAGCGCCGCGCCCATCGGACCGTGGATGTCGATCACCTCCCAACCGTTCTTCCGCTGCTCGAGCAGCCACTCGGCGTAGCGCGCCAGCACCGCGTCGTAGCTGGCCGCGCGGTCTTCCGGCGGCGTCGGGATAAAGGTCGGCGGCGTGAGGTGAATGATTTGCGCGCCGCTCTTGATCGCGGAGTCGTGCACCCAGCGCATGCCGTCCTGAAATTTTCCAAAGCGCTCGGGATCGAGCGGAAGATAGATTCCGTCGTTCATCCCGTAGCAGGCGAAGACGAGATTCGGCTTCACCTTTTCCAGCACCCGCGCGAACCGCTCATGCAAATCGGGACGCGGGAACTTGCCGCCCGCATGCCCATCCTCGCTCAGGCCGGAAACCGTCTCGCTCGGCAGTCCGCAATTGATGACCTCGAACTTCTCGCCCGGGTACTGCGTGAAGAGAAACATCTGGAAGCGGTCCACGTAATGACCGGCGTAGGTGATGCTGTCGCCGACGAAAAGAATCCTCTTGGCGCCGTGGAGAAAATCACCCGCCGTGGCCGGACGCGACGCGATGAATTGAGCGACCACTGCGACGATCAGCGCGAGAGAAGGGAAACGCATGAGCGGCTATTCTTTGGCGAGTTCCTTGACGCGGAGATTGCGAAAGCTCACGGCGCCGTGATCGCCTTGCAGAAAGAACGAACCGGGCTCGGTCAGGTTCTTGTCCAGCTCGCTTCCGGTCGCGCGATCGCAGACCACGATGTCGTGAATCTTCACTCCGTTGAGCGTGACGCTGATCTTGTTGCCAATGATCGTCGCCTCGACGGTCTGCCACTGATCGCCGGGCTTGCTCACGAACTGGCTCGGCGCGGTGTAATTGTAGATCGCGCCGTTGCCCGTGATCGCGGGCTTGCCGTCCGCGTAGTCGCCGAGGATTTGAATTTCGTGCCGGCCACGGAGGTAGAAGCCGGAGTTCGAGCCATCCGGCACCATGTATTCATAGCGCACCGTGAAGTTCCAAAACTTCTGGTCGGACACGAGATCCACACCGTGTTCACCGGTCTTCAGATCGTTCTTCAACACCCCATCCTGCACGACCCACACATTGTGCCCGTCCGGCTTGCGGGCATGCCAGCCCGTCAGATCCTTGCCGTTGAAAAGCGGCTTGAAGTCTTTGTCGTCATCGGCGGCGAAGGCGATGGCCGCACCCGCCAGGAAAGCGAGAATTACGGGGAGAAATTTCATGGCAAATGACTCGGTTACTGCACTGCGGGATTCGGCACCGCGCTTCCCTCGGCCAGGCCGAGCGCCCACTTGATTCCACCGAGGATGTGCGCCTGATATTGCTTGCTGATCTCCACTGAATTCTTCCGGTCCTTCATTTCCGGATCATCGCTCCACAAGTCTTCGCGATGGCCCAAGGAGGTGTAGAAGACGCGGCCCTTGCCCGCCATCTTGCACCACGAAACCGGGAAAAACATTTTCTCTTCAACCTTCTGCGCATCGTGCTGGAGGAACCAAAGCGAGCGCACCTTCGCGCTGTCCTGACGCTTGATTCGATACATCTCTTCCTGCGCGAGATTCCATTTCGCGCCGATGCCCCCATTCGCCGGATGCTCGGTATCGCCCGCCACCAGGTCAGCCGGCACCTGCGCTCCGTGCCCGTTGAATTCGCCTCCGAGCATCTCGAGATAGCCGTCGAATTTATGGAAGGTGTCGCTCGCGGAATGCATGCCGACGAAGCTGTGTCCATCCTCGATCCACTTGATGAAGCCTTCCTTGTCCGGCAGCGGTAGATCGCCCGTCGTGTTGGCGAAGATCACTGCGTCGATCTTCTTTGCGGCGAGATTCGCCGGGCTGAGTGATTCGAGCGCGGCCTTCACCGCGGTGTCGAATTTCGCCTGCGCGTCCTTCGCCTGCTTGTCCACCTCCGGCGTCCACTTCGCCAGCTCCGCCTCGTATTTCTTCAGGTCGTTCTCGTAACGCTGCTTCGCCTTGTCGTCTGCGTCCTTGGCGAGATCCTTCGGCTTGTTCGGCTTGCGCGGCACCTGGACGTCCGGCTGCCGCACGAACTCGACCACGGTGAATGCCTTCGATTCACTGGCGAGTTTTTCCAGCGCCTTCTCGGCGAAAGGGATGGAGCTGTGCCGGAAGCCGGTGGTCACCGTGCAGACGATGACCTTTTTTGGTTCTGCCGCGTGGCTACAGAGGGTGGGCGCGACGAGTGCGAGTGTCAGAAGTGCGGGGAGGATCGATTTCATGGAAGGTGGGGAGGAGGTTTAATCCGGAAGGGTCGAGGGGCGTGTAGCTACTCAATACCCATCGCGGTGTCGATGCCTTAGCCGTCACGAATCGATTGAGCATCGTCCCGGACCACGGCTACGCTTATTGGCAATGAATGTCCTGCCGTGCCGCGACTGCTCCGTGCCCGTGAGCCTCGACGCCGTCACCTGCCCGCAGTGTGGCGCGCCGCGACCGGCGCGGCGCGAATGGAATGGCGAAGGTTACGAGTGGAAATCTGCCGCCACCATCGCCGGTTGGCCATTGATGCATGTCGCTTTCGGCATCGACCGGGAGGGAAAAGTGCGCACGGCTCGAGGGATCGTGGCCATCGGTCAGCGGGCAGTCGGCGGCATCGCCTGCGGGATTCTCTCTCTGGGCATCGTGTCCCTTGGCGTCGTCTGCGGAGGTGTTGCTTCGTTCGGCGTCGTGGCTGGCGGGCTGTTGCTGGCGTGCGGGGTGAATGCGATTGCACCCCTCGCATTTGGCGTCGTGGCGGTGGGTGTGATGGCCGGCGGGGTGAACGCCATCGGCTGGAAGATTCTCTTCTCGGTCGCGCGCTGAGCTTCCGAGAGATTCAACCGAGGCCAAAGTTTCCGCTGGCATCACAACGACCGCAGTGCTTTCTTTGCGGCCCGCAAACGGAAGGGTGGCCGAGTCCGGTTTAAGGCATACGACTCGAAATCGTACGTTGGGTTAAACCAACCGTGGGTTCGAATCCCACCCCTTCCGCCAATATCTAGGCGGGTTGGCGGGCGGTGAGGGGGAATCAGTGACAGAACCGTGACAGCTTTCGATTAGGGCCGGTTGACGATTTGCGGGGTGGTTTGTGTGGTCTGGTGATGAAACGAATAACCACCAGTCACCGAGAAATCGTCTACAACGAAAACCTCAATAT
>JBAVML010000327.1:0-26406 GCA_049690035.1 Chthoniobacteraceae bacterium
AGTGAACGAGTCGGGGACATCATCGAGATTCGCCAGGGACTCGATGAGCACCGTCTCCACCTCCTTGGCAAAGAGGGCGTGATGAATCGCGTAAGATTCGCGTCCGGGTGTAGGCAGGTCCAGGCCCAGCATCCGCAGCTTGCGTGAGGCAAGGTATTCTCCCGCTTCTTTCGTCAGCGAAGGCGATTCCTCGAAGAATCGCGGCGTCCCATACTGGCGGTGCCAGCCGGTATTCAAAATGACGCGCGACGCCGGGCGCAGGAAGGCCTGGTGCTTGAACAAATCCTCGGCGGTAATCTCCTCCCGCGCTTCCTTCGCGACTTTGACGATCCGCGCGGGACCGTAAAACCAGCTCAGCGGCATTTCATCGATCGGCTTGCCGTCCTGGAGAAAGTGCGACATCGCATCGACGTGCGTGCCTTGATGCGAACTCATGGTGATCCGGCTGATTCGGCAATTCGTGCGCTGCATCGATGAATACGACTCCACCCGGAACTGCGGGTCGTTTTGAAAGCCCGGCATCCCATCACGGAGTGGGTGAGTCAGGTCGATGAAACGCATGAGCCGGGCAGGATGCCTTTCCCGTGTCGCGTGCGTCGAGCGTTTGTCTTCGCCCCGCAAAGAGTTCTTCCGCGTTCCGCTGGAGCACGTTCGCACGCTGGCCGCCGAGAAGGGATTGGAAGTGACTTTCACGATGGCAGCAGCGGCCCGGGAATATCGTGAGACAGTTGCATTGGAGAAGTGACCCCCGAGGAGCGGGACAAGTATCATCTGCGGCAGATAGCCGAGGACGAAATGGAGGCTGAGGATTCAGCCGATTCCCCGGAACAGTGATGAACATTGCGACATGAGCCTTCCAAAACTCTACGTCGAAACGACGATCCCGAGCTACCTGACCGCGCGGCGGAGCCGGGATTTGCGGCTGGCGTCGGATCAGGAAGCGACGCAGGAATGGTGGGACGCGCAGCGTGGCGAGTATGATCTCTACGTGTCGGAGGCTGTGCTGGCCGAGGCGGTAGAGGGCGATCCCGTCTTTGCCGCAGAGCGGCTGGCCGTTGCACTCCCGCCGAATTGCTGAGAACCCTGAGCTATGCCGGAAAACAAGATCATTGCTGAAATCCATCGCCACCGCGAGGAACTGGCGCGGCAGTGTGGCTACGACATCCGCAAGCTCATAGCCTACTACCGGGAGCAGGAGACCGCCAGTGAAGCCGGTGGGCGCAAACTGGTTTCCTTTGCACCATCGGATGCCGATGCGAGCAGTTCCGGCGTGCGCGAAGACCCGCCGGAACCGCGCACGACCCCTCAGCCCACGTGCCAAGCGCGAGACCGCCTTTCGTCGAGCGGCACGAAGCCGCTCGACTTCCCCGCGGGATCATGGAGTAGAAGAGAGTTGTGCGTTTCCTCCTCCCGCTCCTCGTCACGTCCACGCTCGCCTTCGCGGCGGATCAATTTGTCGAATCTCCCGATCATCGCGAAAACCCGGCGGTGCCGCACGGCTCGGTGACGCAGATGCCGCCGTGGGAGTCGAAGATTTTCGACGGCACGATCCGCGACTGGTGGGTCTATGTGCCGGCGCAATACAAGGCGGAGAAGCCGGCGGCGGTGATGGTCTTCCAGGACGGCAAGGGCTACGTGAATCCGAAGGGCAATTGGCGCGTGCCGATCGTCTTCGACAATCTGATCGCGCGCGGCGAGATGCCGGTGACGATCGCGATCATGGTCGATCCGGGGCAGGACAAGACGAAGGAAAAGGTGAACAACAAGAGCAGCAACCGCAGCCTCGAGTACGACTCGCTGGGCGATCGTTACGCGCGCTTTTTGATCGAGGAAATCCTGCCGGAAGTGAGCAAGCAGTGGAAGCTGACGGACGACCCGGAGCTGCGCGCGATCTGCGGCTCGAGCTCGGGCGCGAGTTGTTCGTTCACCGTGGCGTGGGAGCGGCCGGATCAATTTCGCAAGGTGCTCTCGACGATCGGCAGCTTCACCAATCTGCGCGGCGCGAATGCGTATCCCTCGCTCATCCGCAAGACCGAGAAGAAGCCGATCCGCGTCTTCCTCGCGGACACGAGCGGCGATCTCGACAACCCCTTCGGCAACTGGCCGCTGGCCAACAAGCAGATGGACTCCGCGTTGCGCTACATGGGTTACGACGTGCGCTTCGACTTTGCCGAAGGCTACAGCCACAGCTCGCTGCACGGCGGCTCGATCTTTCCCGAAGCGCTGAAGTGGCTGTGGCGCGACGCCTCCAAGAAATAGCCCCCGAACTCTACCTCGATGAAAACACGTCTCCTCCCGCTCCTTTTTTTCTCCCTCGCGCAGACCGCGCGCGCCCTCACACCCGAGCAGCAACTCGTGCCGCTCGAAGTCGATTCGCCCGATCCGAAACTCGCGAAGATCGTGCTCATCGCCGGCAGCGTGAGCAGCAAGCGCGGCGGTCACGAATACTTCGCGGGCTGCACGATCCTCATGAACTGCCTCAAGGCCACCGCCGGCGTCTGGCCGGTGCTGGCGGCGGAAGGCTGGCCGAAAAACGAGGCGATCTTCGACGGCGCGAAGGCGGTCGTGTGTTACCAGGATGGCGGCGCGAAACTGGCGTGGCTCGCGCCGGAGCGGTGGGCGAAAATTCAGAAGCTCGTGGAAGGCGGCGCAGGGCTCGTGATGCTGCATCAGGGCGTGGAAGTGCCGGCGGAAAAGGCGGAGCAGTTTCAGTCGTGGCTCGGCGGCGTTTTTCAGCCCGACATCGGCTGCCGCGGGCACTGGGACATGGAATTCACGAAGTTTCCCAATCACCCGATCATGCGCGGCGTGGAGCCGTTTTCCGCGCCGCTCGATGGCTGGCTCTACAATCTGCACTTCGCACCGAAGGGCGTGACACCGCTCGTGGTCGGCGCCGTCCCGGACAAGGCGCGCACTTCCGCGGATGCGAAAGCAAACGCCGGCCGCGACGAGGTGATCGGCTGGGCTTTTGAACGCGCCGGCGGCGGACGTTCGTTTGGCTTCACCGGCGCGGATTGGCATACGAATTGGGCGGTGGAAAGCCAGCGACGCATCGTGGTGAATGGCATCCTCTGGGCGGCGGGAATCGAAGTGCCCGCGAAGGGCGCACCCGTGCCACTTGCGCCGGGCGACATCGAGAAAAACTACGACGACAAACCGAAGCCCGCTCCGAAAACCGCGCCCGCGCCCGGGCCCTCCAACTAGCATGCGCCATTTCGCTCTCACGTTTCTCTTCCTCGCCAGCGCCGCGCTCGCGCAGGACATGCCGCTGCAGAATCTGCTCATCGACGGCGAAGGCTGGCAGCCCGTCGCGCAGGATCTCGGCTTCGCCGACGGCCCGTGCACGGATGAGCAAGGCAACTTCTATTACTCCGACCTGAAGGCGCCTTCGATCATGAAGGTGTCGCTCGATGGGACGAAGACGAAGCTCATCGACGAGCTGGCGAGCGGACTGAAGTTCGGACCGGACGGCCGCCTTTACGCCTGCCAGGGCGCGAAGAAGCGGCTCATCGCGATCAAGCTCGACACGAAAGCGATCGAGGAAATCGCGACCGACGTGCAGCCCAACGACCTCGCCGTGACGCACCGCGGGCACATCTATTTCACCGAGACCGGCAAGAAGCAGATCACCTTCGTCGATGCCAAAACGAAGGAAAAGCGCGTGGCCGACACCGGCATCACCGCGCCAAATGGGATCACGCTTTCGCCCGATCAGGGCACGCTCGCGGTGAGCGATTACAAAGGCGCGAACGTGTGGACCTTTCGCATCAAGGAAGACGGCTCGCTCGACGCGAAGGCGCCCTACATGACGATGCGCCTGCCGATCGATCCGAAAGCCGAATACAAATTCGGCGGACCGCCGCCGCTGCTCTTCGCGAGCGGAGGCGACGGCATGTGCAGCGACCAGGCCGGCCGTTACTACGTGGCGACGACGCTCGGCGTGCAGGTCTTCGATCCCACAGGCCGGATCTGCGGCGTGCTGCCGAAGCCGGTGCTCGACAAGCCGCTGACGAGTTGCGGACTCGCGGGCGCCGGACGCGCCTATCTCTACGTGACGAACGGTGATCGTATCTTCCGCCGCAAGGTGCAAGCGACGGGCAACATCTTCTTCAAGCCACCATCAAAGTAACTGGGACCGGGGAAGGCTGCTGCGCCGCCTGATTCGCGGCGAGCCGCCAAAACGCTTGACCCCGGTGGGTGTGTCCTCTTTCTTGTCCGTCCGATGATCGGCGGCTGTCCGCGGTCCTCGGAATCGGGCCGTAGCACAGCTTGGTAGTGCGCTTGAATGGGGTTCAAGAGGTCGCGGGTTCGAATCCCGCCGGCCCGATTTTTTCAGCCATTTCCGGCGAAAACGTGGAGGAATCAAGGCGGCCTACATCGTAGCCGGTATTTTATGGAAAAATGTCGCTAGTGTAATTTGCGCTCTGCAAAACCACTCCTAGATTGCGCCTCCCTAAAAAAATCAGGGAAATCCCGCATCAATGCCTCAGTTCATTTCGTTCCCATCGCCGCCCTCTCTGCAACCCCCAAGTGACGCCCCCCCGCGCTCGGTTCATCCGAATTGCGACGTGAGGCAGACGTTCGAACTGATCAGGACCGACACGATGTTGTCGGATGCATGGGGCCGCGGGATTGCGATCCTGGCACTGCTCGCCGCGTTGGGCACCGGCGTCGCCCTCGGCCGGCTCGGCAAAAATCAGTCCGCCGCGTCTTCGCCCGAGCTCGTCGCAGACCGCGTGACGACCGCGAAGCCCGGCCCGTGGGGCCATCTCGAGTATTTGCCGATTTCCATCGAGTGCCCGGAGGAGTTGCTCCCGGTGCATGCGTTCGAATCCACGGTCACGCACTGGATCTTCAAGGGCTACACGGTCGAGAAATATCTCCGTCTCCTCGACGAGGTGGGGATCTCCGGATCGTTGCGCGAGGAGTTGCGGTCGGCGGAGGTGCTGCACGCGGTCGAGGGCGGTCTCGACGTAACGCCCACGCACAATATCGTCCTCAATTTGCCAGCGGCGGCTCGGAAGCCGATTTACACGATCCTCGCCGCCTTCCCGGAGAATGGGTCGTCGCTCATTTTCATTCAGGCAAAAACGGTGGATGAGCGGTTTGCCAAAAGTGGCGTTTCCGCGGCTACGATCGAACTGTTTCGGAAGCTGAGCTGCGAATACGGTCGCTACGTCATCTTCTCTGATGTGCCGAGCATCTTCTCGCAGATTCCGACCTACGACGAGCGAGTGCATTTCCTCAAGGCGCTGACCCGGCAGTCCACGATGATCGTGAAGATCCACGTGACCGCGGATGCCGATCTCGACGGGCTGATGAGCTACTGGGGAAAAGCCTGCTGGTCGAAGGACGCGCGGCCGCTCCTCGAATCGCTGGCGCGGATTCCCGGCGGCGCGCGACTGGACATCTCGCATCTGCTGCCGCCTTCGCCTTCGGCGCTGCTCTACACCTTCCCGCTGCCCGCGAACCCCTTGGACGGACCAGCGGTCCGGAAGGACTGCCACTACACCGCCTTTAATTTTTTCCGTGACCCGCCGGACGCGCGTTATGCGAACAAGGAATTCATCGTGGAGCGGCTGAAGGAAGATCATTTCCCGGTGCCGAGCGACCCTCGCTACGGCGATCTCGTGCTCTTTCTCACGCCCGACGGGCAGTTGATCCACTCCGCCGTCTTTCTCGCGGATAACATCGTTTACACCAAGAACGGCGACACCTCCCTGCATCCGTGGATGCTCTCGACGGTGCAGGATTTGATCGACCAGTATTCCTTTCAAGTCCCGCCGGATAAGGCGCTCGAAGTGAAGTTCTTCCGGAATAAGTATTACTAGTGCTGCGGCCCGCTCACGGCAGCGGCGGAGGTAACATCGATTCAAAATACCAGCGAACGACTTCCGGTCCGCAGAACATCCAGATGAGCGCGCCGAGCGCGAGGTAGGGTCCGAAGGGGATCTTCGCCGAGAACTCGCGGCGGCGGAGGACGATGCTGAGAATGCCAACCAGGGCACCGATCGTGGACGCGCTCATGATCGTGAAACCGACGGCTTTCCAGCCGAGGAAGGCACCGATCGCCGCGATGAATTTCACGTCGCCAAAACCCATCGCCTCGCGCGGCAAAGTGACTTCGCGGACGACCCCGCGGATCGCGTCCACCTTCACCAGTTCCCACTTGCGGTCGCCGAGGTGGAGCCAGTCGCAGGTGCAGCGCACCGCTTCATTTTCAAAGCGCTCGCGGTCGATCTCGATCTCGACGCAATTCAAAAGCACTTGCTCATTGCCGCGATAAAAGAAGTCGCTCCACAGCATCTGATCGGAGCCAACGACGAAGTCCGCCTCCTGATCGCGCCGCGTCCAGGTGAATGGCTGCGGTTCATCGAAGCGCATCCGCTTTCGGCCGAACGCCATCTTCCCGAGCTGCACCACGAGCCACAACGCCGCGAAGCCGGCCGCGGCGCCGACGAGCGACCACATGGCGCCGGCGAGATTCGTGGACTGCAAATGCAACAACGGCATCGCGAAGCTCAGCAACACCCCGACGATCGTGCCGCCGATCGTCACTTCATCGGGAATGATATAGTGTTCGAAATCGATGAACGTGGCGACGACGAGCAGCGCGACGAGGATCCAATAGGGTAGCGCGAGCACCCAGCCCTGCCCGTGCCACTCGGCGCGCGGGTGGATCCACACCCGCCACCACACGGCGAGGAAGAGCAACCCCGTGAGCAGTTCGACGCCGAAGTAGCGGAAGGAAATCTTGGAGCCGCAATTCGCGCACTGGCCACGCAGCGCGAGCCACGAGAAGAGCGGCAGATTGCGATACCACGGGATTTGATATTTGCAGCTCGGGCAAAACGAGCGCTTCGGTTCATTCACCGAAAGTCCCAGCGGCATGCGGTAAATACAGACGTTGAGAAAGGATCCGATCGCCGAGCCGAGGATGAAGGCGAACGCTGCAAAGACGAATTCGTAGTAGGCCGGGAGCACCGGCGCGAATCAAAGCAGCGAGCGTGCGAGGGTCAATGCGGAAGCCTCCGCGGCACGATGCGCGTTCGCTTGTTTTTCGGCGCGGCGAATGGCAAAACGGCGGCGATGAAATTCAATGTTTCCCCCATCTTCAGCCTGGCTGTCGCCATGCTCGCTCTCGGCATCAACGCTCGCGCGGAGGTCAGCCCGTATCGGCTGCGCGTCGAACAAGTAAGCAAATCGGAGAACGAAAAATTCACGAAGAAGCAGCACCGCTCGCTGAAGATCTTCGTCTCCAACTCCTCGAAGGAAGCGGCCGAGCTGCTGGCCAAATACGTCTTCTTCGGCCGACAGGCGAAGGAAAACGACGTCGTGAAAATTGACGAGGGAGAGAAGGCGGTTTCCGTCGGACCGCTCGCCACGCAGATGGTGGAAAGCGGCATCGCCACGGCGACGTTCGAGGAAGAACATTCGAGCGGCGGCTATAGCAAGGGAAGTAAATCCAGCGCCAAGAAAGTCGAGGCGACCGGCAGCAAGATCATCGGATTCGGAGTGCGCCTCTACAAAGGCGAAACGATGGTGGCGGAATACTACGACCCACCGAGCGGCAAGGAGGAATGGGAGAAGGCGTATCCCGTGAAGCTGCCGGCGGCGCCCAAGAAGTAGGCGGGCGCTTACTTTAACAGCCAACCTGTCTCCACCATCTCGCAGAGCACGTGGAGGAGAAAGCGCTGTGCTTCCTGAATGCGCGCGGTGATCTCGCTGGGGACGATGAACTCGATCTCGGCGAGGCCACGAGCTTTCCCGCCATCGCGCCCCAGCAGGGCAATCGTGTGCAGGCCCGCGTCCTTTCCCGCACGCAACGCGGCGAGGATGTTCGGCGAATTGCCGCTCGTGGTCAGCGCCACTAGCACATCGCCGGGCCGGCCAAAGGCGCGCACGCTCCGCGCGAACATTTCCTCCACCCCATAGTCGTTGGCATTCGCCGTGAGCAGGCTGCCGCACGCGGCGAGATTGATCGCGGGAAACGGCCGGCGATCGGTGATGAACCGGCAGGCAAATTCCGTCGCGAAATCCGCACTGTCGCCCGCGCTGCCACCATTGCCGCAGACGAGCAGCTTGCCGCCGCCGGTCAGGCACTGGCCCACGATCTCCGCCGCCCGGTCGAGCTCGGATTGGAAAGGAGCGAGCGCTTGCAAGGTCGCAATCGCGTCGCGCGTGGCCTGAGCGAGGATGGTCATGGAACGGGCGAAACTACGGGCCTCACCGTGGGAAGCCAAGCCTGCGCGATCAAAAGCAACCTGTCGGCCTCCCGATGACCCGGCTTTCTCGCCCTGTGACCGCACTACCGCACGCGATGAAATCTTGGTTGCCTCGATCCGGGCGCTCCGGTTCACTGCGGCGCCCGAGCCCCCGGCCACGGCGACCTCATGAGAATCGTTTTTGCCGCCAGCGAAATGTCGCCGCTCGCCGCCACCGGCGGGCTCGGCGATGCGCTCGAAGGTCTCCCCTCCGCGCTCGCCGCGCGCGGCCACGAGGTGAGCGTCTTCCTCCCGTGCTATCGGGGACTGCGCGAAGATCCGAAACTCGCCGTGCGCTCCACGGGCGCGGAAATCTCCGTGCCGATCGGGGAGCGGCGGATGTCTGCCGAGATCCTGGAATGCACCGGACCGAATGGCGTGCAGGTCTTCCTCATCCGCCGCGACGAATCCTTCGACCGCGCCGCGCTCTACGGCAGCGAAGGCCGCGCCTACGACGACAACGCGGAACGCTTCATCTTCTTTTCCAAGGTGGTGGTGGAGCTCGCCCGCCGCATCAGCCCGCCGCCGGAGATCGTGCATGCGCACGACTGGCAGACGGCGCTGATCCCGGTGCTGATCAAGGAAAAGCGCCTGCCCTTCCGCAGCGTGCTCACCATTCACAATCTCGCCTATCAGGGAAATTTCTGGGCGCCCGACTTTGGGCTGCTGAACCTGCCCGGCGACTATTTCACCGCGCGCGGGGTGGAGTTTTTCGGCCAGGTGAATCTGCTCAAGGGCGGAATCCTTTTCGCCGATCGCGTGACCACGGTGAGCGAACGTTATGCGCGGGAAATCCAGACTTCGGAGTTCGGCGCTGGCCTCGATGCCGTGGTGCGCGAGCACGCACACAAACTCCACGGCATCCTCAATGGCATCGATGATCGGGTCTGGAATCCGACGACAGATCCGCTGCTGCCGGCGACCTACAGCGCCGCGGAGTTGGAGGGAAAAGCCGCGTGTCGCGATGCGCTGCTGGCGAAGTTCGAACTCACGCCCGCCCCGGCCGGCCCAGTCGTCGCCATGGTCACCAGGCTCGCTCAGCAAAAGGGCATCGACCTGCTTCTGCCACTCATCGACCGGCTGCTTTCGCAAGACGTCCGGTTGATCGTGATGGGCGAGGGCGACATCGCCTTCGAGCGCGAACTCGCCATCGCCAGCCGGCGGCACGCCGGGCGTTTCGCCTATAACCACGGCGTGGACTTGGCGCTTTCCCATCTGATCTACGCCGGCGCGGACCTTTTCCTCATCCCGTCGCATTACGAGCCGTGCGGGCTGAATGCCATGGTCGCGCTGAAGTATGGAGCCGTCCCGGTCGCACGATCCGTGGGCGGGCTTTACGAAACGCTGCGCGACGACGATCCGACAACGGGCACCGGCAACGCCGTCCTTTTCCACCACGACTCTGCGGAGGCATTTTGGGATGCGATCGTGCGCGCCCTGCAACTCTTCGGCGACCGCCCGCGGTGGCACGAATTGATGCGCCGCGCGATGGCTTGCGACTTTTCATGGGAGCGTGCAGCCGAACGCTACGAGGCGGTGTATCGCCGCGCCCTCACCGGCCGCGGCTGATCCCGGAGTCAAGCGGCTTCTGACGGACCATGCGGGTTCCTTTTTCCCACCGGCTGCGGCAGAGTGCCGGGCGTAAATCCCATGCTGCCTTCGCTCGCCTCCCCTATCCCCGGCCCTCGCTCCCGCGCATGGGCGGCGAAGCTGCACCGGCACGAGTCGAGGAACATCACCTACTTCGCGGACGATTTCCCCGTTTTCTGGGAAAGGGCGGCGGGCACCAATGTCTGGGATGCGGACGGGAATCGCTTCCTCGATCTCACTTCCGCGTTCGGGGTGAGCGGGCTCGGGCACGGCAACGATGCCATCACTGCGGCGTTGGTGGCGCAGTCGGGTGAACTGCTGCACGCGATGGGCGATGTGCATCCGAGTGTGCACAAGGCGGAGCTCTGCGCGCGGCTGAGCGAGCTGACCTTTGAGCGCTGGGGCGCCGGCATCGGCAAGACCATTCTCGGCAACTCGGGCTCGGATGCGGTGGAGGCCGCGCTGAAGACTTCGCTGATGCACAGCGGCAAGGCGGGAGTGATCGCCTTTACCGGAAGCTACCACGGGCTGGGGCTCGGAGCGCTCTCCACCACGGCGATCCCGTATTTTCGCGAGCCATTTCGCGCCCAGTTGAAGGAGTTCGCCGCCTTCCTTCCGTTCCCGCATTGCTACCGCTGCCCCTACGGCACGCGAGAGCCCTTCCGGCTGGAAGGGCGCGATTTTCCCAACTGCTCCACGCCGTGTCTGGAGCGGCTGCACGACGAGATCGAGAAGACGATCCAGCAGCGGGAGATCGGCTGTATCCTCGTCGAGCCGGTGCAGGGTCGCGGCGGGTGCGTGGTGCCGCCGCGCGATTTTTTCCCGCTGCTGCGCACCATTTGCGACCGGCACAAGATCCTGCTCGTCGCAGATGAAATTTACACCGGACTCAACCGCACGGGTGCGCTCTTCGCCTGCGATCATTTCGGCGTTGTGCCGGACGTGATCTGCCTAGGTAAGGCTCTCACCGGCGGATTCCCGCTCTCCGCCTGCGTGGGCCGCGGCGACATCATGGACGCCTGGCCGCTGAGCACCGGCGAGGCGCTGCACACGAGCACTTTTCTCGGCAACCCACTCGGCTGCGCGATGGCCCTCGCTTCACTCGATCAGCACGCTGATCCGGCGGTCGCCGCCCAGGTCCGCGAGCGTGGGGCAAAGCTCAAAGGCGCGCTGCTGGGCTTGCAGTCGCCTCACATCGGCCACGTCCGCGGGCTCGGGCTGAAATTGGGCGTGGAACTGGTGAAGCTCGATGGGGCGCCGTTTGGCGCGCTCGGTGTCGCGGTGATGAAACAGGCCCTGCGCGATGGCATCATCCTTCTCCCGGAATCTCCCGAGGCCAACGTGCTCAGCTTCTGCCCGCCCTTCGCGATCAGCGACGAAGAGATCGCCTTCGTCGCCGCGCGGCTTCAGGAATATTTGACGTTCTTGCCCGGCTCCATCTCAAAGTTGAGGGTGAGCCGCGAGGCGGTGTTCGACTTCACGATGTCGGAGACGAACTTCATGTAGATCGCGTCGTCCTCGGTCATAGCGAGTTTCTCCATCGACTCGAAATCGAGGGCGATGAAAAAGGGCCACTCCGATTTGGAGTCGATATTTTTTCCGCAGCGCACGCTGAGGATTTCCGGGATCTTCAGCAGCGTCATCCGGGTGGTCATCATGATCTGCTCGAGCTTTTGCGGGGTGACCTCAGGCTTGAGCTTGAAGAGCGTGATGTGATGAACCATGAGAAGAGGCGACGGCGGATGAGTGGATTACTCGAAGATGCGGAAAAGGGAATAAGAGATTCGCGGAAACGTGACGGCGTCTGCGAAGCGCGGATTCTCCACCGAACGATCAATCCATCAATCCATTTATCCCCGGCGGCTGGCCTTCGCCGTCAGCGCTTCCAGTCGAGAGCGCCCTTCATGATGGCATACACGTATCCGACGGTCAGGATGCCGGCGAAGCTAAGCATGTTCCAGAAGATGCCGGGGCCGTGGGTCGCGAGGAATTCCCGGTAAACGACCGCCCAAGGGTACATGAAGACGATTTCGATATCGAAGAGGATGAAGAGCATCGCCACGAGGTAGAACTTCACGCTGAAGCGAGGCTGCGCGGCCCCTTCGGGCAGCATGCCGCACTCGTAGGCGGAGTCTTTCGTGGCGTTGCGCTTGCCCGCCTTGCCGAGAACGACGCTGATGATCAGGGCCGACGCGGCGAAGCCGATAGCCACGATGACCTGCAGGAAAATCGGGAGATATTCTTTCATGAATCCCTGGGACGGACCGTGGAAGCTCTCAGCGAGCCGCAGCGGCGGGCACCACCGGCGGCGGAACCGTCTGCAAAGTGGCGAGTTGCTTCGGAATGCCCTTGTACTTCTTCGCCTCTTTCTTCACCATGCCGCGGGCGACCAGATTCTGAAGCTTTTCATAGGCGCGCAGGCGGAGCATCTCTTCGCCTCCGCTGGCCGCGTTACGATTCCGCAGATTCTCATGCACGACTTCGAACAGTTCCTTGAACTCATAGGTGGTTTTGGACGAAAGCACCGATGCAAGTTCCTCAGTTACCAGATCGGGAAGCCGACGGGAAAAGGCGGTTTTCTTGTGGATAGGCATAGGGCCAGAAAAATATCACAAAACTGCCTTGCCACGAACGAAAAGTTCGCCTTTCCGCAAAAATAACTTATGCTAAGGGACGGTTTTCTCAGGGGTGGAAGGAAGGGGCGCTGGCTTGGAAAGCGGAGGTACGGGACTGGTGGGCGATGCGGGAAGATTTCGCGGTTTTGAGACTGTAGGGCGCTTCGGAAGCCCCGGAATGGCGCCAGAAAGCTCGGGAAGTCCACTGGCCGCGGCTCCCGAACCGACACCGAGCAGGATCTCGGGAATCGTAAGCGAGCCGATCGATTCGATCAGCGTCCCGCCGTCAATTCGGGTTTGAGTCAGGACGGTCGCGCTCAGGTGTTTGGCGATCGACTCGACGGGGGGTAACTTTCCCGCATCGAACTGCGCCCCTGCCTCGGCAGAGAAGGCGAGCGATAGCGTGATGAAAGGGCGGGCCATCCGATAGACGCGCTCGAACAAACGCTGAAAATCGAGGTAAGCAAAGGCCGCCGCCTTCTCTGGCACGAAGCTCGCGACGTCCTGAAACGCTGCGACCTGCCCGAGCGACGCACCTTGCGATTTGGCCCGTGGAAGGGCGGCCGTGACCGCCTCGGGACTCAGGCCGAAGAGGACAAATCGATCCGTCATAGCGACCGCCGGACGCACGAAGGAAAGGGTTTGGGACGGCGCGCTCGAAACGGAAACCCCGTCGTGATCCTCGGTCCGCCACGCCGCACCGAGAACTGCCGGAGTGGTCAAGGCCTCCATGAAACTGCGCACCTTGCCCGCGTCCCGGACCTCCGAGGCGACGAGCAGGGTCGGAAGGGCCGCATCCTCTGGCCACTCAAACATGGTCCCCAATTCCGGGCCGACCGCACTTGGCAGGTCATTCCAAGTCAGCCCCTTTTCTGCCAGGGCCTTTTCCGCGCGTCCGAGGCTCGGGAGCAATCCGCCCAGCATGCCGGAGTCGGAACCCGGGGGGAGTTGGGTGCTATCGGTCACGTAGTAAAGCAGCGTCTGCGGCGACGCGACCGGCAGCGTCTGCCGCGAAAGTTTGCCCGCTTCGGCTGGACCGCCGCCCCGCAGAAAGATGATGTCGTGCAGCTTGCCTCCGTCGAGCTTCGTTCCCATCGCTACGGGTTCTGCGGCGCTCGATTTCGCAGCGCCGCCAAGCCCGGTGAGCAGATCGAGCCGTCCCGCGAGTGCATTTGGTTTCCCGTAAAGCACCAGATCCTGTCCGACCCCGAGGGGCGCGATGGATTGCTGAAAGACCGGGTCTCCCGCGAGCCCCGTTCCGGGTTTGCCATCGAAACGCGCAAGCATTGCGTCGAGCAACCCGGCATCGCTGGCGAAAAGGTGCCAGTTCGCGCGTGAAGCCGCCACCACCTCCGTCGCGGGCAGCAACTGCTCGCGCAGATGCCCGGCGAAGGTCGCCGCATTCCGCTCGCTTCCGGCGAATGAAAATCCGCCGACGAAGCGCGGCTGCGGCCCTTCGATCGACGTGACTGCCACGAAAAACTCCCCGGGCGCCACTCGTACCATCTCCTCCAGACGTTCCGCCCATGCTCGCATCCACGGCGCCTTGCGCTGGGGCTTTTCGAGGAAGATCTGCACGTCCGAGTCGCGCCAGATCTGGTAGAGATCCGTCTTCGGCACGCGCAACGCGGTCTGCCGCAGATTGGGAAATTGGGCGAAGAAGATGGTCTCCGCCGGCGCGAGTTCCGCCGCACGCGGCCGCTCGGGGAGGAAGCGACGCACTTTCAGAAAGAAAAACGCGGCAACGCCGAGGGCGAGCAGCACGAGAACCGCAGAGATGATTCTTTTCACAAAAAAATGCTCAGCTCGACCGTCTCACGGTCGATCGAAAACGCCGACCGCGCGGATGCCATTGGCGCTGAATTCAAAGACCTCGACGCTGACTGGGTATGCCGTCTCGCCGTAGGCGGCGAAGACCATCGGATAATACTCCTGGTAGCGCGTCGCGAGACTCGGGAAGGCATAGGCGGTGTAACGATTCGGCACGACCACGAGCACGGTCTCGCCGAGGGTGTCCTTGAAAAGCGGGAGGAATTTCGGAGCCAGCACCGCGCTCGCCACGATCGGCTGGGTCGAATGCAGCTCCGCATACTGGATCACCTTGTGCCGATCGCGCACGTAGCGCGGCTTCAACGTTGCGAGGTCCGCGGCGGCGTTGGCGCGAGCCGTCGTCAGCAGGGAATCTCCCGGCTCGGCTTCGGTCTTGGCGAAGGCCTCGAGGCCGTCCTCCGTGAGCCGGCCGAACGCAATTTCGGTGCGCTGCGCGCCGACGATCGGCAGCGCGACCGACGCCCGCATCGATTTCGGTTCCAGCCAGGCGCGCACAGTCGAATCGCTGGCCGAGTCTTCGGCACGACTCGCGATGAGGCTCAAAAATCCCACCGCGACGGTCACTGCCATTTTCCACTTTGCACGGCCCCGACCGCTTCTATTGTCACCGCGATGATTACATTTCTCGAAGGCACGCTCGTCGAGGCCTTGCCGACGCATGTGGTCGTCGGCGTTCACGGGGTCGGATATCATGTATTCATTCCGCTTTCGAGCTACGACAGGCTTCCGCCGGTCGGGCAGCAGATCAAGATATTAACTCATCTCCAGGTCCGCGAAGACGCGCACGTGCTCTTCGGCTTCGTGTCTTCCGCGGAGCGCGATCTCTTCCGGTTGCTCGTGAATCACGTGAGCGGCATCGGACCGAAGACCGCCCTCGACGTGCTCAGCGGCACGAGCGTCGCTTCTTTCAAGGCCAATGTCGTGGCCGGCGATGTGGCGTCGCTGGCGAAGACGAAAGGCATCGGAAAAAAGACTGCCGAGCGGATCGTCGTGGAGCTGAAGGACAAGGTCGGCATCGCCGCCGCGTGGGAAGCCGCGAGCGCCTCGCACGCGCCGACGCCGCAGGAGGCGAATGTCAACGACGCCGTGCTCGCGCTCATTTCACTCGGATACAAACAGGTCGATGCGCACAAAGCCGTGAAGTCAGCGCTCGAAAAAGGCGGCCCGGCGCAGAGCAGCGAAGACCTCGTGCGCGCGGCCCTGAAACAGCTCATTTAGCATGACCGACGCGCTGGCCAGAGTGGCGGCGATTCGCGCCGCGGTCCCGCCCGAGGGGCTTTTCGCCGACAAGGAATGGCTGCTATCGCCGGAGCCTTTCGTCATCGACGCCGCGCTCGCCGAGCAACTGCACAAGCTCGGCTACCGGCTCCACCTTTTCGTCCGCGCCTGCAACGAGCTCTACCAGCGCAGCGTCGCCGGCAAGCAGCCCGCCTGGATCGCCGACTACCTCGACCGCGGCAAGCCGCCGGAGCTCGTCGAGTATTCGCGGCAAAAGCGTTTCCGCGACGACCTCCCGCAAGTCATCCGCCCCGACCTCGTCCTCACTGACGACGGTTTCACCATCGCCGAGCTCGACAACGTCCCCGGCGGCATCGGCCTCACGCATTGGCTGAACGCGTCGTACGCCAGCTTCGGCACCCACGACATTCTCGGCGGCGCGACCGGTATGCTCGACGGCTTCCGCGGCATCCTCGGCGGCTCCGGCGACATCGTCGTCTCGGATGAAGCCGCGACCTATCGCCCCGAGATGCGCTATCTCGCGCGGCTCAGCAAAGGTGCGCTCGCCGCTCACGACGCCGCGAACTACCAACCGCGTGATCGCACGGTTTATCGGTTCTTCGAAAACTTCGACCTCGCCAACGTCCCCGCAGCGCCCGCGATCATGGCCCCCGCCGCGCGTGGCGAGGTCCGCGTCACGCCGCCCTTCAAGCCGTATCTCGAGGAGAAAATGTGGTTCGCCCTCTTCTGGCTGCGTCCACTGCGCGAATTTTGGCGGCGCGAACTCGGCGAGCGGCACTTCGTCGAACTGCAAAAGCACATCCCCTACACCTGGATCCTCGACCCCACG
Source organism: Chthoniobacteraceae bacterium (assembly GCA_049690035.1). Classification (GTDB taxonomy): domain Bacteria; phylum Verrucomicrobiota; class Verrucomicrobiia; order Chthoniobacterales; family Chthoniobacteraceae; genus Chthoniobacter. The sequence continues at coordinate 16,368 of JBAVML010000327.1, forward strand.
CCGCTCCCACAGCACGCCGTCATTCCCGGTTTCGAGATCAATTCGTGGGAAGAGCTGAAGCACTTCAGCCAGAAACAGCGCGACCTCATTTTGAAAATCAGCGGCTTCTCCGAACTCGGCTGGGGCAGCCGCAGCGTCACCCTCGGCTCCGACGCGCCGCAGCAGGAATGGCAGGCCGCGATTCAGCACGCGCTCGAATCTTTCCCGCACCATCCCTACATCCTCCAGCGCTTTCACAAAGGGCGCCTCGTCGAGCAGCCGTTCGTCGATGCAACCAGCGGGAAGATCGAAACGATGCGCGGCCGAGTGCGACTGTGCCCGTATTACTTCCTCATCGAAGGAAAAGCCGAACTGCGCGGCGCGCTCGCCACGATTTGTCCTGCGGACAAGAAGCTCCTCCACGGAATGAAGGACGCAATCATGGTCCCCACGGCGGTGGCCGCCATCTGACGCAATCTACTTCGCCGCCGGCTTCACGAACTCCAGCAAGTCCTTCCGCAGTTTCTCCGCGTCCGGGAGGTAGAGATACATCATGTGGCCGCTCTCGTAGTGCTGGAAGGCGATGTTCGCGCGCGCGCTTTTTGGGATGGTGAGGTGCGAGAGGCTGTAGCGCATCGAGTCCTCGGGCACGGCGAGATCGCGATAGCCGGTGAGCACCACGACGCGCAGCCGCGGGTTGGTCTTCAGCGCCTGCGCGAGCTTTCCTTCGGTGGAAACGTAGCGCCCTTCGAAGGCGGAATACTTCCACGGCAGGCCGTTGAGCACGTGATACGGATGGTCGCTCTCGTAGCCGAGTTCGCCGCGGACGTAGGCATTCACTGCGGAGGAAAAGCCGCCGACGATGTTGGAAAAGGAAGGGTCGAACTCGGGCCGGAGTTCGGAGCGGTCGCCGTCCTCGCCGGTGACGCGTCCATCGAACCGACCGACGATCTTCCCCTCCCTGCGCAGCAGCATTTCGCGGAAAAATGACGGATCGATCCGAAGGTCCTGCTCATCGATTCTCTCCACGCTCAGACCGGTAAAACGCGCGAGCTTTTCCGCGATCTGGCGGCGCTGGTCGTCCGGCAGTCCAGCGCCTTGCATGAGCGCGTGCGCGTATTCGCCCTGGGCGAAGGTGCGCGATTCGGCGACGGCTTTTTGCAGATCCGCCTGGAGATCGGGCGGGAGTTTTTTGTGGTAGTGCGCCGTTGCGGTGAAGCCTGGCAGGAAGACGGTGAACGGAAGGTCGTTAGAGATGTCGGCGGAGATCGTTCCGAAATTGATCAACCCAGACATGAGCATGAGTCCCTCGGCGTAGAGGCCGTGTTTGTCCTGAAGATACTGCGCGAGACCGGCGACGCGCATCACGCCGTAGCTCTCGCCGCAGAAATACTTCGGCGACGCCCAGCGCTGCTCGCGGGTGGTGAAGAGGCGCACGAATTCGCCGACGGCTTCGATGTCCTCGTTGACGCCGAAGAACTGCTCGGGCTTCTCGCCTTTCGCCGCGCGGCTCAGGCCGGTGCTCACCGGATCGACGAAGACGAGGTCGGTCGCGTCGAGAATCGAGTTTGGGTTGTCGACTACCTTCACTACCGTCGCGGGCGTGAGGCCGTCGGACGGGAGATCGAGCCGGCGCGGACCCAGCCCGCCGAGGTGCAGCCACACGGCGGAGGCGCCCGGGCCGCCATTGAAACAGAAGGTGATCGGCCGACTGCTGCCGTCCTTGGCGCCGAGGCGTTTCCCCTCCGCATCGGTGACCGCGTAATAAACGTAGAAGACGCTCGCCCTCGGTGTGCCGTCGTCCTTGAGCACGGGGATCGTGCCCGTCTGCGCGACGTAGCGCACCTCGGCTCCGGCGAGCGTGACCTTGCCGGCGTGCTCCTTCGGCTTCTCCTCTTTCGCCGCTTTGTCGTCTTTTTTCGGCTCCTCCTTTTGCTCGCCCGGCTTTTTGGCGTCGGGCTTGGGAGCTTCCTCCTGCGCGAGCGCGATGGCGGAGAGCAGACTGAAGATTACGAGCAGGGCGGAATAGAGGGGTTTCATTCGGGAGGGCGTTAGTCAGCGGCGGGGGCGAGTCCGTTCATTCGCGACAAGGTTCCGATCCAAGCCACGGATCGACACGGATGAAACACGGATGCGCGAGTGTTTCGTCCGTGAACGTCCGTTCAAATCCGTGGCTAAATCGTTCGCGCCTGCTCAGGCCAGGCACTTCGTCAGCTCGTCGCGGATGCTCGCTTCGTTCAGTTTCTTGCCGATAAAAACGAGTTGGCTCGTGCGCTTTTCGTCCTTTTCCCACAGGCGATCCCACATGATCGTGAACCGGTTGTTTACCCCGTGGAAGATCGCGCGGCGCGGGTTGCCGGCGATGGCAACGAAACCCTTCGAGCGAAAGACTTGTTCCTTCTCCGAAAGTGTCTGCACGAAGAACTCGAACTTCTCGACGTTGAACGGCTTCTCGAACTCGAAGGAAAACGACTGGATGTCGTGGTGATGCCGGTTGTTCAACTCGTTGAGGAACTCGGGGTCGGCCTCGATTTTTTTGTCGAGATCGAAGGCGTGCATGTCGAGCAGCTCCTTGAGATTCACCTCCGAGTGATTCGTGCGGAACATCTGCGCGTGCGGATTCATCGACCGCGCCAGCGTCTCGATTTTGGTGAGCTGCGCCTCGTCCACGAGATCGGTCTTGTTGATCAAAAGATAATCCGCCATCGCCACCTGCTCGCGCGCCGTCTCCGCGTCATTCATTTGCTTCTCGATCTGCTCGGCATCGACCACGGTGATGATCGAGTCGAGCCGCACGAACTGCTGAAGCTGCGGGATATTGAGAAAGGTCTGCGCCACGGGCTGCGGGTCGGCGATGCCGGTCGTCTCGATGAGCAGGTAGTCGAAGCCGCCCTTCTTGAGCAGAGCCTGCACGCCCTTCACCAGATCCTTGCGCACCGTGCAGCAGAGGCAGCCATTGCTGAGTTCCAGCACCTCGTCCTTGGTATTTTCGACCAGCGCGCCGTCGATGCCGATCTTGCCGACCTCATTGATGATCACGGCGAATTTATAGCCGTGCTGCTGCTTGAGGATGTAGTTGAGCAGCGTCGTTTTGCCGGCGCCGAGGAAGCCGGTGAGGATGGTGACGGGAACGGGCTTCATGAAATTACGGATCGGAGAGTGCGAATTGCGGATTGGGAAGAAAGCGGAGCGCGCGCGGAATTCAATCCGCAATCCGCAATCGTCAATCCGCTATAAAAAGCACTGGCGGCGGGAGTCAGACTCCACGCCGCCAGAAAATGCTCAAACTCGGGCTCGGTCTAGACCGGCTTCACCGTCTTCTTCAAAAGCGGGAGGCCGGTCTTGGTGTTTTCCGAAACCTCATAGCCGGCGGGAAGCGCGTCGATCGCACCTTCCTTCGCCTCAGCACCGAAATAAAACAGAGTGACCTTCTGGCCGCCCTTCAACTCCTGCTTCCGCTCATGAAGGAAGTAGGTCTTGCCCGACTTTTTGCTGACAACGGAGAATGCCATAGCGAGTGATCTTGGGGTTACTTTTGTGTGGGTTTTTGGCTGCCGCCAATCGTCTTAGACGACGCCAGCCTTCTTCAGCGTGGCATAAGCGCCGTTTTTCGTCACGGTTTTAAGCGCACGAGTCGTGAGCTTCACCGTCACGAAGCGCTTGAGTTCGCTGACCCAAAGACGCTTCTTTTTCAAATTCGGCTCGAAGCTGCGCGAAACGACCTTGGTGACATGCTGGCCGATACCGCCCTTTTTCTTGGCCAGACCGCGGCGGTGGATTTTGCTGCCCTTGGTCGGATGGGCTTGGGTAATTTCGCAGGTCTTCATAAGGAATAAGAGTCAGGTAAAAGTAGGGCGGCGACAATGGAGGCGCTCCCGGATGTGGTCAAGGGCGAAAATGCGCCGTTCCGAGGCAGCGGCCTCGCGGGCAAAGTGGCCAATGACGAACGCCGACGTCCCGAGCGCAGACCGGGGCGCATCCCCCTTGGACGCTTCTTCACCCAATCGCCTTTCCCCGTTAGACCTTCGTCATTCCCCTCATGTCGCCCACCTTTCGCACCGCCACTTCAACAGACATTCCCGTGCTCCGTGACCTCGCCGACTGCATCTGGCGAATCTCCTATCCGGGAATGATCAGCATCGAACAAATCGAATACATGCTCGGCTGGATGTATTCCGCGGAAAAAATCGCGGCTGAACTCAGCAGCGGCGTCAATTGGGAAATCGCGCTCCTTGATGAACGACCCATCGGGTTCACCTCCTTGACCCTCCATAGCCGCACGCTCGCCGAACTGAACAAACTCTATCTCCTCCCCGAACTTCATGGCCGCGGTCTCGGCCAGGCGATGCTCGCCCACGCCACCGAATCCGCCGCCCCCCGCGGCTGCACCGAACTCCGGCTCCGCGTGAACAAACGCAACGCGCGCGCCCTGCGCTGCTACGACCGCGCCGGCTTCCGCGTCATCGATTCACTCACCGCCGACATCGGCGGCGGCTTCGTCATGGACGACTACGTGCTTTCGCGCAGCCTCGCGCCGCACATGGGTCGCGGCGCTTAGCGCCCCTGGTCCACGAGGTGGATCGGCGTGCCCTCGAGCATGGCGATGTCCGCATCGACCATGAGCTCGGTGAGTTCCTTGAATCGCGTTTTCGGCTCCCAGCCGAGCTTGGCTTTTGCTTTGGCCGGATCGCCGATCAGCAGCTCGACCTCGGCCGGACGCTCATAGCGGGCATCGAATTTCACATGCTCCTTCCAGTCCAGCCCCGCATGGCTGAATGCGACCTCGCAAAGCTCTTGCACCGTGTGCGTTTCGTTGGTCGCCAGCACGTAATCGTCGCTCTCGGGCTGTTGCAGCATGCGCCACATTCCCTCCACATACTCCTTCGCGTAACCCCAGTCGCGCTTGGCGTCGAGGTTGCCCATGTAGAGATCCTTTTGCAGACCCTTTTTGATCGCGGCCACGGCGCGCGTGACCTTGCGCGTCACGAACGTCTCACCGCGGCGCGGGCTCTCATGGTTGAAGAGAATGCCGTTGCTCGCGTGCAGCCCGTAGCTCTCGCGGTAGTTCACGGTCGCCCAATAGGCATACACCTTGGCCACGCCATACGGACTGCGCGGCCAGAAGGGCGTCGTCTCCGTCTGCGGGACCGCCTGCACCTTGCCGAACATCTCGCTCGAACTGGCCTGGTAGAAGCGCGCCGGCGCCTTCGTCTCGCGGATCGCCTCGAGGATGCGGATCGTGCCGAGGCCGGTCACGTCGCCCGTATTCTCGGGAATGTCGAAGCTCACCCGCACATGGCTCTGCGCGCCGAGGTGATAGATTTCCTCCGGGCAAACACGATCTATCAGGCGGGTCAAGTTCAGCGAATCGCTGAGATCACCGTAGTGCAGAAAGAGGCGCGAACCGTGGACGTGCGGGTCCTGATAAAGGTGATCAATGCGAGACGTATTGAAGGTGCTGGCCCGGCGGATGATGCCGTGGACTTCGTATCCCTTTTCGAGCAAGAGATCTGCGAGATATGAGCCGTCCTGCCCGGTGATGCCGGTGATGAGTGCTTTTTTCATGAAGAGAGGATTCGCCGGAAAAGCAGCTAGGGTGCCGCCGGAAAGACGGCTCTGATAGCGGCCCTCTGGGCGTCCAGCAACTCCGTAATACCCTTTTTACCCAATCCCAACATTGCCGTCAGTTCCGCTTCGCTGAAGCTCTGCTCTTCCCCCGAACCCTGCACTTCCACGAACTGTCCGTCCTCGGTCATCACCAGGTTCATGTCCACCGCGGCGTCCTTGTCTTCGAGGTAATTCAGGTCGAGCAACGGAACGCCGCCGACCACACCGACACTCACGGCGGCGATCAACTTGCGCAGCGGCGACTTCGCGAGCAGCCCTTTGGCGATGAGCTTTTCCACCGCCAGCGCCGTGGCCACACACGCACCGGTGATCGACGCCGTCCGCGTCCCGCCGTCGGCCTGGAGCACGTCGCAATCGACACACAGCGTCCGCGGCCCGAGCAAATCGAGATCCACCACCGCCCGCAACGAGCGCCCGATCAGTCGCTGAATCTCCACGCTGCGGCCGTCGATGCGGCCCTTCATCGAGTCGCGCGGCTTTCGATCGATCGTCGAGTAAGGCAGCATCGAATACTCCGCCGTGAGCCACCCGCCCGGCACCTTCTGCGCCTTCATCCAGCCGGGGATATTCTCCTCGATCATCGCGCTGCAAATGACCCGCGTATCCCCTGCCGCCACGAGCACCGAGCCAGTGGAATGCGGTGCGATGCCGGGAGTGAAAGTAATCGGGCGGAGTTGATCGGGCGAGCGGGCGTCGAGACGAGACATGGAATTGCGGATTGCGGATTGCGGGTTGCGGATTTGTTATTCGCCGCCCACGTACGAAGCCCGGAGCGGGCTCGCCTTTTAATCCGCAATCCACAATCCGCAACCCGCAATCGATGAACGAAGTGACGATCCGCGTCCCCGCGACGACCGCCAATCTCGGCCCCGGCTACGACGCCCTCGGGGTCGCGCTGCAGATCTACAATTTCGTCAGCGTCCGCCGTGGTGCAGCGGTCGAGCCAAATCAAATGACGGCCGAAGCTTCGCAGCTGTTTTTCAAAGCAGCGGGCGTTGCGCCGTTTGATTTTGCGTGGTCCATCAAAGGCGACGTGCCTCGCTCACGCGGCATGGGCAGCAGCGTCACCGTAAGGCTCGGACTTCTCCGCGGCCTCAACGAACTCACCGGACACCCGCTGGAACACACCCGCCTCTTCGAAATCTGCGCGGTGCTCGAAGGCCATCCCGACAACGCGGCGCCCGCGGCCTTTGGCGGCTTCACCGTCGCGGGCGGGCCGCAGGTTGCGCGGTTCGACGTGACCACTTCGTTGCAGTTCATCCTCCTCATCCCCGATTTCGAAATCGCCACACCCGACGCCCGACGCGCCCTGCCCGCACAGATCGATCGCCTCGGCGCCGCGCGTTCCTGCGCCAATGCCTGCCGCATCACCGCAGCATTCGCGTCAAAGAACTACGCGCTCCTCCGCGGTGCCTTCGAAGATCACCTCCACCAGCCCTATCGCGAAAAGGCGCTGATCCCCTTCCTCAGCAAGGTGATCTCGGCCGGCGAAGAAGCCGGCGCCCTCGGCGGCTTCCTCAGCGGCAGCGGCTCGACCATCGCGTGTATAGCGGAGCGAGGTGGTCAGGAAATCGGCGACGCGATGCTCGCCGCGAGCGGAAACCCCGGCGCGCGCATCGTCATCACCGCAGCGGACAACGAAGGCACCATCATTGTATGAAGCACGACCTGATGGATCGCACGAAAGAGTACGCGCTCCAGGTCATCGAGCTCTACAGCACGCTCCCCGACGACGAAGTCGCCCGCGTGCTCGGCAAACAACTCCTGCGCTCCGGCACCTCCGTCGGCGCCCAGTATCGCGAAGCCCAGCGCGCCAAGTCCCCCGCTGACTTCGTCAGCAAGATCGAAGGCGCCTTGCAGGAACTGGAGGCAACCCGCTACTGGCTCGAACTCATCGACGGCGCCGACCTGCTTCCCCTCGAATCGATCCGCCCGCTCCAGCAGGAGTCCACCGAACTCATCGCGATCCTCGTCACCATCGCCAAGAACACGAAGTCAAACCGCTGACTTTCGCCTTTCGCCTTTTCTTCATGCGTGCCGCACTGGAGCGCTTTGAGCAGTTCGCCATCGACGTCATTCTCGAGCGTCGCTACGGCAAGCGCGCCGCCGTGCTCCGGTGGTTTCTCTACGCGCTGAGCTGGCTCTTTCGCGGCGGCGTGCAGACGCGGCTCTGGCTCTATCGGCATCGACTTTTCCGCGAGCGGCCGCCCGGCTGCATGGTCATCTCCATCGGCAACCTCACTGTCGGCGGCACCGGCAAGACACCGGTCGTCGAGAAGTTCGCCCGCACCCTGCAGGACCACGGTCGCAAGGTCGCGATCCTCAGCCGCGGCTACAAATCGAAGAAGCCCCCGCTCTTCCGCCGGCTCCAGCGCAAGTGGCTCGGCATGGAGCGCAAAAAACCGCGCATCGTCCACGACGGCGAAAAGCTCCTCCTCGATTCCCGATTCGCCGGCGACGAGCCCTTCATGCTCGCGAAGTCGCTCAAGGATGTAATCGTCCTCGTCGGCAAAGACCGCGTGAAATCCGCGCTCTACGCCGTCCGCGAAATGGGCTGCGACATCCTCCTCCTCGACGACGGCATGCAGTACCTCGACCTCCGCCACCGGCTCGACATCTGCCTCATCGACGCCCAAGCTCCCTTCGGCAACGAATACCTCCTCCCCCGAGGCACCCTCCGCGAACCACCGTCCAACCTGCGCCGCGCCAGCTACATCTTCATCACCAAATCCCCCGCCGACGGCAACCGCCGCCTGATCAAGCGCATCCGCAAATTCAACCAGACGGCCGACATCATCGAGACCACCCACCAGGCGCTCTACCTGCAGAATCTCTACGATACCGAGGATCGCCGCGCGCTCGACTTTCTCCAGGGGAAATACATCGCCGCCATCTCCGGCATCGCGCGTCCCGAGAGCTTCGAGGAAAAGCTCACCGCCCTCGGCGCCACCCTCGAGATCGCCAAGCGCTTCGCCGACCACCATCGCTTTACCGACAAGGAGCTCGAGGAATTCACCGCCCGCTGCTCTCGCCGCGACCTCGATCTCATCGTCACCACCGAGAAGGACAGCGTCCGCTTCCCCACCCGCAACGTCACCCCCGAAGTCCCGATCTATTACCTCCGCGTCGAGATCGAAATCCTCGGCGGCCAGGAGCACTGGGACACGCTCGTCGAACGCATCTGCCACCACCGCCCGATCGTGGCGCCGGAGCGGTTCTTTGCCTGACGAGTCGGTTCAGGGCGCGGCCAACTCCGCCGAACCGGCCAGCCGATACGCGCGGCGCGACTCGGCGTCGTAGGCCCAGGCCTTAATCACGCCCGCACCTGGCGGCAGTTGCGTCGTCGAAATGGTCCTCTCCCAGCCGCAGAGCAAGAGCCCGCGTTGCCCGGTGGCAGCCGCCACCTCGGGACGATCTCCATCCACCTCGACTAGGGCAAAAATCTTCGGTGCGCCACCAACTTCATCGTAGGTCAACAACACGGCGTCCGCCGGTTCCAAGCGCTCCGGCAGCAGCGCCCAGCCTGTGAGAGTGATCTGGCCTGGCGCAGGACGGGCGGCGATCAGCAGGTGTCCACACCCACCGTCGCCGGCATCGTGCGGATCACCGACTTCCGCGATGGCAGGCGTGCGCAGGATGGGCGGGCTGAGCAGGCCCATTCGGTCGATCGCACTCACGGTCGAGCGGAGCGTCGGGACCGAGGGCGAGACGTTGGCGAGCAACCGCGGCTCATCGACGACGTTGATCGTCTGCACGAGCGCCTTGCACGTCAGCCTATAGTGCTTGGTCACCGGCCACGCCTCGAGAATCCTCAATTCCCCCAGCGTATGAAGCAGCACCATCATCCCCGCCAGCCCGGCAAACAGCACCCCGGCATGCGCTTGCACCGGTGATTCCGTTCGCCGGAGGCGGCGATGAATCAGCACCCCGAGGGCGAGCAGGCTCACGGGCAGCATGATCGAATACACGGCGTATCGGGAATCCAAGGCCTGCGCCGGCCCGAACCGCGCCCGGCCCAGCGTGGTGAGCGCTGCGTTGGCCAGGGCATACCCGCCGATCATCAGCCACGGCAGGACGGTATGGATGAAATTCGCATCGCGCCGCCAACGCCACGCGCACACGACCGCCCCGGCAAACAACACGACCAGGCAGGCGCCGATCCCCGGCGCCACCGCGCCGCTCGGAAACACCGTGCCAAACGCCAGCGGACCACCGAGGTAGGCGCAGAAATATTCCGCGATCAGGTTCGAACGTCCAAGCATCGTCCAGGCACCCGGGTGTTCCACCGGCTGCTGATAGCCGTGAAAATAGCCGATGAGATTGAGCAGAAATGCGCCGCCCCAACCGATCCAGCACCAACCGGTGCCGCGCGCGTCCACACGACCCCGCGGCAGTAGCAGAATCGGGAATGTGAATAGCCAGCACAGAAAGC